>JAFQEE010000042.1 GCA_017399175.1 Clostridia bacterium | reverse complement strand
TTGTCCATATTCGTTTCTTTTGTCCTTTTTTCATTTCCATACCTCCACATTATATTTTAGCATAAGAAAAAGGTAGATACATGGTGGTTTTCCATGTGTCTACCTTTATTTTACTATTGCATTCAACTGGTGGTTATGATTTGTTATTCTATTTCTATAATCGTCAATTCATTTTCTTTAACTTGAAACTTAACTTGCAACTCACCATAACTCATACCATAAATTCTATCATCATTTTGATATGATGGTCGTGGGTCGTGTTTTAATGTTTCAAACAATCCGTCAACTATATCAAACGGTATTTTAATTAAAAGCTCGTCGCTACATTTGATTTCAAGTTTTCCGTTAATATCATCAAGTGCAAAACCATTTGTTGCATCAGGCCGACTATCTGTATATGGCAAATATGGTTTAATGTCAATAATCGGTGTTCCGTCCATAAGGTCAGCACCTGTTACATAAAGAATATTTCTTTTGTAACTGAAATCTGTTTTAATAAGTTTAACACAGGATATGCCGATTCTGTTAGGTCTGAATGGTGAGCGACTTGCAAAAACACCAACTTTTTTATTTCCGCCAAGCTTTGGAGGTCTTACTGTCGGTTTGATATGCTTTTTATTGACATCAGAAAAGTACCATATTAACCATATATGTGAAAATTCTTCAATTCCTTTAAAATAATTCGGGTCTTTATAATCACTTTCAAATACAACTTTTGAAATAACTGATTCCGACAATCCGCTTTGTCGCGGAATACCAAATTTTTCCTTGTAATTATTTTCGATATATGCAATAGGTTCAATTGTTATTCTTCCCATAATTTTCACCTCAAATATATAATAACATATTATAAAAATTTTTTCTATACTGTTGTATTTTTTGAAAAATATGGTAGAATAATATTACTAAAAAAACACAAGGAGTGATTTTTAATGGAACTTAAAGGTTCAAGAACAGAGGCTAATCTCATGACTGCTTTTGCAGGTGAGTCACAGGCAAGAAACAAATACACATATTACGCATCAAAGGCTAAAAAAGACGGATATGTTCAGATAGCACAGATTTTTGAAGAAACTGCTAACAATGAAAAAGAACACGCAAAAATCTGGTTTAAACTTCTCCATGATGGTGGTATCCCAACAACTGTAGAAAATCTTAAGGATGCTGCTGCAGGCGAAAACTACGAATGGACAGAAATGTATGCTGAATTTGCAAAGGTTGCAAAAGAAGAAGGCTTTGACCATATTGCAGCTCTTTTTGAAATGGTTGCTAAAATTGAAAAGGACCACGAAGAAAGATATAAGAAACTTCTCGCTAACATCGAGGGCGGACTTGTATTCTCTCGTGATGGTGATATGATGTGGATTTGCTCTAACTGCGGTCATGTTCATATTGGTAAAGAAGCACCTGAAGTATGCCCTGTTTGTGCACATCCAAAGGCATATTTTATGATGAAAGCAGAAAACTATTAATTTAAACAAAAAGTGAGGTTTAGTTACCTCACTTTTTACATATCTAAAGCTAAAAAATATACAAAAATTATTTGAAAAAATGTCGAATTTTTTACAACAGATTTTACTGGTATAATTGACATTGAATAATTATTTTATTATAATATACTTGTGACAATTTTTTGACCGTGTGACTGACGGAATCACGTGGAGCACCACAGAGGAGCACGGTGATTTTAGCCGACCGTCTGGGCAGTTCTACTTAGGTTTTAAGGATAGGACTGTCCTTTTGCGTTTTTATGGAGGTAATTATGAAAAAAGTTGGTATTGTAATGGGTAGCGACAGCGACCTTCCAATCATTAAAAAAGCAACTGCTGTTTTGGATGACTTAGGTATTCCATACACAGTTAACATTTATTCAGCACATAGAACACCTGAACAGGCTCGTGATTTTTCACTTAATGCAAGGGCAAATGGTTATGGTGCATTGATTGCAGCGGCTGGTATGGCTGCTCATCTTGCAGGTGCAGTTGCAGCAAATACTACATTACCGGTTATCGGTATTCCTTGTGCTTCAACATACCTTGATGGTATGGATGCTCTTCTTTCAACTGTTCAGATGCCATCGGGTATTCCTGTTGCAACAGTTGCGATTAATGGCGGTGCTAATGCTGCTTTACTTGCTGCGCAGATTATTGCAGTTGAAGATAAAGAACTTGCTGACAAACTTGATAAAATGCGTAAGGATGCGGCTGAAGTTGTTCTTAAAAAAGATGCAGACGTAATGTCTAAATTAAATTCATAAAATAATTTTTCTTATAAAGGAGTAATAACCATGGAAAAAATCTACACAGGTAAAACAAAGGACGTATTTAAGCTTGAAAACGGTAACTGTCTTCTTAAATTCAAAGATGACTGTACTGGTAAAGATGGTGTATTTGACCCGGGCGAAAATTCAGTAGGTCTTACTATTGACGGTGTTGGCGATGTTAACCTTCGTATGTCAATTTATTTCTTTGAAAAAGTTAATGCAGCAGGTATTAAAACACACTATGTAAGTGCTAACCTTGATGACACAACAATGGAAGTTCTTCCTGCTAAGGTTTTTGGCCATGGTCTTGAAGTAATCTGCCGTCACAAGGCTGTTGGTAGCTTTATTCGTCGTTACGGTGATTATATTGAAGAAGGTGCTGACCTTCCTGCATATGTTGAAATGACATTCAAAAACGATGCAAAGGGTGACCCACTTGTAATCAAAGACGCTCTTGTTGCTCTTGGTGTTATGACAGACAAGCAGTATGATGATATTAAGAAAATGACTCAGGATATTACTCAGATTGTTGCTGATGACCTTAAAGAAAAAGGACTTGTTCTTTATGATATCAAGTTCGAATTCGGTTACGATGCTGACGGCAATGTTATGCTTATTGACGAAATCGCATCTGGTAATATGCGTGTTTATAAAGACGGCAAATATATTGACCCAATGACTCTTTCAGAGCTTTTCTTTGCATAAGGAGATTTTAAATGGGTGGTTTTTTCGGCGCTGTCAGTAAAAAAGATGTTGTTTTAGATGTCTTTTTTGGTACTGACTATCACTCTCATCTCGGTACTCGTCGTGGTGGTATGGCTGCATACGACGAAAGTATCGGTTTACAACGAAAAATTCATAAAATAGAAAATTCACCATTCAGAACAAAGTTTGAAAATATTTCAAATAAGATGCAGGGTAAAGCAGCAATTGGTTGTATTAGTGACTCGGATGCTCAACCGCTTCTTGTGCGTTCAAAATTAGGTTTATATGCTATTTGTATAATCGGACTTATTAATAACAAGGAAAAGCTTGTTGAAGATTATCTTTTTACAAATGGTGGTCACTTTGGTGCAATGACAAACGATGGTATTAACTCAACTGAGCTTGTCGCTGCTATGATTAACCAGAAAGATAATTTTGCCGATGGTATTGCATATGCACAAAGTCTAATTGATGGTTCTGCATCAATCCTGATTCTTACAGATGATGGAAGAATCATTGCTGCTCGTGATAGATTAGGCAGAATGCCTGTCTTGATTGGACACAACAATGACGGATATTGTGTTTCATTTGAAGATTTTGCATATAAAAAGCTTGAATATGCAGATTTTAAAGAATTAGGTCCGGGAGAGATTGTTGAACTTACTTCTGATTGCGCAACAACTCTTCGTGAACCCGGTAATGAAATGAAGATATGTGCCTTTTTATGGTCGTATTATGGTTATTCCACTTCTTGTTACGAAGGTGTAAATGTGGAAGTAATGCGATATAAAAATGGTAAAATAATGGCACAGACTGACCGTAATAACAATGTTGCGCAGGATATTGACTATGTCAGTGGCGTTCCTGATTCAGGTACACCTCATGCAATTGGTTATGCAAATGAAAGCGGAATTCAGTTTTCACGTCCATTTATTAAATACACTCCAACATGGGCAAGAAGCTTTACACCAGCTAATCAACAAGAAAGAAACAGAGTTGCAAAAATGAAGCAAATTCCTGTTCATGATTTAATTCATGATAAAAAGCTTCTTTTTGTTGATGACAGTATTGTTCGTGGTACACAGCTTAGAGAAACTGTTGAATTTCTTTATGAAAATGGTGCTAAAGAAGTTCACATTCGTTCTGCTTGTCCACCGATTATGTATGGTTGTAAGTATCTTAATTTCTCAAGAGCAACTTCAGAAATGGAATTAATTGCTCGAAGTACTATCGTTGAACTTGAAGGCGAAGAAGGATTCAAGTATATTGATGAATATATTGATTCTTCAACAGAACGCGGTAAAAATTTAAGAAAAGCAATCTGTGACAAATTACATTTCACATCACTTGAATTCCAATCAATTGATGGAATAATTGATGCAATTGGACTTCCTGCAGATAAGATTTGTACTTATTGCTGGAATGGTAAAGGCTAATAACAAACAATACAGGAGAATGTAAATATGGAACATAAAAATTCTTTTTCTGCAAGCTATGCAGCTGCAGGCGTAGATATTACTGCTGGTTATAAATCAGTAGAATTAATGAAAAAGCATGTTGCAAGAACTCGTAATGAGGGTTCTGTTGATGATGTTGGTGGTTTTGGCGGATGCTTCGACCTTAGTTGTGTTGCCGGAATGGAACATCCTATTTCAGTTTCAGGTACTGATGGTTGTGGTACAAAGGTTAAGTTAGCAATCCTTATGGATAAGCACGATACAATTGGTATTGATGCAGTTGCTATGTGTGTTAATGATATTATTTGTGTTGGTGCCAAACCATTGTATTTCCTTGACTATATTGCTTGTGGCAAAAATGTTCCGGAAAAAATTGCTGAAATTGTCGGCGGTGTTGCTGAAGGCTGTGTTCAGTCGGGTTCAGCACTTATCGGTGGTGAAACTGCTGAACATCCCGGCTTAATGCCTGAAGAAGATTATGACCTTGCTGGTTTTGCAGTAGGTGTTGTTGATAAGCCTAAGATGATTGATAACAGTAAGATGGCTGTTGGTGATGCTGTTATTGCTCTTCCATCAACAGGCATTCATTCAAATGGCTTTAGTTTGTGTCGTAAAGTTTTTGATATTGATAATAATAATCCTGAACTTTATGTTCCTCGTGAAGAATTAGACGGCAAGAGTATTGCAGATGCTTTACTTGTTCCTACAAAGATTTATGTTAAGCCTGTACTCGCTCTTCTTGAAAAGGTAAATGTAAAAGGAATTTCTCACATTACAGGTGGCGGATTCTACGAAAATATTCCGCGTTCAATTCCTGACGGACTTTGTGCAAAGATTGATAAATCTGCTGTGAAAGTTCTTCCTATATTTGATGTTATTGCTAAATGGGGTAATATTCCTGAACGCGATATGTTTAATACATATAATATGGGTGTTGGTATGAGTATCGTAGTTCCTGCCGATGATGTTGAACTTTCTCTTTCTATTCTTAAAGAAAACGGCATTGATGCTTATGTAATTGGTGAAATTATTGAAGGCGACGAGAAGGTGCTTTTATAATGAGTAAAAGAATTGTTGTTCTTGTTTCCGGTGGTGGTACGAACTTACAGGCTCTTATTGATGCAGAAAAAAGAGGGGAATTAGGTAACGGTAAAATCACATGTGTAATTGCTTCAAAAGCTGATGCCTATGCACTTACGCGTGCTGAAACAAACGGAATAAAAACAAGAACACTTATTAGAAAAGATTATTCAGATATTGCATCATATAGTTGTGCTATGAGAGATATTCTCATTGAGGAAAAAGCAGATTTAATAGTTTATGCTGGATTTATGACTATTCTTGATGAAAATGTCTGTGATGCTTTTCAAAATAAAATGATTAATGTTCATCCTGCTCTTATCCCATCTTTTTGTGGTAAGGGATATTATGGGCTACATGTACACGAAGAAGCATTAAAAAAGGGTGTTAAAGTGTCTGGTGCGACTGTTCATTTTGTAACAGCAGAATGCGATGCAGGACCAATTATTTTGCAAAAAGCAGTTAATGTTTTGGATGATGACACACCTGAAACATTACAAAAAAGAATTATGGAACAAGTTGAATGGAAGATTCTTCCTAAAGCAGTTCAACTTTTCTGTGATGATAAAATAGTTATTGAAAACGGAAAGACATATATTAAATAAACGGAGGATATTCAAATGGAAATCAAGTCACTTGAATGCGAACTTAATTCACTTCCTTACCATGGTAGAGGTATTATCATTGGTAAAAGTGCTGACGGTAAAAAAGCAGTTACTGCATACTTTATAATGGGTAGAAGCGTTAACAGCCGTAACAGAGTTTTCGTTGCTGAAGGCGATGCAATGAGAACAAAGGCTTTTGATGAGTCAAAAATGACTGACCCACATCTTATTATTTATTATCCTGTAAGAGTTCTTGGTAATAAAACTATTGTTACTAACGGTGACCAAACAGATACTATCTATGAACTTATGGATAAGCAGATGACATTTGAACAGGCACTCCGTACTCGTGAATTTGAAGATGATGCTCCAAACTATACGCCAAGAATTTCAGGTATCATAAGACTTGAAAATGGTGATATGAATTATGCAATGTCAATTCTCAAATCTGCTGACGGTGACGGTAGTTCATGTCAAAGATATAATTTTGCATATTCTAATCCGCTTGCTGGTAAAGCAAAGTTTATTCATACATATAAATGTGACGGTAACCCACTTCCAAGTTTTGAGGGTGAACCAAAAACTCTTAAACTTCCTAATGTAGATATTGACACAATGACAGATATCATTTGGAAAAATCTTAATGAAGATAACAAAGTTTCGCTTTTTGTAAGATACATTGACCTTGCAACCGGTGAATTTGAATCAAGAATTGTAAATAAAATGTATAAGGAGAATTGAAATGAAAGAATTTGAACTTAAATATGGTTGTAATCCTAACCAAAAGCCTTCAAAGATTTATATGGAAGATGGTTCAGAGCTTCCAATTGAGATTCTTAATGGCAGACCTGGTTTCATCAATTTCCTTGATGCATTTAACTCTTGGCAGCTTGTAAAAGAGATTAAAGATATTCTCGGTATGCCTGCTGCAACATCATTCAAGCATGTAAGTCCTACTTCTGCTGCAGTTGGTGTAAAACTCCCTGAATCTCTTAAAAAAGCTTGCTTTGTTGATGATATAGAAGACCTTGATGATTCTCCACTTGCTTGTGCTTATGCAAGAGCAAGAGGTACTGACAGAATGTCATCTTTTGGTGACTGGATTGCTCTTAGTGACGAATGTGATGTAACAACAGCTAAACTTGTTGCTCGTGAAGTTTCTGATGGTATTATTGCTCCCGGTTATTCTGCAGAAGCTCTTGAAATTCTCAAGGGTAAGAGAAACGGTAACTATAACATTGTTAAAATTGATGCTGATTATGTTCCTGCTGTTCAGGAAAAGAAACAGGTTTTCGGCATTACATTTGAACAGGGAAGAAACAACTTCAGAATTGATGAAGAACTTCTTTCAAATATGGTTACTGAAAACAAAGAATTCCCTGAAGAAGCAAAGCGTGACCTTATAATTGCTCTTATTACACTTAAATATACACAGTCAAACTCTGTTTGCTATGCATATGATGGACAAGCAATCGGCGTTGGTGCAGGTCAGCAGTCAAGAATTCACTGTACAAGACTTGCAGGTACAAAGGCTGATACATGGCATCTTCGTCAGCATCCAAAAGTACTTGATTTGCCATTCCGTGATGATATTCGTCGTCCTGACAGAGATAATGTAATTGATGGTTATATCAACAAGAATGAAGAAGATGTTTGTGCTGATGGAATTTGGCAGAAATACTTTAAAACACAGCCCGAACCACTTACAGACGAAGAAGCAAGAGCATATCTTGATACTATTACAGGTGTTTCAGTTGGTTCAGATGCGTTCTTCCCATTTAGTGACAACATTGAAAGAGCTCGTAAGAGTGGTGTTTCATATATCGCAGAACCAGGCGGTTCAATCCGTGATGATGTTGTTATTGATTGTTGTAATAAGTACGGAATTGCAATGGCATTTACAGGAATGCGTTTATTCCACCACTAATTTTGAGGTTTAATATGAAGATAATGGTTGTAGGTGGTGGCGGTAGAGAACACGCTATCATCAAGAAATTAAAAGAAAATAAAAGTGTTACAGAAATTTTTGCATTACCTGGTAACGGTGGTATTGCAGCAGATGCTACTTGCGTAGATATCGGTGCTACTGACATTGATAATATTGTTTCTTTTGCAGTAGAAAATGGTATTGATTATGCTGTTGTTGCACCTGATGACCCATTGGTTTTAGGTTGTGTTGATGCTTTAGAAGAAAAGAACATTCCTTGTTTTGGACCTCGAGCTAACGCAGCTATCATTGAAGGTAGTAAGGTCTTTTCTAAAAACTTAATGAAGAAGTATGGTATTCCTACTGCTACATATGAAGTTTTTGAGGATATGGAAGCTGCCCTCAATTATCTTGATGCTGCTCCTATTCCAACAGTTATCAAAGCTGATGGACTTGCACTTGGTAAGGGCGTTATTATTGCACAGACTCGTGACGAAGCTAAAACTGCCGTTCGTGATATGATGGAAGGCGGAATTTTTGGTAAGTCAGGCTCGCGTGTTGTTATTGAAGAATTCCTTACCGGACCTGAAGTTTCTGTACTTGCATTTACTGATGGTAATGTTGTTAAGCCTATGGTTTCTTCAATGGACCACAAGCGTATCGGCGATAATGACACAGGTCTTAATACCGGCGGAATGGGTACTGTTGCACCAAACCCATATTATACAAAAGCTATAGCTGATGAATGTATGGAAACAATTTTCCTTCCTACAATCAATGCTATGAATGAAGAAGGACGAACTTTTAAAGGCTGTCTTTACTTTGGTCTTATGCTTACACCAAACGGTCCAAAGGTTATTGAATATAATTGTCGTTTTGGTGACCCTGAAACACAGGTTGTATTACCGCTTCTTGAAAGTGATTTGCTTACTGTTATGATGTCAACAACAAACGGTACTTTAGCTGATACTGAAGTTAAATTTGCAGACAAACACGCTTGCTGTGTTATCCTGGCTTCTAACGGTTATCCTACATCTTATAAGAAAGGATTTGAAATAACTTTTACAGATGAAGCACGTGTAACTACTTATGTAGCTGGTGCAAAAATTGATAATGACAAACTTGTCACTTCAGGTGGTCGTGTTACCGGTACAACTGCTGTTGCAGATTCTCTTGCAGAAGCAATTAAAGAAGCTTATCGTCTGTCCGACGGCGTAAAATTTGAAGGAGCTTACCGCAGAACTGATATTGGTCAAAAGGCTCTTCAAGCTTTAAACTAAACGATAATGGAGGAAACATCATATGGTTTATCGTATATTTGTTGAAAAGAAGACTGGTTTGGACAACGAAGCAAAAAGTCTTCTTAACGAAGCAAAAAACTTGCTCGGAGTTGAAAATTTAGAAGATATTCGTCTTTTCAATCGCTATGATGCAGAAAATATTACAGAAGAATTGTTCAACTATGCTGTAAAAACTGTTTTCTCAGAACCACAGCTTGACAATGTATATGATTGTGTTAATATTCCTGAAGCATATGTATTTGCAGTAGAAGCTCTTCCGGGTCAGTTTGACCAGAGAGCTGACTCTGCTGCTCAGTGTATCCAGATTATTTCACAGGGTGAACGCCCTCTTATCCGTACTGCAAAGGTTTATGCTCTTTATGGTGCGTTGACAGATACTGATATTGCTGCTTTCAAGAATCATGTAATCAATGCAGTTGAAAGCCGTGAAGCAAATCTTGATTTACCTGAAACACTTGCAGCTCACTATGCTGCTCCTGAAACAGTTGCTACTGTTGATGGTTTCATTTCTATGGATGAAGTTGCACTTGGCAATCTCCTTGATGAAAAGGGACTTGCGATGGATATTGATGACCTTAAGTTCCTTCAGGCATATTTTAGAGATACAGAACACAGAGACCCAACTATTACAGAAATTCGTGTTGTAGATACATATTGGTCTGACCATTGTCGTCATACAACATTCTCTACTCACATTGATAATGTCCGTATTGATGACCCTGCAGTACACAAGGCTTATGAGCGTTATCTTGCTGCAAGAGTTGAGGTCTATGGTGAAGAAAAAGCAGCAGCTCGTCCTCAAACTTTGATGGATATTGCAACAATCGGTACAAAGACACTAAAAAAACGCGGACTTCTTCCTGAACTTGACGAAAGCGAAGAAATCAATGCTTGTTCTATCCATGTTACAGCAACTGTAAATGGTGAAGACCAGGATTGGCTTCTTATGTTTAAAAATGAAACTCATAACCATCCTACAGAAATTGAACCATTCGGTGGTGCTGCTACATGTATCGGTGGTTGTATTCGTGACCCTCTTTCAGGTCGTGCATATGTTCATCAGGCTATGCGTGTAACAGGTGCAGGTGACCCAAGAAAAACCATTGCTGAAACTTTATCCGGTAAACTTCCTCAGCGTAAAATTTGCCAGACAGCAGCTGCAGGTTATTCTTCTTATGGTAATCAGATTGGTCTTGCTACAGGTCATGTTGCAGAAATATATCATGAAGGCTTTGTTGCAAAGCGTATGGAATGTGGTGCAGTAGTTGCTGCTGCTCCTGCTTATAATGTTCGTCGTGAACGTCCTGCACCCGGTGACGTAATTGTACTTCTTGGTGGGCGTACAGGTCGTGACGGTATCGGTGGTGCTACAGGTTCATCCAAGAGCCACAATATGAAATCACTTACTACGATGGCATCTGAAGTTCAGAAGGGTAATGCTCCAGAAGAAAGAAAAATTCAGAGACTTTTCCGTAATGCAGAAGTTACTCGTTTAATTAAGCGTTGTAATGACTTTGGTGCAGGTGGTGTATCTGTTGCTATCGGTGAACTTGCTCCTGGTCTTCAGATTGACCTTGACGCAGTACGCAAAAAATATGAAGGTCTTGACGGAACAGAAATTGCTATTTCTGAATCACAGGAACGTATGGCAGTTGTTGTAGCGGCTGAAGATGCTGATAAATTTATTGCATATGCTCAAGAAGAAAACCTTGAAGCATATCGTGTTGCTGTTGTTACAGAAGAAGAACGTATGGTAATGAAATGGAAAGGCAACATCATTGCTAATCTTAGCCGTGCGTTTCTTGATACAAACGGTGCGATTAAGCATTCAAATGTTACAGTTACAGAAAAAGACCTTTCAGTATTAAGTAAGGCTATGTACAGTTCATTACGCGAAATGGCTTCTGACCTTCGTACAGCAAGCCAGAGAGGTCTTGTTGAACGCTTTGACTCAACTATTGGTGCAGGAAGCGTTGTAATGCCTTATGGTGGTAAGCGTCAGCTTACTCCTACTCAGTCTATGGCTGCAGTATTACCTGTTCTTCCTGGTCAGGAAACAGACCAGGCAAGTGTATTCAGCTGGGGTTGTGACCCTGACCTCCTTTCAGTTGACCCATACACAGGTGCTCACTCTGCAATTTACAACTCTGTTGCAAAGCTTGTTGCAGCAGGTTGTGACTATAAACTTGCATATCTTACATTACAGGAATTTTTTGAAAGACTTAGAACTGAACCTGAACGTTGGGGCAAGCCATTTGCTGCACTTCTCGGTGCATTTGATGCACAGCTTGAATTAAATGCAGCTGCTATCGGCGGTAAGGACTCAATGTCAGGTACATTCCTTGATTTAGATGTACCTCCAACACTTATTTCATTTGCTATTGCTCCAATTAAAAAGCAGGATGTTATTAGTCCAGAATTCAAAGAGGCTAATCATCCGGTATATCTCTTTGGTGCAGTTGATGAGAGTGCTGACAGCCTTAAAACTACTTGGGAAGCATTCCACAAACTTTGTAAAGAAGGCAAGGTAAAGGCTTCATGGGCAGTTGAGCATGGTATTGGTGAAGCAGTAATGAAGATGTCATTTGGTAATAATATCGGCTTTACTTCATCTGCAGAACTTAAAGAAAACTGGCATCTTGGTATGTGGGGCTTCATTGTTGCAGAACTTACTGAAGATGTTGATATTCCGGGTGTAATGAAAATCGGTACGACTACTGTCGAACCTGTTATTAAGCTTGAAAATGATAGTGCAACAATAGAAGAACTTTATGAATTGCATACTGCAACTCTTGAAGATGTATATCCTACTAAAGCTAAAGAAGATAAGGGCGAAATTCCTACATACTCTTTTGACGGTAAATGTAGTGCTGCTCCGGCAAATAAAGTTGCTAAGCCAAAAGTGCTTATTCCTGTATTCCCGGGCACCAACTGTGAATACGATTCTGCTCGTGCTGTTGAAAAAGCAGGTGGTGAGGCTGAAATCTTTGTAATAAGAAACCTTACTGCTGATGATGTTGCAAGAAGTGTTGAAGGCTTCTCTGCAAAAGTAAGAGAAAGTCAGATGATTTTCATTCCTGGTGGATTCTCAGGCGGTGATGAACCTGATGGTTCGGCTAAATTTATTACCGCATTCTTCCGTAACCCTGCAGTTAAAGAAGCTGTTACTGACCTTCTTGATAATCGTGATGGTCTTATGTGCGGTATCTGTAACGGTTTCCAGGCTCTTATCAAGCTTGGCCTTGTTCCTTACGGAAAGATTATTGACACTGATGAAAATTGTCCTACTCTTACATTCAATAACATCAGTCGTCACCAGAGCAGAATTGTTCACACACGAATTGCATCTACAAAATCTCCATGGCTCAGCCTTATGAATGTTGGCGATGTTGTAAATGTTCCAATCTCTCACGGTGAAGGTAAGTTCCTTGCTTCTCCTGAATTAATTGCAGAACTTGCTGCTAACGGACAGATTGCTACACAGTATGTTGACCTCCAAGGTAATGCAACATCAAATATTGATTTCAATCCAAATGGTTCATTGTGTGCAATTGAAGGTATTACATCACCTGACGGTCGTGTATTCGGTAAGATGGGACACAGTGAGCGTATCGGTGACGGTCTTTATAAGAATGTACCGGGTGAATACGATATTCGTATGTTTGAAGCAGCTGTTAAGTATTTTAACAAATAATTTAACATCATAAATATAACCCAAGGTATATAGCCTTGGGTTATTGCTTTTCTTGGCAGTATATATTATAATTTTTGTGAGGTGATTTTATGTCAGTAAGACTTAATGAAAATAAGGAAATAGTAGCAAAGATTAAAGAAGGACTTAAAAAGAAAGACGGATATTGTCCTTGCAGATTACAAAAACTCCCGGAATACAAATGCATTTGCGAAGAATTCAAACAACAAATGGCAGACCCTGATTTTGAAGGCTATTGTCACTGTAAATTATATTATAAATCAAAAGATTAAAGGCGTGGTTTTCCACGCCTTACTTTTTTATTCCATATTACTTACATGATAACTCAATGTCATTAAACTTTCACTTAAATGAACATTTTCAACTGCGACATCAGGATGATTTACTGAAATATCATAGTGACTGAAATTCCAAAAACCTTTAATTCCCAAATCAACAAGTTGTGGTGCCAATTCTTCTGCAGCAGGACTTGAAATACACAATACTGCAACAGAAGGGGAGTTGTCCTTACAAAAATCAAACAAATCGTCAATATGTCTTATTGGTAATCCGCGAAGCATCTGTCCAACCAAAGCCTTGTTCTTATCAAAAACACCGATAAGATTAAAGCCTCTTTCTTCAAATGCCATATGTAATGCTACTGCTTTTCCAAGATTACCTGCACCGATAAGAATTGCTTTTCTTGTTTTATTAACACCAAGGATTTTACCGATTTCATTATAAAGACTTTCGATATTATATCCGTATCCCTGTTGACCAAAACCGCCAAAACAGTTCAAATCCTGACGAATCTGTGACGCGGTAAAGCCCATTTTTTGTGATAAATCTTTTGAAGAAATTCTGACAACACCTTGCTTCTTTAATTCTCCTAAAAATCTATAATATCTTGGAAGACGCTTAATAACAGAGTTTGAAACGCCATCATTTCTAATCATAATAAACTCCTCTTATGAAAGCTTTTTAACAGTTTCCATAACATAGTCGCCAAATTCACTACATGTAGCACCATTATCACGACCTGTAATTGTAAGTTTCTTTTCTTCAAACATACAAATATCAAGAGCTCTTTCAAGCTTGTCTGCTTCTTCCTGCTTACCGATATGTGAAAGAAGCATTACTGTTGCTCGAAGCATTGAGCATGGGTCAGCATACTGACCTCTGCCTTCACGCATCATTCGAGGTGCTGAACCGTGAATAGCTTCGAACATTGCGTATCTCTTACCAAGGTTGGCACTACCTGCAGTACCAACGCCACCCTGGAATTCAGCAGCTTCATCAGTAATGATATCACCATAAAGATTTGGAAGAATGAATACTTTAAAGTCTTTTCTTCTCTTTTCATCAATAAGCTTTGCTGTTGTAATGTCAATATACCATTCATCAGTTGTAATTTCAGGATAATCTTTACCAACTTCTTTACATATTCTGAGGAATTTACCATCAGTAGTCTTGATAACATTTGCTTTATTGATAATAGAAACTCTTTCTTTACCGTTTCTCTTTGCATAATCATATGCCATTTTTGCAATTCTTTCAGTACCTTCAGTTGTAGTAACAACAAAGTCCATTGCAAGGTCATCAGTAACATTAACACCTTTTGAACCAACTGCATAAGCACCTTCTGTATTCTCACGGAAGAATGTCCAGTCAATACCTTGTTCTTTAACCTTAACGGGACGAACATTAGCAAAAAGGTCAAGTTCCTTACGCATTGCAACATTAGCACTTTCAATGTTTGGCCATGGGTCACCGGCCTGTGGTGTTGTTGTAGGTCCTTTAAGAATTACATGACATTCCTTAAGTTCTGCGAGAACATCGTCAGGAATTGCTTTCATAACAGCAACACGGTTTTCTATAGTAAGACCATCGATAACTTTAAATTCGATTTTGCCTGCTTTTACATCGTCTGCAAGCATATACTCAAGAACTCTTGCTGATTCTTTTGTAATAATAGGACCTATTCCGTCACCACCACAAACACCGATAATGATTTTATCAAGATTATCAAAATCAAGGAATTCTTTTTGTGATTTAATTTTTTCATTTCGTGCAAGTTGTTCTCTTACAAGAACTTCAAACTTTGCAACGGCTTCTTTAATCTGATTTTCCATATTGTTTTCTCCTTAGAAAGATTCTTTAGTATAATTTAACAAACCACCTGCAAGAATAATATTCTTCTGACGCTGTGAAAGGTCATAATTGATAGCATATTCTTCATTTTTTGTTAAGTTAACAAGTACAGCAGGTTTATTATTTACAATCGCATCTTTAATGCCTTTAAGACTTAATTCATCGCCCTGTGAAATTTTATCATAGTCATCTGCGTTCTGGAATGTAAGAGGAAGAATACCTGCATTGATAAGGTTTGCACAGTGAATACGAGCAAATGACTTTGTGATTACTGCTTTAACACCAAGATAAAGTGGAACAAGAGCAGCATGTTCACGAGATGAGCCCTGTCCGTAGTTAGAACCGCCGATTACAATACCTTTTCCTTCTGCTTTAATCCTTTCAGGGAATGTCTTATCACAAACACCGAAACAATACTGTGAAAGGAATGGGATGTTTGAACGATAAGGAAGAATTTTAGCACCGGCCGGCATAATATGGTCAGTTGTAATATCGTCACCAACCTTAAGAACTGCTTTTGCAGTAATATCGTCACCCATAGGTTCACTTGTCGGGAATGGCTTAATGTTTGGTCCATACATTACCTCAACATCTTTTGCCTCTTCAGGAGTTGCAGGCATTGCAACCATATTGTCATTGATAATAAATTCATCAGGAAGAACGATTTCAGGGAATTCACCTAAATCTCTTGGGTCTGTGAGATAGCCAGTAATTGCAGATGCTGCAGCTACTTCAGGGCTTACAAGGTAAATTCCTGCATCAGCAGTACCTGAACGACCTTCAAAGTTTCTGTTGAATGTTCTGAGAGAAACACCGGCTGAGTTAGGGGACTGACCCATACCGATACAAGGACCGCAAGCACTTTCAAGAATTCTTGCACCTGCGTCAATCATATCAGAAAGTGCACCATTCTGTGAAATCATATTAAGAACCTGTTTTGAACCGGGAGCAATTGAAAGGCTTACTGCAGGATGAACTGTTTTGCCTTTAAGAATAGCAGCAACCTTCATCATGTCAAGAAGTGATGAGTTTGTACATGAACCGATACAAACCTGGTCAACCTTGATTTTACCGATTTCTGTTACTGATTTTACTCTGTCAGGCATATGAGGACAAGCAGCCATAGGAGCAAGTGATGATAAATCAATATCGATTACTTCATCATAAACTGCATCTTCATCAGCTTTAAGTTCAACCCAATCTTCTTCACGGCCTTGTGCTTTTAAGAATGCTTTTGTAACATCATCTGATGGAAATACTGATGTAGTAGCACCAAGTTCAGCACCCATGTTTGTGATAGTAGCTCTTTCCGGAACAGAAAGTGTAGCAACACCTTCGCCACCGTATTCTATAATTTTACCAACGCCACCCTTGACAGTCATAATACGAAGAACTTCAAGGATAACATCTTTAGCAGCAACCCATGGACTGAGTTTTCCTGTAAGGTTTACTCTAACCATTTTCGGCATTGTAATATAATATGTACCGCCACCCATAGCAACAGCAACATCAAGACCACCGGCACCCATAGCAAGCATACCGATACCACCACCGGTTGGTGTATGGCTGTCTGAACCGATTAATGTTTTACCCGGTTTACCGAATCGTTCAAGGTGAACCTGATGGCAGATACCGTTACCTGGGCGTGAAAATCTGATGCCGCGTTTTTTTGCAACACTCTGAATAAATCTGTGGTCATCAGCATTTTCGAAACCTGTCTGTAATGTGTTATGGTCAATATAAGCAACTGAAAGTTCAGTTTTAACCTGTTCAATACCCATTGCTTCGAGTTCAAGATATGCCATTGTACCGGTAGCATCTTGTGTTAATGTCTGGTCGATTTTAAGACCAACTTCACTACCCGGAGTCATATCACCACTCACAAGGTGAGATTTTATAAGTTTTTGTCCGATTGTCATACCCATATTTAAATCACTCCTTGGACTTTTTCATTTTTTTAACAATCTTTTATAATTTTATTATATTGATAGATTTTTGTCAATATAAATATACTTAATTTATAATGAATTTTTAACAAAATATTGATATATTATTTTTCGTATGATACAATATTTAGGATAAAAAGGTAATTATGATTATTTTTGTTTTTATTTCATATATTGTTACGATATATTTGAGGAGATGAATTTGATGTCATTAATTAAAGCAATTATTCTCGGCTTTGTTCAAGGTGTCACAGAATTTTTACCGGTTTCAAGTAGTGGTCATTTATCGTTATTTCAGCATTTTTTAGGAGTAAGTGGTGAAGGTTCTTTATTATTTTCTGTACTTCTTCATTTAGGAACACTGATTGCTGTTTTTGTAGTTTTTTATAAAACAATATTTGAACTTATTGGTGAAGCTTTTTCATTATTAAAAGATATTTTCACAGGAAAATTCAAGTTCAAACAACTTACGGGTAAAAAGAAAATGCTTGTAATGTTTGTTATATCTTGTGTTCCGCTTTTGTTATTACTGATTCCTGTTGGTAATGATATGAAATTAATGGATTACCTTAGTCAATTTTCTGAAGATAACAGTATTTTACTTGAAGGATTCTGTTTCATATTTACAGGTGTTTTATTGTTGACATCTACATATATTTCAAAAAATAACAAGCTTAATAAAGAGATAAATTCTCCTCAAGCATTTGTAATTGGTATTGCTCAGGCTATTGCTGCAGGATTTCCCGGTGTTTCCCGTTCAGGTTCAACAATTTCAACAGGAATGATTTGTGGTGTACCAAAGTCTAATATGGTTGAATATTCTTTTATTTTAGGAATTCCTGCAATTATCGTTGCAAATATTGTAGAATTAAAAGATGCAATTGAAATGAATGCTGAATTTGAAGCTTTACCAACAATTGTTGGTGTTATTGTTGCAGCAGTTGTCGGTGTTGGTTGTATTAAGCTTTTACAATGGATATTAAAAAAAGATATGTGGAAATATTTTGGTTTCTATTGTCTTACAATCGGTGTTGTATCGATAATTTGTAGTATTTTAGGATTATAATTTTGGAGATGTGAAAATGGCTCAGCAAAAAAGAAAAACAACAAATTCAAATAACAAGAAAAAAGTAAATAATTCAAAGAAAAGACAATCAAACACTTTTGTCCTTAATAAGCAATTAACTGCAGTTATTTTATTTGCAGTTTCAATTCTTTGGTTTTGTTTGTCTGTAATTGATGCAGGCGGAGCATGGGGAGCTTTCCGTACATTAATGTTCGGTTTGTTCGGCTTTTTCTCATTTATTTACCCATTATTGTTACTCGTTATTACAGTTTTTATTGCACTTGATAAAACAAATAAAAACATAATATCTAAGTTTGTACAAGCAGGTATTCTTATAACAATTATCAGTAGTATTGTACATATTGCTCAATGTGCTCCGGGCAGTACATATTTTGAAGCTATCAAAGATGCATATAATTACTATTATATTGATGGCAGTATGCTTGGTGGCGGTGTATGGGGTGCTTTGTTTGGCGGACTTACACTCCTTATCACCGGAGGAAGCAAGCTCGCTGCAATGATTATTCAAATTGTTCTTTTATTTGTTTTTGTTATGGTTATAACAGGACTAACATTGGCTAATCTGTTTAACGGTATTTCTAAACCTGTTAAAAAGATAGGTGAGTTCACTGGTGACAAAATAAGTGAATATAGTGAAAAAGTGGAACATAATAAAATTGAACGCGAAAAACGCAAAAAGGAATTCAATCCTGATGTTGATTTAGGTCCATCTCCTGAAGAAAAAAATTTACCTATTGAAAAAGAACAACCAATTCAAGAAGATGACATTATTCCGTTTGAAACAATCAACAGTGAAGAACTTTTTACAGATAAAGTCCCAGACGAATCAGTTGATAATACGGTAGATGACAACATTATAAATCTTGATGATATTATTAATAATGATTTACCTGAACCCGAACAGATAAAATTAGATGTTGATGATTCAAATAACACTGAAGATGATGAATATACTGATGAAGAATGGAATAACGATCCTGTCAAAGAATATGTTATGCCACCAATTGATTTATTAAATCTTCCACGTAATGTCAATTTATCTGATTATGAGCGTGAACAAAAGTTAAATGAAAGAAAGTTGATTGATACACTTAATAGTTTTGGTGTTTCAACACGATTGGTCGGTGTTTCTCGTGGACCTTCTGTTACTCGTTATGAAATCCAACCTGCAGCAGGTGTAAAAATCAGTAAAATTACAAATTTGGCTGATGATATTGCACTTAATCTTGCAGCATCAGGTGTTCGAATTGAAGCACCTATTCCTAATAAGGCTGCTGTTGGTATTGAAGTACCGAATAAGAGTCGCCAATCCGTTACACTTCGTGAAGTTATCGACCATCCAACATATAAAAATGCTAAATCAAAATTAACTGTGGCACTTGGTAAGGATATTACAGGTGAATTTGTTTATTCCGACCTTGTAAAAATGCCTCACTTGCTTATTGCAGGTACAACAGGCTCAGGTAAATCTGTTTGTCTTAACTCAATGATTGTAAGTATTCTTTATAATGCAACACCTGATGAAGTTAAACTTTTGATGATTGACCCTAAACAGGTTGAATTTACAATTTATAATGGTATTCCACATCTTCTTGTTCCTGTCGTTTCTGACCCAAGAAAAGCATCAGGTGCTCTTGCATGGGCAGTAACTGAAATGCTTACACGATATAAAATGTTTTCCGAAAATAGTGTTCGTGATATTTCAGGTTACAATAGTGTCTGTGAAAGTCAAGGCAAGAAAAAATTACCACAGATTGTTATTTTTATTGATGAGTTGTCTGACCTTATGATGGCTGCACCAAACGAAGTTGAAGATTCAATCTGTCGTCTTGCACAGATGGCTCGTGCGGCAGGTATGCACCTTGTTATTGCTACACAAAGACCGTCTGTTGATGTCATTACGGGTATTATTAAAGCTAATATTCCAAGCCGTATTTCACTATCAGTTTCATCACAGGTTGACTCTCGTACAATCATTGACTCTGTTGGTGCTGAAAAACTTCTTGGTAATGGTGATATGCTTTATTATCCGGTAGGTATACCAAAACCAATTCGTGTTCAGGGTTGCTATTTGTCTGACAAAGAAGTTGAAAATGTTGTTACTTATATTAAAAACCAGGAACAGACATCATATGATGATGGTGTTATGAAAGAAATCGACCGTAATGCCGCACAAACAGGTTCTAAGAAGAAGGATACATCATCAACTGATGATGGTGAAAAAGGACCTGCAGATGAAATGTTACCAAAAGCAATTGAGGTTGTTATTGAGGCTCAATCAGCATCAACAACATTACTTCAAAGAAAGCTTAAACTGGGTTATGCTCGTGCTGCAAGAATTATTGATGACCTTGAAGCAAATGGTATTATAGGTCCGTATGAAGGTGCAAAGCCACGAAAGGTTCTTGTTTCTAAACAACAGTGGTATGAAATGAATGCTTTGGCTCAAGGCGGAGCTAATAAAGCATACGGTGAAGATGAGGAAAACAGTGAAGAATAATCAGTTTTTACCAATTTCTAAAAAAGATATGATTTCCCGAGGTTGGGATGGTGTTGACTTCGTTTATGTTTCAGGTGATGCATATGTTGACCACCCTAGTTTCGGTGTGTCTATAATTACAAGAGTTCTTGAAAATGCAGGTTATAAAGTTGGAATTATTTCTCAGCCTGATTGGAGAAGAAATGATTCATTTAAAACTTTTGGCAAACCAAGGCTTGGCTTTTTTGTATCATCAGGAAATATTGATTCAATGGTTGCTCACTATACTGTGGCAAAAAAGAAGAGAAGTACGGATGCTTATTCTCCGGGTGGTAAGATGGGTTTGCGTCCTGACAGAGCAGTTATTGTTTATTGTCAGAAAATTCGTGAAATATATGGTGATATTCCAATTATAATAGGCGGACTTGAAGCTTCTTTGCGCAGATTTGCTCACTATGATTATTGGGATGATAAAATAAGACCGTCAATTTTGTTTGATTCAGGCGCTGACCTTATTTCTTTTGGTATGGGTGAAAAGCAGACTGTTCAAATTGCTGACAGACTTGATAATGGTGAAGATATTAAATCTATAACAGATATCAAAGGAACTTGCTATGCTGTTTCGGTAACAGAAACTCCATATAAAGGTGTGGAATGTCCGTCTTTTGAAAATGTTGTCAATTCAAAAAAAGAATATGCCATTTCCTGCCGAATTCAACAGGACGAACAGGACCATATTCGTGGCAAAGTAATTAAACAGCGTCACGGAAAAATGATGCTTGTACAGAATCAACCAATGGAACCGCTGACAACGGAAGAATTAGACAAGGTTTATTCATTGCCTTATATGCGTACTTATCACCCTGTCTATGAAAAAGATGGGGGAGTACCGGGAATTCTTGAAGTTCAATTTTCGATTACCCATAACAGAGGTTGCTTTGGTGCTTGTAATTTCTGCTCGATTGCCTTTCATCAAGGAAGATATGTTACTTGCAGAAGTAAAGAATCTATTTTAAATGAAGCAAAGCTTTTAACACAAATGGATGGTTTCAAAGGATATATCCATGATATCGGAGGCCCGACAGCAAATTTCAGAAGAACATCTTGTGATGTTCAACTCAAAAATGGTCTTTGCAAAGGTAAAAAGTGTCTTGCACCTGAACCTTGTCCTGCTTTGGTATCAACTCACGAAGAATATCTTGATATATTGCGTTCAGTTCGTTCAATTGATAAAGTTAAAAAGGTGTTTATTCGTTCAGGTATAAGATATGATTATATGCTTTGTGATAAAAATGATGCGTTCTTTAAAGAACTTGTTCAGCATCATGTTAGTGGTCAGTTAAAGGTTGCTCCTGAACATTGTTCAGCAGTTGTGCTTGATAAAATGGGAAAACCACATATCAAGGCATATAAGGAATTTTCTAAAAAGTATTTTAACTACACAAAATCAATTGGTAAAGAACAATACCTTGTACCATATTTAATGTCATCACATCCGGGTGCAACACTAAAAGATGCTATTGAACTTGCAGAATTTATACGGGACGAGAAACTTCATCCTGAACAAGTACAGGATTATTATCCAACACCGGGTACTATTTCAACCGCAATGTATTATACTGAGTTAGACCCTTATACTCTTGAAAAGGTTTTTGTAGCTAAAACACCTCACGATAAAGCTTTGCAAAGAGCGTTGATGCAGTATTTTAATCCTAAAAACTATGACCTTGTATACGAAGCGTTAAAAAAAGCTGGTCGTAGTGATTTGATTGGTACAACTCCAAAATGCCTTATTAAACCAAAACAAAATAATAAGCAGAATATTACAAAAAAATATGAACAAAAAAGAAAAAGCACTTTACAAAAGCGGAAAAAGAAATCCTGATGGTTATTCATTTAAGCCCATTCGTTTATTTAAGAACAAATGGGCTAAATTTTCTTTTTATGTTTTAATTATTTTTGCTTTTGCTTATTCTTTATTAAGCATTTTTGGTATTACAAGTTGGAATAAATTGTTCAGTTCACTTAAAGTAATAAATACTGTGCAAGAACAAGATAGTAGTTTTGCCATTTATTGTCTTGATGTTGGACAAAGTGACTGTACAATTATCAAATGTGATGATAAGGTTATGATGATTGACACAGGAACAACAAATCAGTTGTATCATATCAGGACAGCATTATTTGCACTTGATATTGAGCAAATTGATTATATGATTATTACGCATCAACACGACGACCATATGTCGGGTGCAGCAGAATTAATGGAACATTACGATGTTTCAAATATTCTGATGCATAAATTATCGGATGTTAATAATGTCAATTCTCTGACTTATTCAAATCTTATTAAAACTATTACGGAGAAGGAAGTTAATCCGATTTCTGTTTCGGCAGGGGATACCTTTAATTTCGGTTCATCTGTTGTTGAAATAATTTCACCTATAATTCAGGATAAAGAACTTAATAATATGTCTGTTGTTTTAAAAATTACATATGGAGATACAAGTTTTTTATTTCAAGGTGATTCAGAACAAAGCATTGAAAAACAAATATTAAATTCGGATTATGATATCTCTGCAGATGTAATTAAGTTAGGTCATCACGGAAGTAAAACATCATCATTTAGTCCGTATTTGGATGCTGTAAATCCAAAATATGCAATTATATCCTGCAATTCTGATAATAATTACGGTCATCCAAATCTTCAGGTTATGGAAACACTTGCAGAAATGAACATAACACCATACATCACATCATTAAATGGTAATATAATTATTACAAGCGACGGAAAAGAAATTGCTGTATCTGCATCAAAATAATTTACAAAAATATGAAAAAAACACTTGAAATTGCATATTTCTTGTGGTATAATTTTTCAGCAATTCGCATGTGCGGTGATTTTGACGGAATTGCATTATATATGTCCCGCCAAAAGTTGACCCGTGCAGAGGATAAAATAAGGAGGAAAAAATCATGTCAGTAGTATCTATGAAACAGTTACTCGAGGCAGGTGTTCATTTCGGACACCAGACAAGAAGATGGAACCCAAAAATGGCTGAATACATCTTCACTGAAAGAAATGGTATTTATATCATTGACCTTCAGAAAACAGTAAAAAAACTTGAAGAAGCTTACAAGGTAATTAAGGAAGTTGCTGAAAACGGCGGCGAAGTTCTTTTTGTAGGCACAAAGAAGCAGGCTCAGAGCTCAGTTAAGGAAGAAGCAATGCGTTGCGGTATGCCTTTCGTTAATGCTCGTTGGCTTGGTGGTATGCTCACAAACTTCTCTACAATTAAGCAGAGAATCAAGAGACTTGCTCAGCTTCAGGCTATGAAAGAAGACGGTACATTCGACCTTCTTCCTAAAAAAGAAGTTGCTAAGTACGAACTTGAAATTGAAAAGCTTGAAAAGTACATTGGTGGTATCACAGAAATGAAGAAGCAGCCAGCTGCTATGTTCATTGTTGACCCAAGAAAAGAAAAGATTGCAGTTGCTGAAGCAAAGAAGCTCGGTATCCCTGTAATTGCTATCGTTGACACAAACTGTGACCCTGATGATGTTGACTATGTTATCCCAGGTAACGATGACGCTATCCGTGCAGTAAAACTTATTGCAGGTGCTATGGCTGATGCTGTTATCGAAGGCAGACAGGGTGAACAGATGGAAGTTGCTGTTGAAGCTGAAGAAGCTACAGAAGAAGTTGCTGAATAATTTATAAAATTTTAGCCCGTGGCACAATAGTTACGGGCTGTTTTCAAAAATATTGTAATATTGGAGGAAAAGAAAATGGCATTTACTGCAAAAGACGTTCAGGCTCTTCGTGAGAAGACAGGCGTTGGTATGATGGATTGTAAAAAAGCTCTTGTTGAAACAGATGGTGACATCGAAAAGGCTATTGATATTCTTAGAGAAAAAGGTCTTGCTTCTGCTGCTAAAAAGGCAAGCCGTGTTGCTGCTGAAGGTGTAGTTGCTGCATATAGCGATGCTAATGCAGGTGCTCTTGTTGAAATTAACTGTGAAACAGACTTCGTTGCTAAGGGCGAACCATTCGTTAACCTTGCTGCTAAGGTTGTTAAGACAGTTGTTGCTGCAAAGCCGGCTGATGTTGAAGCTCTTCTTGCTACAAAAGCAGTTGACTCTGACAAAACAGTTGATGAAGAAGTTCAGGAAGTATTCCTTGCTCTTCGTGAAAATATGAAAGTTCGTAGATTTGCTCTTGTTGAAGGACATACAGCAACATATATCCACGCAGGTGGTACTGTTGGTGTTCTTGTTGCATTTGATGTTGATGATGCAACAGCAGCTAAGGCTGAATTTGATGCAATGGGTAAAAACGTAGCAATGCAGATTGCTGCTATGAACCCTGAATATAAGAGCAAAGCAGACATTTCTGATGAAGAACTTGCTAAGATGAAGTCAATCACAATTGATAGCGCTCTTAATAAGCCTGATTCACTTCCTGTTCCAATCCTTAACAGCATTATTACAGAAGCTATTAATGATAAAAAATGGAGCGATGAAGATGCTGAAATCTACAATGGTCTTGACCAGAAGCAGAGAAAGAACTTTGTAAACTTCATTTCAAAGGAAGCTTATGCTACAATGGCTGAAATCGCAGTTTCACACAAGGCTGAAATTTCAGAAAACAAAATCTTCGTTGGTCTTGTTCAGGGTCGTCTTGCAAAACAGATTAAAGAAGTTTGTCTTCTTGAACAGGCATTCGTTCGTTCAGACCTCTTTGATGGCGATGTAAACGGTTACATCAATTCAGTTGCTAAGGAACTTGGCGCTGATATTAAGCTTACAAGCTTTGTTCGTTTTGAAAAAGGCGAAGGCATTGAAAAGAAAGAAGAAAACTTTGCTGCTGAAATTGCAAGTATGATGTAATTTCTTTAAATAGACCGAAAAAGCGTACAGTTTTTGCTGTGCGCTTTATTTTTTTACTTGTAAAAAGAAAGATGATAATGTAAAATTATAATAATGATAATCATTTCATATATATTTATGGTGATTATTATGAAAAAATATTTGTCAGTTTTGTTATCATTTATAATTATAGTATTAAGTCTTTTATATTGCAAAATTCAACAGGTTTCAACGGATACAATTTATAAGAATTCCTTTCCTATAATCATTATTGATGCAGGTCACGGTGGGGAAGATGGCGGTGCTGTTGCTGATGACAGAACACTTGAAAAAAATATTAATCTTGAAATATCATTAAAATTAAGTGATATAATGTCTGTCTTTGGATATAAAATCAAATCAATTCGTACAACAGATACTGACCTTCATACAGAAGGTGACACTATACGACAAAGAAAAGTATCAGATATCAACCACAGATATGATATAATGAATTCATATGATAATTGTCTATATGTAAGTGTTCACCAAAACAAATTTAGCAATTCAAGAATTCACGGTGCACAGACATTTTATTCGCCAAATAATGATGAATCAAAAACACTTGCTGATTTTATTCAAAAATCAATATCAAGTCAGTTACAACATGATAATAACAGGGTAATAAAGAAATCGGGTACTGACATATTTCTTCTATATAAAGCAACAAAACCGACTGTAATGGTTGAATGTGGTTTTATTTCAAATACAGATGAACTTAATAATTTAAAAAACTATAACTATCAACAACAAATGGCATTATCAATTGCTTTTGGAATAATAAATTATAATATTTCGGAGGTTAAAAATGGCTCAGAAGTCTAAATCAGTATATATTTGTAGCGAATGCGGTTATGAAACTCCTCGTTGGCTCGGTCAATGTCCAAGTTGCAACGAGTGGAATACTCTTAACGAAGAAATTAAAACGATTGTAAAGGATAAACCATTATCAAAAAGTCTTGTTGGTTCTAATCGTAGTAGAGCATATCCACTTAATGAGATAACTGCTGATACAGGTCACAGATATAATACAGGACTTAAAGAGTTGAATCGCGTGCTCGGTGGTGGACTTGTCAAAGGCTCTGTTGTGCTTTTAAGTGGTGACCCGGGTATCGGTAAATCAACGATTCTTTTGCAGATATGTCAGTACTTAGGCGAAGGCTTGAAAATATTGTATGTTTCAGGTGAAGAATCTGCGCATCAGATTAAACTTCGTGCATCAAGATTGTCTGTGATGACCGAAAATCTCTCAGTACTATGTGAAACTGATGCACAATACATTTGCGAGTACATTCATACTGAAAAACCTGATGTAGTAATTATTGACTCGATTCAGACAATGGAAATCAGCGAGCTTAATTCATCACCGGGAAGTGTCACACAGGTAAGGGAATCTACAAATCTTTTTACAAGAACAGCAAAAATATCTAATATTCCTATTTTTCTTGTAGGACATGTAAATAAAGACGGTAATATTGCAGGGCCAAAAGTTCTTGAACATATTGTTGACTGTGTATTATATTTTGAGGGTGACAGAAACACATCATACAGAATTTTAAGAGCAGTTAAAAACCGTTTTGGTTCAACAAATGAAATTGGTGTTTTTGAAATGCTTGATAATGGTCTTTGTGAGGTCGAAAACCCATCTATGATGCTTATTTCAGGTAAACCGACAAATGTATCAGGTACTTGCGTTGCTTGTTTAATGGAGGGCTCAAGACCGATTCTTGCTGAAGTACAGAGTCTTGTAACTCCAAGTGGGTTTGGTAATCCAAGAAGAATGGCAACAGGTATTGAATATAACAGAATGGCTATGCTTATTGCGGTTCTTGAAAAACGATGTGGATATTTCCTCGGAAATATGGACTGTTATACAAATGTAATCGGCGGATTGCGAATTGATGAAACTGCAGCCGATTTATCAATAGCACTTGCTATTGTTTCAAGCCTTAAAGATGTTGTAGTACCTGAAAAAACACTTGCATTCGGTGAAATAGGATTAGCAGGGGAAATTCGTTCAGTAAATTCCTGCGAACAGAGAATTAAAGAAGCAGCTAAATTGGGTTTTGAAAAATGTGTTATTCCATATCACGATTATTCAAAGTTACCAAAATATCTTTTTAATGAAATCGAAATTGTACCAGCAAAAAATATCAGACAAGCATTCGAGGCGATTATGAATTGAAAAAAAGATTTTTAGAAGATCCTAATCTTCCTGAAAATAAAGTTACAACCGTATATGCAGATGTTGACGATATTGCCCTTAAAAACGCTTTTAACGATTTATCGATTAAAGTCATAAATATTGTTGAAAACCAGTTTTTAGACACTCCTGTATGTCGTCACGCTGATATACTTGCGAATTATATCGGGAAATCTACTTTTTTGTCGGACAAGCATCAAATCGAACTTTGTAAGTTTATAGAAGATAACAACGGGAAATCAGTTATAATAGAAAACATTAAATCTCCATATCCAAATGATTGTCTGTTGAATTTTGCAGATATTGGTGATTATATTATCTGCAATAAGTCGATTTTGACAAAAGAAATAATTGATTTGTTACCTAAAAAAGCGATTATTGATGTAAAACAAGGTTATTCAAAATGTTCTGTTTGTATTTGTAAAAGCAATACCATTATAACTGATGATATTTCGGTCTATAACGCTGTTTTACAGTATGATAATATAAATTCATTGCTAGTTGAAAAGGGGAGCGTACACATAAATAAATACGACTACGGGTTTATTGGTGGATGCTGTGGATTGATAGATAAAAACACATTACTATTTAATGGAGATTTAACATTACATTCAGACTTTGACAAAATCAAAAAATTCATGTATGATAATGATGTAAATTATATTGATATTAAAGGAAAGCCTTTAACAGATATAGGTAGTATAATACCTATTATGGAAATAGATGGTGATTAAAATGAAAAAGGGATATTTTATCGCATACATGGGTGCAGCAACCACAATGGGAATAGTTCTCTCAAAAGCTACTAAAATGACTAAAAAATATGGTCAACCATTGAAAGAAAAGAAGAAAACATCACCTGAAAAACTTGCAAAAACTGCAGAAAAAGGCATAGATTTTGTTGTTAAAAAGATAGCAAAATAATATTTATTTTCAGGCATCTCCTTATATGGAGGTGCCATAATTTTAGGTGAGTTTATGGAAAAAGTAATTGTAATCGGTTGTCCCGGTTCAGGTAAAACAACTTTTGCTGAAAAATTGAATAAATGCACAGGTTTACCGTTATATTATCTAGATGCTATATGGCACAAGCCTGATAAAACCCATATTCCAAGAGAAGAATTTGATAAAAGAATATTTGAAATATTTAATGAAGATATGTGGATAATTGACGGTAATTATAAAAGAACAATAGAAACTCGACTTAAAGAGTGTGACACAGTTTTTCTATTTGATTTAACGACAGATGTTTGTATTCAAGGTGCAACCGAAAGAATTGGAAAAGGTCGTTATGAGTTGCCTTGGTTAGAAACAGAATTAGACCCGGAATTCAAACAATTTATTGAAGAATTTCCCAATGACACATTACCGTATATTTATGAGTTGCTTAAAAAATACAAAGATGAAAAACAAGTAATAATATTCAAATCAAGAAAAGAAGCTGATATGTTCATTGAACAATACAAGGAGAATAAATGAAAATAATTAAGTTTGACCCTAAATATCGTGATGACGAACAAAAAGTAATTACTTTTAGAAGTCTTCAAACAACAGAGTTATCTCTTTTAACTAACCTTTGCAAATACAAAGATGTCAATGAGATGATTTGCGAAAACACAAGAGATATTGAAAAAGGAACAATTGATATTTTTACTTTGTTCCTTGGCAAAAAGTTGATAGGTGAATTAAGAGTAAAGTACATTAGTGATGATATTCGTTTTGCAGAGAAGGACAAACGAGCATATCTGTATGCATTCCGTATTCATAAAAAATATCAAAATAAAGGTTATGGCAAGTTCTTACTTGAAAATGTATTGGATATTCTTAAAGAAAATGGTTGTAGTGAGTTTACTGTCGGTGTTGAAGATGATAATTTGAGAGCTCGTTATATATATGAAAAGTATGGTTTTACTGAACCTATCGCAAGAATAAAAGAAAGTTATCAGGGCAACAGTTATGAATATGATTTGTTGTTGAAAAGAAATTAATGGAGAATAATTATGCCACAACATCCATTTCCACCTTTATATGATAAAGATTCAAAAATACTAATTTTAGGTAGTTTTCCGTCTGTAAAGTCCCGTGAGCAGATGTTTTTCTATGGCCATCCGCAGAACAGATTTTGGAAAGTCATTTCATCCGTTTTAGGTGCAGAAACCCCTACGACAATTGAAGAAAAAAGAAGCTTTTTACTCTCAAATAACATAGCTTTATGGGATGTAATCGCATCTTGCGATATCACAGGCAGTTCAGACAGCTCGATTAAAAATGTTGTCGCAAATGATTTAACAGAAATTCTTGATAGTGCTGACATAAAACAAATATTTGTTAACGGAAAAACAGCAGAAAAATATTATAATAAATATATTCGTGATAAAATAAACCGAAATGCAATATGTCTTCCGTCAACTTCTCCTGCAAACGCAGGATGGAATTTAGAAAGATTGATAGGAGAGTGGAAAGTAATTTTAAAATTGTTATAGACACTTTTAGTTATTCATTCGTCTTATATAGTGAAAGGTGGTAAAAATTATGTTTAAAAACATTTTTAAGAAAAAACAATCTATTGAAGCACAGGCAGTTGTTGATTTGAGAGAATACACTCCTCAAGCTCTAAACAATATTAAATCTATTGAAGCGGTTGCTTTGTTGATTCTCCCTGAAAATCCAAGTAGTGAATTTATTGAAGCTTTTTCGAAGATAAAACTTGATGCAGTTGGTTTTAAGCTTAATTTACCAATTGATAAAAAGATTGCTATGTTTAATGGTGTAACATCACTTTCAAGTATAAAATTAGCTGATAATACTGTTGGAGTTTTCAATGGGATTGTCATTATCGGACAAATGATTGAAAACGAAAATTCACAATACATTGTAAACGGTATTGTATTGAAAAAATCAGGACTTCAAAATAATGGTCAATGTCTTATGGAAAATGGTCTTATTTTTGAAATGGATTTTGATGAAAATAAAGTAAAATTATTCTCAAATAAAATTAATATTGATGCATCATTTATCCGTAATGTAGAAGATGGTACACTTATTGCTGCAGGTGACACAATAACTTTTAATAATGATATTACCGAAGAAATAATTGTCGAAAAGAATCTTCAGTTTTTTGCAGGTAATAAAATTAAATGTAATAAAAATGTAAAAGGGTGTATTCAAGCAAGGTCTTGTGTAGGCAATAAAATAGTAAGTGAATAATGCTATGAATAACAATATTCAAAATTTATACGAAGAATATTATTCAGCCGTATATAAATATTTTTGTAAGAAGACAAATCAAGACAATGCCGAAGACCTTACACAACAGACTTTTGTCAAATTGATAACATATATATCATGTATTGATAAAATCCGTTCACCAAAAACATTAGTTTTTACGGTTGCAAAAAGTGTATTGTACGATTATTATAGAAAGAAACAAATAATAGAAAATGTAATTTCTTATGTTTCTTTTGATGAATTATACAATTATATCGATAATTATGATTTTTCTAAAGATGTTGAATCAACAGAAATTCTAAAGAAACTTACTAAACGCGAAAGAAGAATTGTTGAACTGAAAGTTGAGGGTTATAACAGCACTCAAATAGGTAAAAAACTTGGTTTGTCTGCTTCAACAATTCGTACATATTTAGATAACATAAGAAAAAAGATAAACAATTCTAATTGAAAGGTAGTATTATGGTTAGAATAGCAACAATTGATGATATAGCTGCAATAGCAAGATTGTATCGTGAACAATTTAAGGAAATGTCTGAAATGATACCTGATTTCATAAAAGAGGGCGACCAAAAAACAGAATTTCTTGAAAATACTATTTCTAATGAAAATTCTGATATCCTTGTATATGAAAATAATGGTGAAGTTGTTGGATTTATTCTACTTCAGGCTAAAATAAGACCTGACTTTGAGTTTTTAATTCCCGGAAAGTTCTGTTACATAATGGATATAATTGTAACTGAAACCCAACGCAATAAAGGTTTTGGAACTGCTCTTATGAATTTTGCGAAAGAATGGGCTAAAGACCAAGATTGTAACTTTATAAATCTTGATGTTCTTATAAATAACCCAAAAGCAATAAAACTGTATGAAAAACTAGGTTTTACTCCAAAAGCACAAGAGATGTATTGTTGGTTAGATAAATAAATTTGGTAAAGTTATATGAAAAAAGAACTAATTGATTATATTCAAAACAACATTTTCCCTGAATACTCAAATAATGAAAGTGGTCATGGAATTGAACATATTAAATATGTTATTGACCATTGTATGAAGTTTGCTGAACAGTTTGATAATATTGATTTAGATATGCTTTATACAATTGCCGCATTTCACGATATTGGTCACCATATTGATAAGAAGAACCACGAGAAAGTGTCTGCAGAAATATTTTACAATAATATTGATATAACGGAATTTTTCACGAAAGAAGAACGAATCATAATAAAAGAGGGGATAGAAGACCATAGAGCTTCATCAGGCAGTGTTCCACGAAGTGATTACGGTAAAATAATTTCTTCTGCTGACCGTTCAACCGATGTAAATGAATTTTTAAAACGAACTCATTCATACACATTAAAATATGAACCTAATCTGAATCAGGATGAAATTGTTGAACGAGCCTATAACCATACAAAAGAAAAATATGGTGATTCAGGTTATGCAAAAAATTATGTTATTGATGAAGACTACAATAATTTTAAAAATATAATTAACGAATTACTAAACGACAAGGAAAAATTCAAACAATACTATTTACAATTAAATAATTTATAATTATGTATTCCATATCCGCTTGAGTTGTCAGGCGGATATGGAATTTTTTATATAAAAATGAGGGGATTATACAAAACTGACTATATGTTGAAAAGTTTTAATAATTGTTGACATTGTTGAAAACTTATGATATAATTATACAAAATAAATATTTTGTATCAAATAGGGGGATATAAATTATACAAAATACGGGAAATAACGCTTTTTTAGCCTGAATATCCCAATAATCTTAAAATCTGACTTATAACTCATATTCGAACACTTATTCAGTATAGAAATAAAACGTTTTTGATGCATAAAATTTTTTTAGATTATTTTAATTATTAAATTACTACACTTGTTAATTTTTTAAACATTGTGTACTTTTTGTAAAAATAAAATTCGATAATTTTCTTTTAAATGAACTAAGTATCGTTTAAAAAATTATTATTAGATTCATTACTTATAAAATATGTATTTTTATTAGATTATTAATTTATATTTATATAGTCCATTAATAAAATTATAAACAGATAAATCATCTATGATTAATTGATTATTAGATACATTCTATTTTAATTGTGTTATAATTATATATAGAAATGATTTAATATACCTTTCTTTTATCTATTTGCACTGTTATAAGTGAATTCAGTATATTCATTATCATTAGTAATTTAACCATTTATTTTAATATTAAATACATATGAAAAAACAATTTCGCGTGAAACGGTTTCACAGGAGGTAGTATGAAAAAAATAAATTTTGTTGGTCTTCCAATTATAATCAAGGATTTTTTAGTTTACCTTGATGTAATAAAAAATAAATCCACATTAACTATTGAAGAATACAGTTCTGATTTACGATTGTTTTTCAAATTCCTAAAATATTACAGGGGTTTAGTCCCCTCCTCCACTGAATTTGAAGATATTGATATTCTTGATATTGATAATGAATTTGTAAAGAGCGTAACATTGAACGATGCTTATGCTTTCCTCTCCTACTGTAAAAACGAAAGGGATAATCAGGAAGCAGCGAGAGCAAGAAAGGTTTCTTGTCTGCGTACATTCTTTAAATATCTTGATAAACAGAAGAATATAATCGAAAGTAATCCTATGGAAGTTCTTGATTCTCCTAAATTAAAAAAATCTCTCCCCAAGTATCTTACACTTGAAGAGAGTATTAAACTATTAAAATCAGTTGATGGAAAACATAAAGAACGAGATTACTGCATTCTTGTCTTTTTTCTTAATTGCGGTTTGCGTTTGTCCGAGCTTGTAAGTTTGAATTATAATGACATAAGAGATGACCATACATTAAGAGTTACAGGTAAAGGTAATAAAGAACGAACTATTTATCTTAATGATGCTTGTCTTGATGCTTATGCTCAATATATGGCTGTAAGACCTGTTGACGGAGTTGCAGCTGCTGACCGTAATGCATTATTTTTAAGTAGCAGAAACAAGCGTATAAGCCCTAAAACCGTTCAACATATAGTTTATGATTGTCTTGAAAAATGTGGTCTTGAAGGTTATTCTGTCCATAAATTAAGACACACTGCAGCAACTCTTATGTACCAACACGGCAATGTTGATGTGCTTATATTAAAAGATATTCTTGGCCACGAAAATTTAGGTACAACAGAAATATACACTCATATTGTTGATGAACAACTCAAAAAAGCATCTGAATCAAATCCTCTTTCTCAAATCAAAATCAATAAGAACGAATCAAATTAATCTATCATATAACAACATAATTAAAAAGGAATTAACAGCAATACATACAAGGTTTATTCCAACTAAAAAAGCATATCTAATCAAATACAGTCTGATTGAAATACTATCGGCTGTATTTTTGTTTGTCATTGTATTAAATATATGTTTACTCATATAAATACTTTCATTAGCGGAATAAATAAGCGATGTAGTTGTAATTGTAAATAAGGGATATAAAAGAACAAGTGAAAATAATATCCCTTTAAGACTGTATTGACAATACATAAACGAACTTAAACAACCAATAAAAATGCATTTTATACTAATAGGAATAAATGTAAATGGAATTCCTATTATACTTGTTCCAACAAAGAAACATATAATAAAATATATTAAATCCTGTTTAACCAAAAATAAAAATAGTTGAAAAAAGTTTTTGTTTTGTAAATCAGTAATAAATGATGAACACATTTCCGGAACAACATTTAGATTACTATTTTTATAAATAAAACAACCGACTAATAACGATAATAACGAAATTAGTACTAATAACAATTTAGTAATTTCAGTATTATTAATTTTAAACTTTTTAGAGGAATTATTGTTAGTTATTGGCTTATAATTAATACCTTGTCGTCTTCTTAAATTTATTACTTTTGTCATATTAAATCATCCTTATTAATTAGTTTATTTTCTTCGTTTTATATTGGCATTAGTTATTCCTCCAATTGATGATGAAACAACAATAACTAATACAGATAGAAGTGATGAAGCATTTAGTTTTCCGTTTGAAAAAATAAACATCAATATATACATAACGATTGTATATGGCACACAACACATTAGACCTGAAACAAGACCTTTAAAGTGAAGCATTGATGAACCTGAAAAACCACATACAAATCCACCAATTATAAAACTAAAGATTAAATATACAAAGGTATAATCTGATATTTCAGCAGAATTTGATAAAATAAATGATAATAATAAAGAAATCAACAACGATGATACTGTTCCAAATAATGTTGATAAGATAAAACTTAAAATAGTTTTAACAGGCAATGAAATTTCATTTTTTCTATTAAATAGTTTTTTTGGCATAGAAAAACCCCTCACATTCAATAAAGAATATGAGGGGAAATAAAATTTTATGATAAATTATTCAGCGTCCTTGTCTTTTTTCTTTGACTTCTTTGCTTTCTTTTCCTGCATAGCAGCTCTAGCAGCCTCGCGTTCTGCCTGAACCTTTTCATTAGCAGTATGGTTTGTCTGAATAGCGTATTTCTTAAATTTAATCTTTACTCTGTCAGAACCTGTTTCAATAACGATTGTATCGTCTTTTACAGAAACAACTTTACCGCAGATACCACCAATTGTTGTGATTTCATCACCAATCTGTGTGTTTTCACGAATTTCCTGTTCCATTTTCTGCTGTTTTTTCTGTGGTCTGATTGTAAAGAAATACATTGCAGCAAAAAGAGCAACCATCATAAGAATCATTGGCATTGGACTACCCTGTGCACCCTCGGCACCTTCAGCAGGTGCACCTAACATTGCAAATGTTAAAAATTCGTTCATTTTAATATCCTCCAATAAATGAAATAATTTACAACTTAAACATTATACATAATAAATCAAAAATATGCAAGTCAATTTCTAAAATTTGTGAATACTTTTATATTCTTGTATCTAATTTATCTACATTTTCAATATAGAAAGCTTCAAATGTATCGTTATCAAGTGCATCGCGAATTTTTTTCATAAGATTATTATAAAAATATAAATTATGCATTACACAAAGACGCATAGCTAACATTTCCTGAGCTTTGAATAAATGTCTGATATAAGCTCGCGAATGTCTTTGACAAGTAGGACAATCGCACTCAGGGTCAATAGGTAAGTTATCTTTTTCATATTTTTTATTATTTATATTAATTATGCCTGCACTTGTAAACAGATGACCGTGACGAGCATTTCTGCTTGGCATAACACAATCGAAAAGGTCAACTCCCCTTCTAACTGCTTCAAGAATATTACCCGGTGTACCAACACCCATAAGATATCTGATTTTATCTGCAGGCATATGAGGTTCAACTGCAGAAATAATACGATACATATCTTCTTTTGGTTCACCAACGGCAAGACCGCCAATAGCGTATCCATCAAGGTCTAATTTCGCAATTTCTTTCATATGTTCAACTCTTAAATCATCGAAAGTGCATCCTTGATTAATACCAAAAAGCAACTGATTTTTATTAATTGTATCAGGTAAAGAATTGAGTCGTTCCATTTCTGCTTTACATCTAACTAACCATCTTGTAGTTCTTTCGCAAGATTGTTTTGAATACTCATATTTAGCAGGATTTTCAACGCACTCATCAAATGCCATTGCAATAGTTGAGCCTAAATTCGATTGAATTTGCATGCTTTCTTCAGGTCCCATAAATATCTTATGACCATCAATGTGTGATGAAAAATAAACGCCTTCTTCTTTGATTTTTCTTAATGATGAAAGTGAAAAAACCTGAAATCCGCCACTATCAGTAAGAATTGGACCATTCCATCCTGTAAACTTGTGCAAACCACCCATTTCTTTTACAAGAGTATCAGTAGGTCTTAAATGCAAATGATAAGTATTACATAATTGAACCTGACAATCAATATCTTTTAAATCATAAGCAGATACACCGCCCTTAATGGCACCTTGTGTGGCGACATTCATAAAAGCAGGTGTCTGAACTGTTCCGTGAACTGTTACAAATTCACCTCGTCTTGCATTACCGTTTTTCTTAATTAATTTATACATAAACTCTCCTTAATAGATAAACATACAATCGCCGAAACTGAAAAATCTATATTTTTCTTCAACTGCAACTTTATAAGCATCAAGAACTTTTTCTCTGTTATAAAATGCTGAAACAAGCATTACGAGTGTACTTTCAGGCAAATGAAAATTTGTAAGTAATGCATCGACACATTTGAATTTGTATCCCGGATAAATAAAAATATTAGTCCAATCATCAAATTCTTTCATTTCACATTGACTTTGCATTACACTTTCAAGTGTACGGCAACAAGTTGTACCGACACCAACAACTCTACCACCGTTTTTCTTTGTTTCGTTAATTAAATCAGCGGTTTCTTTTGGGATATGATAATGTTCCGAATGCATTTCGTGGTCTTCGATATTTTCAGCTTTTACAGGTCTGAATGTACCAATACCAACATGTAGTGTCACATATCCGATTTCAATGCCTTTTTCCTGTATTTTGGAGATTATTTCATCAGTAAAATGCAATCCTGCTGTGGGTGCAGCGGCAGAACCCAATTCCTTTGAATAAACAGTCTGATATCGTTCTTTATCTTCAAGTTTTTCAGTAATATAATGTGGTAATGGCATTTCACCAACCTTATCAAGAACTTCATAAATATTTGAAGCTTCATAATAGAATTCAGCAATTCTGTTTCCGTTTTCAAGAATTTCTATAACCTTACAAGAAAGAATTCCATCACCAAATGAAAATTCTGTATCAACTTTTGCTCTTTTACCCGGACCTGTGATACATTCCCATCTATCATTACCTAAATTATTAAGTAGTAAGAATTCAACAACAGCACCAGTGTCTTTTTTTACACCATAAATACGTGCAGGAAGGACTCTTGTATTATTTAAAATTAAACAGTCACCGGGATTAAGATAATCTATAAAATCATAAAAATGTTTATGTTCAACTTTATCATCAGAACGGGATAAAACCATCATTCTTGAGTGGTCACGAGGCTCAATAGGTGTCTGAGCAATCAATTCTTTGGGTAAATCGTAATAAAAATCAGATTTTTTCATAGGGTTTCTCCGTTAAAATATAGAAATTATTAAAAATGTTTGACACAAAGGCTCTATAATGGTATTATATAAGAGCGATTGAGGCGCAATAAAAATCAGTAGCGTTTTTGAAACTCCCAAGAGTTTTTGATAAGGCGTGAAAGGGTTTGTTGCCGAAGAAAAAACAGGGCTTGGGATTTGTTTTTCTGGTTGTATTATTAACAGTAATGCAACTGTCATCATTATTTGATGGAGTGCTTTCGTATTATGACAACTGTCAGTAATACTTTGTATTTTTTATCAGTAATGGTGGCAAAATCATTACTGATTTTTTATAACGAATGATATAATATCATTTTTTGGAGGTAATTTCAAGTGAAAAAGTATAATGTAGGTGTAATCGGTGCAACAGGTATGGTTGGTCAGCGTTTTATGACACTTTTAGATAACCATCCTTGGTTCGATGTTAAGGTTCTTGCAGCAAGTCCGCGTTCAGCAGGTAAAAAATATTCAGATGCTGTAGGTAGTAAATGGTGTATGGATGTAGAAATTCCTGAAGCAATGAAAGATATTGTTGTTATGGATGCTACTGCTGATATCGAAAAAATTGCTTCACAGGTTGACTTTGTTTTCTGTGCTGTTGATATGAAGAAAGATGAAATTAAGGCATTGGAAGAAGCATATGCAAAGGCTGAATGTCCTGTTATCTCAAACAACAGTGCACACAGACATACTCCTGATGTTCCAATGATTGTTCCTGAACTTAATGCAGAACACGCAGAAATCATTCCTGCACAGAGAAAAAGACTTGGTACAAAGCGTGGTTTTATTGCAGTTAAATCAAACTGCTCACTTCAAAGTTATGTTCCTGCCCTTTTCCCTCTTTCAAAGTTCGGTATTAAAGATGTGCTCGTTTGTACATATCAGGCAATTTCAGGTGCAGGTAAAACATTCGAAACATGGCCTGATATGATTGACAATGTAATTCCATACATTGGTGGCGAAGAAGAAAAGAGTGAAAAAGAACCTCTTAAAATTTGGGGTAAAGTTGAAGGCGACGAAATCGTTCCTGCAACATCACCTAACTTCACAGCACAGTGTATCCGTGTTCCTGTTTCAAACGGTCATATGGGTGCAGTTTTCGTAAGATTTGAGAATAAACCATCAAAAGAAGAAATATTAAATATATGGAAAGACTTTGCAGGTCGTGCACAGGAATTAGAACTTCCTCACGCTCCAAAGCAGTTCCTTAACTATTTTGAAGAAGACAATATGCCACAGACAAAAATGCATCGTGACCTTGAAGGCGGTATGGCAATTTCAGTTGGTCGTCTTCGTGAAGATACACAGTACGATTACAAATTTGTTTGTCTTTCACACAACACACTTCGTGGTGCTGCAGGTGGTGCTGTTCTTATGGCAGAGCTTCTTTGTGCAGAAGGTTATATGGACTAATTTCCAATTAAGGAGAAATGATTATGAGTAACAATCCTATTTTTACAGGTTGCGGTGTTGCTATTGTAACACCATTCAATGACGATTTAAGTGTTAATTATAAGTCACTTGAAAATCTTTTGGAATATCATATTGCTAATGGTACTGACTCAATTGTTATTTGCGGTACTACAGGTGAAAGTGCAACTCTTACACCAAAAGAACATTCAGATGTAATCAAATTTACTTGTGATGTTGTTAATCATAGAATTCCTGTTATTGCAGGTACAGGTAGTAACGAAACAGCATATGCTATTGAACTTTCTAATGATGCTGAAAAAGCAGGTGCTGATGCTATGCTTGTTGTTACACCTTATTACAATAAATGCTCACAGCGTGGTCTTGTAAAGCATTATCAGGCAATTGCTGATAACACATCAAAGCCAATTATTATTTATAATGTTCCAAGCAGAACAGGTGTTAATGTTCTTCCAAGCACCTATGCAGAGCTTTGTGAACATAAGAACATCATTGCTACAAAAGAAGCAAGCGGTAATATTTCACAGATTGCTGAAACTATTGCACTTTGTGGTGATAAGCTTGATGTTTATTCAGGTAACGATGACCAGATTGTACCTCTTATGTCACTTGGTGGTAAGGGTGTAATTTCTGTTCTTTCAAACATCTGTCCAAAACTTGCACATAACATTCCAACACTTTATCTTGAAGGCAAGGTTAAGGAAAGTGCTGAACTTCAGCTTAAATATCTTGACCTTATCAATGCAATGTTTATGGATGTTAACCCAATTCCTGTTAAGGTTGCTATGAGAATGATGGGCTTTGATGTAGGTCCACTCCGTATGCCACTTTGTGAAATGGAAGATGCTAAAACAGCAAAACTTGAATCAATACTTAAAAAATATAACTTAATCTGATTTTATTTATTGGACGTGAAAAAATGACAAGGATTATTTTAAGTGGTGCACTTGGTAAAATGGGAAAAGCAATTACTGCTTGTGTCGGGAACAGAAACGATTGCAAGATTGTTGCAGGTGTTGATATTGCAAAGGAAGAATGCTCATTTCCAATTTTCAAATCATTTAGTGAAATAAATGTGGATGCTGATGTGATTATTGACTTTTCTCATCCGTCAGTTCTTAATGATTTACTTACTTTTGCTAAGGAGAAGAAGGTTCCTGCAGTTATTGCAACAACAGGACTTAATGAGGAACAAATTGAATCAATTAAAGTTTCATCAAATGATGTTCCCCTCTTCTTTTCAGCTAATATGTCAATTGGTGTGAGTCTTGTTTCTGAACTTGCTAAAAAGGCTGCTAAAGTTCTTCAGGGAAGTTTTGATATTGAAATTGTTGAAGCACACCATAATCAAAAAATTGATGCACCAAGCGGTACTGCATTAATGCTTGCTGATTCAATTTCAGAAGCACTCGATGAAAAACCAATATATGAGTTTGACCGTCATTCAAAGAGAATGAAACGAACAAAGAATGAAATTGGTATTCACGCTGTTCGTGGTGGTACAATTGTTGGAGAACACGAAATCATTTTTGCAGGTCCTGATGAAGTAATCAAGATTTCACATTCAGCATATTCAAAGCAATTATTTGCAAATGGTTCAGTTAATGCAGGATTATTCCTTGTTAGTAAAGCACCAGGATTGTACTCAATGAAAGATTTTGTTAATGAATAATAAACTAACTATAAGTAAAGGCTTACTGATTGATTTCAGTAAGCCTTATTTATTCATATAAGTATGAAAATAGTTTATTAAGTTCATTATAATACGATTCATCTATAAGATAGGGATGACTAGAATAATCAGGTAATCCATGATATCCATACCAATAATATTTTCCGTTTTTATACAAAAGTTCACCCTGAAATTGATAGAAAATATGGTTTTCTTCAAATGCTAATACAGGAATAAACTCTTCGCCCTTGCTACGGTAAGTACTGGTTTTAACAGTTGTATCAACATCACCTTTTTCCGCATCTTTTATTGCTTGTACAATACTACTGCTGACAGCAACATTTTTTATATTCAAGTCTTTTTGTTCTATCTGAACATAGTAATCTATTGGTTGAGCAACCAACAACATTTGATTGTAATAATCATATTTATTTTCTTTCACATAGTATTGTGTGGATAAAAAATCATAGTCTGTTTCTAAAAAGATAATATCATCATCTACTACACCTTTTACGGAATATAGTGATTCGCCAAATAACATTTTGTATAATAATGTACTACCATCGACTTTCACTTCATAAACTGATTGCTCACCAAGTACGCAATCATACGCACCATTTTCAGATGGAATACCTTTTGATATGTAGCCTGTATTTAACGGAATGTATTTTTCATCATAATACATAATGTATGAATAATCATTTGCTGCGATGCAATTATTAGAACCTATCAAATCTTTAGATTTATTTATCAAAAATATATTTGAAGCTATCAATATTACAACAATGATAAATGCAACGATTGAGATTGCGATGATACTTCTTATATATTTTTTGCGTTTTTTTAAGGCTTTTTTACACACATAATTTAAATTTGTATCTGCTACTGTAATGAGTTGTTCTTTTGGTACAGTTTCACCATTCAACAATTCTGTAAGAGTAACAGAAAGAGCCTCCGCTAACGAAGGTATAATTTCAATATCAGGATATCCTTTACCTGTTTCCCAACGTGAAATGGCTTTGTCTGTAACACCTATTTTGTTTGCTAAATCTTTTTGAGTCATTTGTTTCTGCTTTCGCTGTGTCGCAATAAAAGCACCTGTTTTTTCTGGGTTCATATAATCAACTTCTTTCAGGTAAATTATACGAAAATTATATTAAAACATCAACCTATGATTCGTAGAATGAATGTGTTTTGGTGATTAACATACAAAAAACCACATATAACGATATAATAGCGAGAAACTATCGTTATTTACAAATGATAGTTTCTCGCTATTAGGTTTAAGTATATAAATTAAGCTATAATTGCCTTGTAGAAGACTTTTTTACCTTTCTTAATGATTACATATCCCTTTTCAAAATCAGCTTTAGAAAGTGATTTGAATGGCTCTGTAACCTTTTCGTCGTCAACAGAAACGCCACCCTGTTCAATAAGACGACGGCACTCACCTTTTGACTTTGCAATACCTGCTTTAATCATAATATCAGCAACAAGTACGCTATCGTCGTTAAAATCGTCTGCAGTAAGTTCTACTGTTGGCATATTATCTGTATTTCCCTTACCTGAGAAAAGTGCTCTTGCGCCCTCCTGAGCCTTGTTAGCCTCTTCTTCACCATGAACAAGCTTTGTAAGTTCAAATGCAAGGATTTCTTTAGCAGTATTTAACTGACTGCCTTCCCAAGAATCCATCTTTTCAATTTCTTCCATTGGTAAGAATGTAAGCATTCTGATGCATTTAAGAACGTCAGCATCGTCAACATTTCGCCAATACTGATAGAAATCGAATGGTGATGTCTTATTAGGGTCAAGCCAAACTGCTCCTGACTGTGTTTTACCCATCTTCTTACCTTCTGAATTAAGAAGAAGTGTAATTGTCATAGCGTGAGCATCTTTACCAAGCTTTCTACGGATAAGCTCAGTACCACCAAGCATATTGCTCCACTGGTCGTCACCACCGAACTGCATATTGCAACCGTATTTCTGGAAAAGTTCATAGAAGTCATAACTCTGCATAATCATATAGTTGAATTCAAGGAATGAAAGACCTTTTTCCATTCTCTGCTTATAACATTCTGCAGCAAGCATTCTGTTAACGCTGAAGCAAGCACCAACCTCACGAAGTACATCAACATAGTTAAGGTCAAGAAGCCAGTCAGCATTGTTAACCATAAGTGCCTTACCTTCTGAGAAATCAATAAAACGGCTCATTTGCTTTTTAAAGCAATCACAGTTATGCTGGATTGTTTCTTTCGTCATCATCTGACGCATATCGCTTCTGCCTGATGGGTCACCAATCATTGCTGTACCGCCACCAATAAGAGCGATTGGCTTGTTACCGGCCATCTGTAATCTCTTCATAAGGCAAAGTGCCATAAAGTGACCAACGTGCAAGCTGTCAGCAGTTGGGTCAAAACCGATATAGAATACTGCTTTACCTTCATTTACAAGATTTTTGATTTCTTCTTCATTTGTTACTTGGGCTATAAGTCCACGAGCAACGAGTTCTTCATAAACTTTCATAATTACCTCCATAAAAATTAAAAAGTCCCCTGCAAAAATGCAGAGGACGAAAAAATTCCGTGTTACCACCTCAATTTACTGTTACCTCACGATAAACAGCCTTAACGAGTAACTGACATTACTCCGTACTGTAACGGGTACAACCGACACTCCCTACTGTTAATTCAAAAGTGCAACTCCACGATGTATTTCATAAGCATTACGTATGTCCTTACACCAACCGAACACTCTCTGTAACTGTAAAAATCTTATTACTTCTTCGCTTCAAAGTCATTGAGAATATTATACACAATAAAAATTAAAAGTCAAGTCAATATTTCTTTGCATTTTCAATCATTTCAGCAGCAGTATCGAGTGATAGTTGAGTTGCTTCAATTCCGCCGATAATTCTTGCTAATTCCTTAACTTTTCCATCATAATCAAGAGATGTGACACTTGTATATGTCTTATTCTCTTTTTCTGATTTTGATATAAGGAAATGGTTATCTGCAAATGCTGCAATCTGTGCTAAATGTGTAACACAAAGAACTTGTCTGTTTTTAGAAACTTCTTTCAATTTAATACCGATTTTTTGTGCTGCACGACCACTTACACCTGTATCTACTTCATCAAAAATCAATGTCTGTATATTATCCTTTGATGCGAGAACATTTTTAATTGCAAGCATAATTCGTGACAATTCTCCACCTGATGCAATTTTTGAAAGTGGCTTTGGTTCTTCACCCGCATTAGCAGAAATCAAGAAATAGATTTCATCAGCACCAGTTTCATCAAAGTTTTTGTTGTTCTGAACAATTTTAAAGTTAATTGAAGACATATCAAGAAATGATAATTCTTCCTTTACGGCATTTATAAATATTTCACCGAATTTTTTACGATTTTCTGAAAGCACATTTGCCTTTTCAGAAAGAATTTCATATTTCTCATTTAATTCGATATACAATTCTTCTTTTTTCTTGTCAGAAAAAGTTATGTCATCAAGTTCTTGTTTAGCGTTTTCTAAAAATTCAAGTATTTCTTCTTCAGTTGAACCATATTTCTTTGATAATTTGAATAAAACACTTAATCTGTCTTCGATTTCATCAATTTCAGCAGGATTAATATCAAAACCATAAACAAAATTTTTTAATTCAGCAACACAATCATTGATATTATATGACATATCAGCAACTGTATCGGAAATATTATTTAAGTTTTCATCAATAGCTGATGCTTTTACCAATGATGTTGATGCTGTATTCAACAAATCAGCAACACCATTGAAATTATCATTTCCGTCAAAAAATTCAAGTGCATTATTGACTAATGATAACAATTGTTCGGCATTCTGGAGAACCTTTTTACGATTTTCAAGTTCTTCCCACTCACCTATTCTTAAATCTGCTTCTTCAATTTCGTTAATCTGATATGTTAACAAATCAACTTTTCGTGCTTTTTCACTTTCATCAACAATAAAGCTGTCATACATTTTTTTGCATCTGCAATATTCATTATATGAGTTGACATAGTCTTCTCTAATATCCTCATTTTCTGCAAAACTATCGATATATGTATAATGCAGTTCTTCATTTAAAAGATTATGATTATCAAGCTGACCGTGAACATTTATGAGTGCTTGTCCAAGTTTTTTTAATAAAGAAACAGTAACGCTAACACCATTGACTTTGCAGACATTTTTACCGTCAGAGGTTATTTTTCTTGTAATCATAAGTGAACGGTCTTCTTCACAAGAAACACCAATTTCATCAAGAACTGAAATAACATTATCATTGATATCTTCAAAAAATGCTGAAACCTCTGCATTATTACTGCCTGTTCTTATAAGTTCACGAGATGTGCGTTCACCTAATATTGCATTTATAGCATCAATGATAATTGATTTACCTGCACCTGTTTCACCTGTCAAAACATTTAAGCCGTTATTGAAATCAACAACAGCTTCTTTAATTATAGCAATATTTGATATTTTCAGATTAGAAAGCATAAATATCAGTCCTTAAGCAAGGAGTTAATTGTACCAATAATATGTGATGTAGCATTGACATCTTTACAAGCTACAAAAATAGTATCGTCACCGGCAATAGTACCAACAAGCCCCGGTAAATTCATACTGTCAAGAGCAATACACGCAGCATTTGCAGTACCTGAATAGCATTTTACAACAATAATATTCATTGTTGCATCAGCAGAAATTGCAGAACGAGTAAAAATCATTTTATAATTATCATCATTACCAATTTTTTCACTTACGGCATATCTTATATCATTTTTGCCAAAGTGTTCTTTAATGATTTTTAATTCTTTAATATCACGAGAAATTGTTGCTTGTGTTACATTAAAACCGTGTTCAAACAGCATTTTAATGATTTCTTCCTGACGCGAAACATTATTATTTTTAATAAAATCTAAAATCAGTTCATGTCTTTTCTTTTTCATGAATATAATTTCCTTTACGTTAATTTGTTAATGAGAATATCAAAAAATTCATCTGATTTAATTCTTATAAATTCTGCATAGTATTTTGATTGACGAATAATAATTTCAAAATTACTGTTCAATTCAAGAGATTTATCTCCATCAGTCGATAAACATATTTTTTGTGATGAATTTGGTGCTTTCACCATAATTTCAGAATTTTCATTAAATACGAAAGTTCTGTTTAATGGCGAATGTGTACAGATAGGTGTTAATGTAATACATCTTAAATCAGGGTCAATTACAGGACCACCTGCTGACCATGAATAAGCAGTTGAACCGGTTGGTGTAGAAATAACAACACCATCCCCACGATAACTGTTTATTTTTTTGCTGTTGCAATAAACATCAAGGTCAATAAGTTTAATATCACCAAATCGAGCTATTGCAATATCATTAAGACAGTATCCTAACAAACTTTCGCTGTTGTTTTCTTTAAGAATAATCTCAAGCATCATTCTTTTATCTGATGTATAATCCCCTGTAATAAGGTTTTCAATCATTGCGAGCTCATTACCCTCAAGACCTGCTAAAAACGCTAAATTACCCGCATTAATACACAGTACAGGTTTCTTATGTATAGCGGCATCTTTAGCAGCGTGAATAAATGAACCGTCACCACCAATAGCAATGATTATATCAGTAAACTCAAATAGATTTGAAGCTAAATTATCTTTATCAACTTTAATTGGAAAAGTGTCAACATTATTACGGTCAAAATAATATTTAATATTATACTTTTCAAGATAATCAATTACTTCATTTGTAACATTTAATGTTTTTTCTCTTGTAAAATTAGGAACAATTCCAATTTTCACTTTATTCACCACTCAATTCAGTATGTGATTTTTCAACTACATTATTTATCATTTCGCTATTAACTAATAATTTTTTATCACAAGATTTTGAAAGATATACAAGATATTCAATGTTGCCTTCAGGACCTTTTATAGGTGAAAAATCAAGATTTAATATTGAAAATCCTGTTTCAAAAGCAAAATCAACAATACTATTGATTACTTCAATATGTGTGCTTATATCTCTAACAACACCTTTTTTTCCAACTTTTTCTCGCCCTGCTTCAAACTGTGGCTTAATAAGTGCAACAGTTTCACCGTCTGTCTTTAGAAAATCAAAAAGAACAGGTAAAATCATTTTTAAAGAAATAAAAGAAACATCAATACTTGCAAAATCAATTTCTTCAGTTACTGTTTCTTTAGTTAAATATCTGAAATTAGTTCTCTCAAGATTTACAACACGTTCGTCAGTACGCAATTTCCATGCAAGCTGACCATATCCTACATCTATAGAATATACTTTTGATGCACCGCATTGTAACATACAATCAGTAAATCCACCTGTTGATGCACCAATATCCATACAAATACAATCGTCGAGTGAAAGACCAAAGGTTTTCATTGCTTTTTCAAGTTTATATCCACCACGACTTACAAATGGCATTTTTTTACCTATAAACTCAATATTATCTTTTTCTTTTACGGCATATCCTGCTTTGGTTTCTTTTTGTCCGTTGACATAGATTTCACCTGCCATAATAATGGCAGATGCTTTTGAACGGGTTTCTGCAAATCCTAATTCAACAACAACGGTATCAAGTCTCTTTTTTTCAGCCATTCATTTTCTCCATTATATTTTTTACAATACTATCTGTATCAAGTTTATATTTTTTCATTAAAGATTGAACAGAAGCATGAGGAATAAATTTATCTTCAACTGCAATATGAAAATATTGTTTATTGAAACCATTATTTAATAAATTATCAGCAAAAGATTCACCTATGCTACCTGATTTAACAGATTCTTCATAAAAGAATATTGTGTTATATTTTTTTGCAATATCAATTATTTCAGGATTAATTGGTTTAATTTTATTAAGAATTAACACAGAAACAGATATGTTTTTCTCTTTTAAAATTTCAACTGCATTAAATACATTTGCAGAAACTCTGCCATATGCAATAATAAGGATATCATTTGAATTTTCAAAATAGTCAAAATCATTATTTGAAATATTATAACAATCAGGAATATCAGATTCTGTACCACGAGGATAACGAATTACAGTAAGATTTTTTGCACTATCAACTGCATTTTCAATATCGAAACGCAATCTGTCATAAGTATAAGGTGAATAAACGGTTATATCAGGAATGCTATTTAAGTAGGAAACATCTAAAACACCTTGATGAGTAACTCCGTCTTCTCCAACAAAACCTGCTCTGTCAAGACCGATAATTAATTTCTGTTTTTGCAGTGTACCATCATGTACAAGTTGGTCATACGCTCTTTGTAAGAAGGTAGAATAGACTGCAAAAACAGGTATCATACCACCTTTTGCAAGACCTGAAGCAAATGTTACAGCATGCTGTTCAGCAATACCTACATCATAAAATCTATCACTGAATTTTTCAGAAAAATCATTAAGACCTGTTCCTAATGACATAGCTGCAGTAATTGCACAAACATTTTTATTCTTTTCTGCTAATTCACAAAGTTTTTTACCGAATTCTTCGGAAAAATTGGTTGTACCGGTAGAATATTCACCGCTATCTACATCAAATTTGGATATGCCATGATACATACTCGGGTGTTTTTCAGCGAAATCATATCCTTTACCTTTGATAGTATTTATGTGAAGCAATACAGGTTCATCAGACAACTTTGCCGAGTCAAGTGCTTCACAAAGGTGTTCAATATTATGACCATCAATAGGTCCCATATATTTAAAGCCTAAATCCTCAAAGAATGTACTTTCATACATTGAACTCTTAATTTCTTTTTTTATTCTTGAAAGAAGCTTAGCAATATGACTACCAATTAACGGAATTTTATTTAAACCTTTTTCGGTTCTTGCCTTTAATCTGTTATACTCAGGTTTTGAACGAACAACAGCAAGATATCTCGCAATTGAACCTACATTTTCTGAAATGGACATTTCGTTATCATTTAGAATAACAATAAGTTTAGTACCTGAACGACCAGCGTTATTAAGTGCTTCATAAGCCATTCCACCTGTAAGAGCACCATCACCTATTATTGCAACTGTATAATCATTATTTTTAAGATTTTTATTAGCGACAGCTATACCTAATGCTGCAGAAATAGATGTGCTTGAATGACCACTATAAAAAGTATCATGTTCGCTTTCATTTGGTGCACAAAATCCCGAAATGCCATTTTCTTTTCGAAGTGATTTAAATTCTTTAATACGACCGGTTAAAAGCTTATGTGCATAAATCTGATGACCAACATCCCACACAAACTTATCATTAGGTGAATCGAAGGTTTTATGAAGAGCAACAGACAACTCAACAACACCGAGATTGGATGATAAATGACCACCATTTTGAGAAACGGTTTTAATCATATAATCTCTAATCTCAGCAGATAACAGATTAAGTTCATCAATATTAAGTTTCTTTAAATCTTGTGGAGAATTTATATTTTTCAATATTTTATATTCCATTAAAGAAAACTCCCAATCAATTTTTTCTGTCAACAAGCATATATGCTATCTGTGTTAAAATTTCAGTATCATTATTAAAAGCATTTAATGCAGACACAGCTTTATCTGTGTATTCTTTTACTAACTCTTTAGATTTTTCTAAACCAAAGTATTTCACTGCAGTTGATTTGTCATTTTTTTCATCACTACCAACAGGTTTGCCAAGTGAAACAGTATCACCCTCAATATCAAGAATATCATCCTGAATCTGAAATGCGATACCAAGATTTTCTGCATATTCAATCGCAGCTTTTATCTTATTTTCATCATAGTCGTTACAAGATAAACATCCTAAAACACAAGCAGCTTTTATAAGTCCACAAGTTTTTAATGAATACATTTTAAGAATTTCATCAATAGTTGGCTTTGTCTTTTCAAACTGCAAGTCAAGAACTTGACCGCCAATCATACCATTGATTCCTGCAAATGACGAAAGAAATGAAACTGCTCTTATAATATTTTTATCAGAAACATTCTTTGACGAAGCCAAAAGTCCAAAGGCTTCTGTTAAGAGTGCGTCACCGGCTAACAAAGCATTATCTTCACCGAATGCAATATGACAAGAAGGTTTACCTCTTCTCATATCATCATTATCCATACATGGCAAATCATCATGAATAAGTGAATATGTGTGAATCATTTCAACAGCACAACCAAAATTAATAGCTGTATCAATATCACCGTCACATAACTTTGCAAACTCAACAGCAAGAATAGGTCTGATTCTCTTTCCACCGTTGGAAACACTATAACTCATTGCATCAAGAACAATTGATGGCATATTCTCTTTTAAAAATGAGTCTAATTTTGAAGAAATGATTTTTACTTGTTCATTAACATAAGATTTGATATCAATCATTGTTTTGTGCCTCATTTAAATTAATGATTTTTTGTTTTGCATTATCAAGTTTTTTCATACAGAATTCTGAAAGCTTAATCCCTTCTTCATAAAGTGCAATTGACTCGTCAAGTGGAATTGAACCTTCATTTAATTTGTTTATAATATCTTCAAGCTTTTTTAATGCTTGTTCATAAGTCAAATTCATAAATTTTTACCTCAAATTATTTCAGCATCAACAGAACCATCAGCAAACTGAATGGATACAGTATCACCGGATTTTAAAGAGTCAGAATTATTTATTACTAAACCATCTTTTTTTGTTATTGCGTACCCTCTTCCAAGTACTTTAAGAGGACTTAAAGCATCAAGTTTTGAACAAAGTATAGCAAACCTAGATGAATAATCCGTTAAATTATTTTTAAAACATTCATCTAACTTTTCGCTCAAAGAATTAATATATTCCAAACAATTATCAACAAATAATTCAGGTTTCTGTAATACAGGAGAATTAACTAATTTATCCAAATCATAACCTAAATCATTTAAATAATTATCAATATATTTATTCAATGTGTTATATAATGAAGAAACATAAAACTTTTGTTCTTTGATATCAGGAACAGCAAGTTCAGCGGCAGCAGATGGTGTTGGTGCTCTTAAATCAGCAACAAAATCACATATAGTAAAGTCAGTTTCATGTCCAACACCTGAAATTATAGGAATATGTGAATTGTAGATTTCGTATGCAAGACTTTCGTCATTAAACGGCCATAAATCTTCAACGGAACCACCACCGCGTGCAATAATAATAACATCTGCATCAGTGTTGTTCATTTGTATAATAGCCTTACAAATTGAGGATGCAGCACTATCCCCCTGTACCTGAACACCTGAAAATATAATTTCAGCTAACGGATATCTTCGATTAAGAACATTAAGGACATCCTGTACAGCAGCACCTGTAGGAGAAGAAATTACACCAATTTTATTTGGAAACTGAGGAATTGGCAATTTATGTTCATTATCAAACAAACCTGCTTTTGATAGCTTTTCTTTTAATTGTTCAAAAGCTAATGACAAAGCACCTACCCCATCAGGCTGTATATCATCAATATATAACTGATATTTTCCATCACGCTCATAAATGGAAACTCTGCCTCTTATAATTACAGACATTCCATTTTCAGGTTTAAACTTAAGTCTTGACGCATTTCCGGCAAACATCACAGCACTAATAACAGATTGACTATCTTTAATGCTCATATACAGATGACCGCTTCTGTAATGGTCAACATAATTTGAAATTTCACCAACAACAAAAACATTATTAAGATTTGAATCCTGTTCAATTATTGAACGGGCATAAGAATTCAATTGTGTTACAGTCAGTATAAGTGGTGAATTCATTATTGATTATTCCTTTTATTACAAATTGAAGACAATACAGCAATTCCGCAAGCATTATCCGATGAATATTGTGGTTCAGCAAAATAAGCATTGTATTTTGATTCAAGAGCTTTTCTTATAATCGAATTTGACATTACACCACCGGAAAAAACAAGTGGTAAATCACCATATTTATCAATCAGTTCAATAACAGTATCATCAATTGCTGAGTATATATAGCTTAAATAATGTAAAGCAATATCTTCAATAGGAATTTTGTTGGTAATCATTTGTTTACATTGATTTTCAACACCCGATAAACTGAATTGACCCTCACGCCTGAATACTTTTAGTTTATTAATATAGTTAGTGCTGTTTAATGCAAGTTTTTCCAATTCAGGACCACACGGGAAATGAAGCCCAAGAGATAAACCAACTCTGTCAACTGCTTGTCCAGCTTTTAAATCAAGCGAATCAGCAACTTTAATGGTTTCAAAATAATCCTCATTCGGGTTTACAAGCAACGCTTGAGATGTACCCCCTGAAATATGAAACGCAATAAATTTCTCTTTTATTAAATATAATTTATCTGCAGAATACAACGCTGATGCGATGTGTCCGTCCTGATGAGAAAAACGATATAAAGGAATATCAAGTGCATTAGATAATGCGACAGCAACTGAAATACCTGTTAAAAAGCAAGGCATATATGAGCCATTTTCATTACACGGTTTAGTTGATACACCAATGGCTTTAATATCATATTTGTTTCCATAAAAAAGTTGAGATATTAATTCCGGTAATTGAACTGTATGATGAAATACAGCATCGCTCTGACGAATACCCTTTTCCCCTTCTTTAACAGGAAGAAGCTTCTTAATATTTATAACAGTATTATCAGCATCATTATATAAAGCAACGGAAGTAGTATAATTACTTGTATCTATTCCAAGATAATAACTCATTCTGTCACATTCTCTCTGACATATTTACCAAGAATGCCGTTAATAAATGATGCATCTTCGCTTGATGAGAACTTCTTTGCAAGTTCAACTGCTTCATTGATTGAAACACCATTTGGTATTGATGGTACATAAAGTATTTCGCAAAGAGCAAGTCGCATAATCGCGAGAGATACCTTTGGTAATCGTTCAACTTTCCAACCTACTGAGTTTTCATTGATAATTTTATCAATTTCTTCAATGTTTTCATATGTTAACTGAGCAAGTGAAAATGCAAAAGTGTTTTCTTCAACTAAACGAGCTTCAACGGCATTTTCAATTATTTCATCAACAGAAAGTTCATTGTTAAAAATTTTTTCAAAAATCAATGTAAAAGCAAGTTCTCTTTCTTCTTTACGAGTCATAATGTCCTCCAAAAAATTACACTCCCCGCCAGAAAAAGACAGGGAGTGTTTTCATTTTTCTGCGGTACGAATGTTTATACATTTTATTTGTAATAATTGTACCACTTTATTGTTTAGAATTCAATAGAAAAATGTATATTTTATATGTATATACATTATTTTAATTCAATAATTAATATTTTATCGGACTCTAATGACGTTTTTGCCAATATAATATCCTTGATTTTTATTATAGATTTTTCGTTTACTGTTTTTTGTGGCATAATAACTTCAATACTATCAACATTATATGTAACAACACATTCATTCTTTAGTTGAGCTTTTATTAGATTCTCGATATCTGTTTCTATTTTTATTTGTTCTGAAATATTTACCAATTTATTCTTTGCCAATGAAACAGTTTCTTTATCGTTATTTTTATCTGCTATGATATCTTCAAGATGTTTTATTGAGTTATCGTGTGCCTTTGTTCTGTTAAGTTTTGCATCGACAAAATAGCCATCTTCACTCAATTCTGTGTTTGAGGAATTAACAAGTTGTGCATCACCAAGATTATGTGTATTTGTGACTTCAGGTTTTTCCGATTCGGCATGTTGATTTGTATAATACCAGTTAACATAAACCGATAGTCCCAATGCTAATACAAGTGATAAACTTAACAGCTGTTTTTTTCCTATAATTCTGCTTTTCATTATAATTAATCCTCCGTATATGATAATTTAGAAATTGAAATATTTGATGTACTTATGTCAAGTAATGCCTCAATTGTAGAAAATATCTGTTGTTGAACCTTTGTATTATCTCCGCCCTCACAACTGACAGCTACTCCCCTGACCTTGGGTTCAATTGTTTTTATAAGTAACCCTACATCATTGTTATCATTTTCGATAATTACATAGTCTTTCTCAATTGTTGCATCATCACTATTTGTGTTATTTTTTCTCACATCTTTATCATCAGTTGCATATATGTATTCAGTTGTTTCAGAAAGTGTAATAATAACTTCTGTTTTTCCTGCACCATCAATATTTTCAATATAAGACTGTATTTTGTTTTCAAGATAAATGCAGTATTCTTCATCTGTATTGTATGTTTCAATCTCTTCAACATCATCTTCTTGAAAAAATATTTCTGAAAAAAACAGTAAAACTATTCCCAAAAATCCAACTATAAGAATAACAATAGTTTTTTTATCAAAATTAAGTTGTTTTATCTTATTTTGAATCAGATTTAAGTAATTCAAATTACTTCCACCTCAAACCCTAACTCACTTTTAATTATTGATTTGATATAGTCTTTATTTTCTGATGTATTAGATTCAATAATTATTTTATTAACAACATAATCGCTGTTGTCATCAATATATGAATCTATATTTATTAAGTTTATATCAATGTTGTTATCGGAACAAATTTTTTTAATTGATTCTTTAATAATATTTTCATATCCATCTTGATATATAGCATCAGTATTTTTATCATTAATATCAAAGTGCAAATCAGCATTAAAGTTAATATCGTTAACTGGAAATACAGCATACAGAAATATAAAAACTGATAAGAATATATTAACTGATTTTTCAAGTCGGGAACCTGAAACAATAATTTTGAATATTGCAGTAATAAAAAGAGCACCACATAATGAAAAAGTCCATATTCTTAAATTTTCCATTTTTATTTTCCCATTACAATTATTATTCCAGTAGAAATTACTAAAATAAATGTTATAAAAAATACAATTATATTCAACAATGAAATTGTTGATGACAAACTGTCTAGAATATCTGTTATATTATATAGACCCAGTAGCGATGACATAATTGAACACAAACCAAAGAAAAAATACCATATTAAAAGTTCAATCATTACAGGAAGATTAATAATCATAATTACAATAATAATAAATATTCCCAAAGTGTTTTTCATAATTAAAAAACTGCTGAATACAGATGATAACGCATCACCCACTCCACCACCCACAATAGGAATAAATGTACCTGAAACAAATTTAATTCCTTTTAGAACAAGACTGTCTGATGAACTTGCAAGAATACTTTGAGTTGTAAGCAATCCTGTAAAAACGGTGGAGAATAGTGATAAAATAATTGTAACCAATCTTCGAATCGTTTTAGAAATTCTACTTTGAAAATCACCTACTGATAATGATGATATTATATTTAACGAAAAAATTACACTAATTAAAGGCGTAAAGAATTTATCAGAAATTATTGCAATAACATTTGATAAAAAAATTGTAAAGGAATTATATGTAATTGCTAGTGCAGGAGATTTTGATGCAACAATAATTCCCGTCATCACCGGTAAATATATATTAATAAATAATGTTGTGTTTTTAATAACTGTTGCAGCATCAGTCATTAATCTTCCAATTGGAACCATGATAAATGACATTATAATCAGATTACAGGTATAATCAATTATTTTTTCAAACTTATCTGATTTTTTAGTAAATGACGCTGCAATTGAAGACAGTATCAAAATAATAAATATGAGAATAAAACTATCTTTAAGAGAACGAGTTTTATTAAGAGCTACATTAAATATAAAGTTTATTACTCTTGTCGGACTTAATTCAAATATTTCATCAAATGATATTTCATCTATTCCTAATTCTTCAAGATATTCTTTCGTTTCACCATTTAAATTGTCCCATATTTCATCTGTTTTTTCTAATGCGAACGCATCAACACAAATTGTAAATAACAGTACAAAAGATACAGCATAATATAAAATCTTCTTCATTTTTACTCAATAATTTTTAAACAAAAAGCAATAATACCATTAAGAACAGGAAATGTTAGATATAAAACAATAAACTTTGAGAAAATAGTTATAGTATTTGCCATTGCAATTTCGCCGTTATCAATTAAAATGTCATAAATAAAATCTGTAATTATTGCTATTCCAACAATTTTTATTAATAGCGAAATATGCGATGAATCAATATTAAAACTGCTAAATACAGATGAAAATGAATTTATAAATTTTTCAACATATTCAAGTGCAAAATATATAATCGCTGTTATAGCAAAAATGCGTAATAAAAACACATATTCCGGTCTGTAATTTTTTAGTAACACCGATAAAAGAACAAACACTAACGAAAGAATCGTTATTTTAAGTAAAATATTCATAAATTCAGGATTGAACTTAATTCATCAACAACAGATGTTATCTGTGGAATAAGCATTATAACAATAATGATAATTCCTGTCAGAACTGTTAGCGTTGCAAATTCTTCTCGACCTGCTCTTGATAAAATTTGTTGCATAATAATCACTATCAATCCTATTCCTGCAATTTTAAAAAGAAATGATATTTCCATTTTCACCACTTAAAACAACAAAATTATTATTAAAATTCCAATACCAATAATAAGTACACTTATATTTTTACACTCTTTTATTTCATTTTTTTCAATATAATCAAGTCTTTTTTTGAATATATCTTTATACTTTCTACAATTCATAATCTGACCATTTAAATCTGATTTACCAAACAAAGAAAAAAAGTTAACAAGATTTTCTTTATCGTCCTTTTTTAAATATAAATTACTATTTATATAATCTAGATTACAATTACTTAACACATATTTATTTTCCTTAAACTCCATATTACTATTTATCAATTTAATAAAAGTTAATAAATTGTATAAGTCATTTTGGGATAATATTTTAAATATTTCCTGTGTACTTAAAGAATTATAAGATAAAAGTATTTCTATGTTTTCAATCATTGTTAAGCATTGATTGACAGCTTTTTGGTGGCAATTACATTGCCTGATATAATTCATTGCAAGGAATAAGCTTGTTGCTCCTATAAGGAAAATTAATAGAATTTTCATCTGCTTCCTCGTTAACTTTAATTAAATTTTTTACAACTCCCGGTTCATAACTGTTTTTTAAAAAAGCAACATAATCTATACATGAAGAATTTTTCATTTTCTTGTATATTATGTTATTATTTAACTCCTCATAGTTTTTAGCATGAACAGTAAAAACAAAAGATACACCGCAATTTACAGCACTTTGAATTGCATCAATTTCATCTACGCTTATTTCATCACAAACAATAATGTCGGGTGATAATGTCCTTACAGCCATTGAAATACCCTTAGATTTCGGATAACCCGACAATACATCTGTGTTAGGTCCGATTATATTAAAATCAGATATTGATGATGATATTTCTTTTCTTTCATCAATGACACAAACTTTATGAAAGTATCCGTTTTTGCCCGATGAAAGATTAAAAATTAAATCTTTAAGTATAGTAGTTTTACCAGATGAAGGTGGTCCTACAATTAAAAGATTTGATAATTCCGATTTGAAAACACTATTAAATATATTGTCGCTGATTCCGGAAATATTTCTTGGTATTCGTATATTAATACCATTAATATTCTTTATTCCCTTGACAGATTCATTATCATAAACTGCTGTACCTGTTATTCCAACTCTTGAACCATTTGGTAATGTAATATAACCATTTAACAAATCTTCATAATGGCTATGCATTGAATATCCACACATTTTATTTATTGTTTCAGATATTTCTGATTCATCAGGAAAAATACAATTTGAAGATATAATACAGCTTGTTTTACCGGATGAGGTTAAGAATAAACAACCCTTATCCGTTACAATTACAACAGGTCTTTTGAGTCGTATCCTGATTTCTTGAATGTCTTTTATTGTTTCTGTATTTAATTTTCTTATTGCTTTCTGTATATGTGGGGATACATAAGACAAAACATAATTAAAATTATCAATTAATATTTTATCCATCGAATCACCTCGATTTAAAATATGATTACTTGTCCTCAATTATTCCAAAATTTTATTGAAAAGAATATGTCTGTATGATATAATTTTATAAAAATAATTTTAGGGTGAAAAAATGAAATCAAAACTTAAATCATTCATAAATAACAATAAATATATTATATTATCAGGTGTTTCTACACTGTTTGTAATTTTAATTGTATATTTTTGTTATTCAATAATTCCGTTTGGTGACAAGACAATTTACAGAATGGATTTGTATCATCAATACGGACCACTTTTTTCAGAACTTTATGACAGAATTACAAGTGGTGAATCATTGTTATATTCGTGGAATTCAGGCTTGGGTAGTTCATTTATAGGAAACTTCTTTAACTATTTATCAAGTCCATTGTCAATTATTGTTTTGATTTTTGGCCATGAAAACGCTTTTGAAGCTGTTGCTACAATGATTGCAATTAAAGCAATTTTAAGTTCAATGGCTATCTCCTACTATTTAAAGAAATCACAAAAATCTGATGGTCCACAACTTATCGCCTTTGGTGTTATGTATGCATTCAGTGCGTATTTTATTGCATATTACTGGAATGTAATGTGGATTGACGCAATGTATTTATTACCGTTGATTGCATTGGGAATTGAAAAAATTATAAACAAAGGAAAATGCTTGTCATATATCATTTTTCTTTCATTGGCTATATATACTAACTACTATATTGGCTTTATGCTTTGCATTTTTTCATGTCTTTATTTCTTATACTATTATTTCTGTTCATTTGAATCTATCCAGAAAAAACAAAGCAGATTAATTTCTTCAGACAATAAAAAAGGATTATTTGGCAATTCGATTTTCCTTCATAGCGGAATAAGATTTGCTTTTTCCTCTTTAGCTGTTGGAATTATTTTATTATTTATGCTTGTTCCTGTTGCATATGTTTTAAGCTCATCTTCTGCAACATCAGGTTCAGCACCAACTGAAATATCATTTTATTATGACATATTTGACTTCATTGCTAATCATCTAGCAAGTCTTGAACCCACTATCCGTAGTAGTGGTGAAGATGTACTTCCTAATGTGTATTGTGGAATACTTACTTTGATTCTTATTCCAATGTATATTTTTTCAAATAAAATCCGTTCAACCGAAAAAATTGCATCAATTATTCTTTTAGCATTATTTTATGTAAGTTTTAACATAAACTATCTTAATTTTCTTTGGCATGGTTTACATTTCCCAAATGATTTACCTTATCGTCAATCGTTTATGTATTCATTTATATTGTTAACAATGGCATATAAAGCATTTACAAATTTAAATGAATTCAGTAAAAAGCAATTAATAGCCATTGGAACAGGAATAATTGCATTCATTGTTCTTGTACAAAAAATCCAATCAAAAAATGTTACGGATTCAACAGTATTTGTTTCAATAGCATTTGTTGTAGCTTATGTTATAATTCTTGGACTCATTAACAGTAAAAAGAGTCAAGCTGTATCCATTTGTGTTGTTCTTGCTTGTACAGTTATTTCTGAATCAATTGTTGCAAGTACACCACATTATGTTGCTAACCAGACAAAAACCTCATTTACAGAAGATTTTGAAGCGTTCAAAGAAATTCAGGCTATTATTGATGAAAATGATGATAGTATGTTTTATCGTTCCGAACTTTCTGAATTACGAACAAGAATGGACCCGTGTTGGTATGACTACAACGGTGTATCTGTATTTTCTTCAATGGCATATGAAAAAGTTGCTAATCTTCAAAAATCTATCGGATTATTCGGAAACAAAATAAACAGTTACACATATAATCCGCAAACACCAATATACAATTCAATGTTTTCGTTGAAATATATATACGACCGTAACAATCTAATTAGTGAAGGCGAATTTTATAATCTTGTTGATATGAATTCAACATATTCTGTATATGAAAATAAATATCCATTGAATATTGCTTTCCCTGTTTCTAATGATGTTGTTGAATGGGATACTTCTTCTTATTCAAATCCTGTTGACTCACAAGATTACTTTTTTGAATTAGCAACAGGTGTTCAAGGCATTTACAATAGAATTACAGATTATGAATTTGAATACAACAATGTTTATGAAATCAGCGATGAAGATAAAATATATGAAAACTTTTCATTATATAAAACTGATGATAACCACGACGCTTCATTAGCAATTAATCTGACATCACAATCCGATGGACATATTTATATTTATGTTTACTCCAGAAATCTTGATGATGTTACAATTTCATCCCCGGTCATTAACACAACTATGAAGGTAAGTGACGGATTCATTCTCGATTTAGGTTATCATAAAACAAGTGATAATATTCGAATTGATTTGCCAATGAAAGATGATGCATCTTATGCAAATGTTGATTTTATTGCCTTTACAATTAATACCGATAAATTTGTTGAGGGATACGAAAAATTAAAAACAGGTCAGCTTGAATATAACAAATTTAACGATACCGAAGTAGAAGGTACTTTTGTTGCTGAAAATGACGAGATACTATTTACATCAATTCCTTATGATAAAGGCTGGAATGTTTATATTGATGGTAAAAAAGTAAGTGATGAAAACATTATTAAGATTTCAGAAGCACTTCTTGGAGTTAAAGTTTCCTCAGGTGAACACAATATTTCTTTTGAATATTCCATTCCCGGATTAAAGTTAGCAACAATTGTTTCTGTGATTTTCATTATTCTTCTTATAGTTTTATGTATCCTTAAACATAAAAAGCTCTTTATATTTAAAAATGCAAAGATGAATATATGGGACAAGGTAGAAAATAACAATGATACCATAATTGTATTTAATGATAGTCAAGAAGACCCTAATGATATACAAGAAATAAATATAGAAGAGTCAATTCAAAGTCAGGATGATGATATAACTGAATAAAAACAGCAGGATAGTTACTTTTAATTCGCAACTATCCTGCATTTTTTATAATATCTTTTTCAAATATTGTCCTGTATATGAATTTTTACATTTTGCAACTTGTTCTGGTGTACCGCAGACAACAATTTTACCACCCTTGTCCCCGCCTTCTGGACCTAAATCAATAATATAATCTGCTGTTTTAATAACATCAAGGTTATGTTCAATAACAACTATTGAGTTACCTGTTTCAACAAGTCTTTGTAAAACTTCAATTAACTTATGAACATCAGCAGTATGAAGACCTGTTGTTGGTTCATCAAGAATGTAAATCGTTCTTCCTGTTGAACGCTTTGAAAGTTCAGTTGCAAGTTTGACACGTTGTGCCTCACCGCCTGAAAGCGTTGTCGCTGACTGACCGAGTTTTAAATAACCAAGACCAACATCAAATAATGTCTGTAATTTGCGTTTGATTTTCGGAATATGTTCAAAAAATCCAAGAGCTTCTTCAATAGTCATTTCAAGAACATCATAAATGCTCTTACCTTTATACTTAACTTCAAGAGTTTCGTGATTATATCTTGCACCGTGACAAACATCACAAGGAACATAGACATCGGCAAGGAAATGCATTTCAATCTTAACTATACCGTCACCTTCACATGCCTCACATCTTCCGCCCTTAACATTAAATGAAAATCGGCCTGCATTATATCCTCGAATTTTTGCATCCTGTGTGGAAGCGAATAATTCACGGATATCTGTAAATACACCTGTGTATGTTGCAGGGTTGGAACGAGGCGTTCTTCCGATTGGAGCCTGGTCAATATTTATGACTTTATCAAGATGCTCCAAACCTGTCATATCTTCAAATTTACCTGTGGGTTTCTTTGCATTATTAAGTTCGTTAGCAAGATTTTTATATAATATTTCATTGATTAGTGATGATTTACCTGAACCGGAAACACCTGTTATACAAGTAAAACAACCAAGAGGAATGTCAACATCAATCTTTTTAAGATTATTTTCAGATGCGCCTTTAATTGAAAGTATATTTCCGTTCCCCTCTCGTCTGATTTCAGGAACAGAAATTTTTCTTTTACCCGACAGATATTGACCGGTAATCGATTCTTTACAAGCAATGATATCACCTGTTTCTCCTGCACAAACAACTTCACCACCGTGAATACCTGCACCGGGACCGATGTCAACAACATAATCAGCACATCTGATAGTATCTTCATCGTGTTCTACAACTATTAAAGTGTTACCTAAATCACGAAGTTTCTTTAAGGTATCAAGTAATTTATCATTATCACGCTGATGTAATCCAATACTCGGCTCATCAAGAATATAAACAACACCCATAAGTGATGAACCGATTTGTGTTGCTAATCTTATTCGTTGACTTTCACCACCGGACAGTGTACCGGAAGAACGAGATAATGTGAGATATTCAAGTCCAACACTTTTAAGAAAATTCAATCTGCTATTGATTTCTTTTAAAATAGGTTCGGCAATAATCATTTCTTTTTCATTAAGTTCTAATTTTTCAATATAATCAATGGCATTCACAATTGACATATCACAAAATTCACTTATATTTTTATTACCAACCGTAACGGACAATATTTCAGGTTTAAGACGAGTACCATTACAATCGGGACAAAGTGATGTAGTCATAACCTGTTCAATTTCCCATTTTGCCCAATCGCTTGTTGTTTCACGATATCTTCTCTCAAGATTATTGATAATACCTTCAAATTCAGAAATATATGTTCCTGAGCCATAGTTTGTTGAACGTGACATTTTTAATTTATGGTCAGTTCCGTATAAAATTGCATTTAGTCCTTCAGGAGAAATGTTTTTAATAGGCGTTTTTAAAGTAAATCCGTATTCCTTACCAATAGCAGTATAATACATGGCTGAAATTGAGCCTATATCAGCCTTTCCCCATCCACTTGCACAAATAGCACCTTCACTAATAGAAAGGTTTTTATTAGGTATTACAAGGTCAGGACTTACTTTCATAAACGTTCCTAAACCTGTACAGGTCTGACAAGCACCATACGGATTATTAAAAGAAAACATTCTTGGTGATAGTTCATCCATGCTGATTCCGTGTTCAGGACAAGCATAATTAAGTGAATATAAATATTCCTTATCACCTATTACATCAATAATTACATTACCACCTGAATGTTGTGTTGTAGTTTCAATTGAGTCAGTAAGACGAGTTCTTATTCCATCTTTTACAACAAGTCGGTCAACGATAATGTCAATTGTGTGCTTAAAAGTCTTTTTAAGCTTCATATCCTCAACAAGTTCTGTAATTTCACCATCAATACGAGCTCTTACAAAACCTGCTTTAAGTGCATTTGCAAGTTCTTTTGCGTGCTCACCTTTTTTACCTCTTACAATTGGTGCTAAAATCTGAAACTTTGTTCCTTCAGGTAAACTTAAAATACTGTCAACAATCTGATCAACGGTTTGTTGCTTGATTTCTCGCCCGCAAACAGGACAATGAGGCACACCAACACGAGCATATAACAATCGTAAATAATCATAAATTTCAGTTACTGTACCAACTGTTGAACGAGGATTTTTAGAAGTTGTCTTCTGGTCAATGGAAATAGCCGGAGAAAGGCCCTCAATTGACTCCACATTCGGTTTTTCCATCTGACCTAAGAACATTCTTGCATATGACGATAATGACTCTATATAGCGTCTCTGACCCTCTGCGTAGATTGTATCAAAAGCAAGTGAAGATTTACCGGAACCCGAAAGACCTGTAAAAACCACAAGCTTATCGCGTGGAATTTTAAGGTCTATATTTTTTAAATTATTCTCTTTTGCACCTTTGATAATTATTTTATCGTGAATCATTTTTTCACCTATTATTTTTCAGATTTTAATTTTTCAATTTTATCCCGCAAAAATGCTGCATATTCGAAATCAAGTATTTTTGCAGCTTCTTTCATTTCAGCCGTAAGACGAACAATAAGTCTTTGTTTTTCATCCTTACTGAGCTTTCGTTTTCCTGATTTATCACGACTTGAAATTTCGATAACATCCCTGACATCTTTGATAATTGTCTGTGGAATAATACCGTGTTGTTCATTATATTCAATCTGCTTTTCTCGTCTTCGATATGTTTCACTAATTGCTTTTTCCATTGAATTTGTAACTGTATCAGCATACATAATAACATGTCCGTTAGAATTTCGTGCAGCTCGACCGATAATCTGAATAAGAGATGTTTCTGAACGCAAAAATCCTTCTTTGTCTGCATCAAGAATTGCAGTTAATGATACTTCGGGAATATCAAGTCCCTCACGAAGAAGATTAATGCCGACAAGAACATCAAATTCACCCAAACGAAGGTCACGGATAAGTTCCATTCGTTCCATAGTGTCAATATCATAGTGCATATATTTGACTTTGATTCCGTGCTGTGATAAATAATCAGTAAGATTTTCTGCCATTTTTTTAGTAAGAGTTGTAACGAGTACACGCTCTTTCTTTTCAACTCTTATATTAATTTCAGAAATCAAATCATCAATTTGACCGTCGGTACTTCTTACTGAAATTTCAGGGTCAAGAAGACCTGTAGGACGAATAACTTGTTCAGCAACCTGAACGCTTTTATCATTTTCAAACGGTCCGGGAGTTGCACTTACAAAGATTTTTTGATGAGTTTTATCATAAAATTCATCAAATGTCAATGGTCTGTTGTCATATGCAGATGGTAAACGGAAACCAAAGTTAATAAGACTTTCTTTTCGTGAACGATCACCGCCATACATACCGTGAACCTGCGGTAAAGTTACATGAGATTCATCAACGAAAAGCACATAATCATCAGGAAAATAGTCAAGTAATGTAAACGGTGGTTCACCGGGTTTTCTGCCTGACATTATTGCAGAATAGTTTTCAATACCCTTACAAAATCCGGTTTCACGAAGCATTTCCATATCGTATTCTGTTCTTTGACGGATTCTTTGTGCCTCAATAAGTTTCCCTTCTTTTTCAAAGGCAGATACTTGTAATTCCATTTCATCGTTGATTTTTTTAAGTGCATCTTCCATTTTTTCAGGTGATACAACATAATGAGATGCAGGGTAAATTGCAACATGAGATACAACGTTTTTCACAGCACCTGTAAGAGGATTGATTTCGCTGATTCTGTCAATTTCGTCACCGAAAAATTCAACTCTGATAGCAGAATCATTTGAATAAACAGGGAAAATTTCAACAATATCCCCTCTTACTCTGAACTTATTTCTTATAAAGTTAATATCATTTCGTTCATATTGAATTTCAACAAGCTTTTGGATAAATTCATCACGATTTTTTTCCATACCGGTACGCAACGAAATAACCATACTTTTATAATCAATAGGGTCGCCTAAAGAATAAATGCAAGAAACACTTGCGACAATGATAACATCGCGTCTTTCGGATAATGCAGAAGTTGCAGAGTGTCGTAATTTATCAATTTCGTCATTAATAGCAGAATCTTTTTCGATATAAGTGTCGGTTGTTGCAATATATGCTTCAGGTTGATAGTAGTCATAGTATGAAACAAAGTATTCAACAGCATTTTCAGGGAAAAACTCTTTAAATTCAGCACAAAGCTGACCTGCAAGAGTTTTGTTATGTGCAAGAACAAGTGTAGGACGATTAAGTTTAGCAATAATATTAGCCATAGTAAATGTCTTACCGGAGCCTGTTACACCCAGCAAAGTTTGTTCTTTATAACCTTTTTCGATACCATCAACAAGCTTGTCAATTGCCTGTGGCTGGTCGCCTGTCGGCTGATAATTACTGACTAATTTAAACATTTTATACCTCGCGTACATTTGTTCATTAATTATACAATATTATAAAAATATAATCAACAAAAAGTTCGAAAATATTATTATAATTTTTATAAAAGTATAGGAATGAAAACTCGAGTGTTATCAGTGAGGTTTCTCCTTGGGAAGAAGCTGTATGCGAAGCAGACTGATGATGTGTAGGTTGCATCAGCAACCGTTAACAATCATAATTAAACGGATTCTTCACCTCATCTGTCACCTGCAGTGACACCTTCCCCTCGAGGGGAAGGCAACATCCAGATATCAAGATTTGTTTTTTTATATAAAAAATGAACTCCACTATAAAAGTGAAGTCCATAAATTTTGTATTGAATTATTTTTCAATAAGTGACACGCCACTCATTTCAGCAGGAATATCGAGTCCCATAATGTCAAGCATTGTTGGTGAAAGGTCGCAGAGTTTGCCACCCTCCTGCTTAAGAGCACATTCCTTACCAACTACTACAAGCGGTACAGGATTTGTTGTATGTGCTGTAAATGGTGAACCATCGTCTTCATACATCTTATCTGCATTACCATGGTCAGCAGTAATAAGAATTACGCCGTCCATCTTCATAGTTGCATCAACAAGCTTTCCAACGCATTCGTCAACTGCTTCAACAGCCTTAACAGCAGCATCAAAGATACCTGTATGACCAACCATATCACAGTTAGCATAGTTAAGAATTACAACATCATATTTACCGCTTAAAATCTGTTCACAAGCCGCATCACAAACTTCGTATGCACTCATTTCAGGCTTTAAGTCGAATGTTGAAATTTTTGGAGAGTCAATAAGAACTCTGTCCTCACCCGGATATACCTTTTCTTCGCCACCGTTATAGAAGAATGTAACGTGAGCATACTTCTGTGTTTCAGCAATACGAAGCTGTGTTTTACCGAGTTTTGAAAGATATTCACCCATTGTGTTTGTAAGTGTCTGTGGCTTATACGCAACATTTACATTTGGCATTTCAGCATCATACTGTGTCATACAAACATAATAAAGTGGTAAGAATTCTTTTCTCTCGAATCCTGTGAAATCAGGGTCAACAAAAGTTCTTGTGATTTCTCTTGCTCTGTCAGGACGGAAGTTGAAGAAGATAACTGAATCGTTAGAAGAAATTGCATCTGAACCATCAACAACTGTTGGCATAACGAATTCGTCAGTAAGGTACTTACCGTCTTCGTCGATAGTTTCATATGACTTTTTAACAGCTTCAAGTGCTGAATCAGTAGCAATACCTTCACGGTTAACCATTGCATTATAAGCCATACCAACTCTGTCCCACATATTGTCACGGTCCATAGCATAAAATCTACCCATAACAGTTGCGATTTTACCTACACCGATTTCAGCGAGTTTATCCTCAAGTTCCTTAATAAAATCAACGCCTGAACTTGGTGGAACGTCACGACCGTCAAGAAGAGCGTGAACAAATACTTTATGGAGTCCGTTTTTCTTTGCAAGCTCAATAAGAGCATATAAATGTGTGTTATGGCTATGAACACCACCGTCTGAAAGAAGACCGATAAGATGAAGTGCTGAATTGTTCTTCTTACAATTCTCAATAGCACCCATAAACACATCATTTTCAAAGAAATCACCGTCCATAATTGACTTTGTGATTCTTGTGAGTTCCTGATAAACAACACGACCAGCACCGATATTTGTGTGTCCTACTTCAGAGTTACCCATCTGACCGTCAGGAAGACCAACATCCATACCTGATGCACCAATATATGTCATTGGATTGTTCTTAAAAATTTCGTCAAGTCTTGGTGTTTTTGCCGCTGTGATTGCATTACCGTAATCACTTGGATTATAACCAAAACCGTCCATAATACATAAAACTACAGGTTTTTTCATTAATTTCACCTTATATAATTATTTTGAAGCTGCAGCAACGATTTTAGCAAAATCAGCTGCTTTAAGTGATGCACCGCCGATAAGACCGCCATCAACATTTGCCTTTGCAACGAGTTCATCAGCATTAGCTGCGTTCATTGAACCACCATACTGAATTGTAACTGTAGCAGCAACATCGCCACCGTAAACTTCTGCGATTGCTTCACGAACATAACCGTTACCTTCATCAGCCTGGTCAGCAGTAGCAGTAACACCTGTACCAATAGCCCAAACAGGTTCATAAGCAATGATAACATTCTTAAGCTGTTCTTTTGTTACATTTGTAAGAGCCATCTTTGTCTGGTATTTAAGAAGAGTTTCTGTGTAACCGAGTGTTCTCTGTTCAAGTGTTTCACCAACACAGATGATTGGTTTAAGACCACCGTTAAGTGCAGCAAGTGAACGAAGGTTAACAGTCTGGTCAGTTTCACCAAAATACTGTCTTCTTTCACTATGACCAACTACAACATATTCAATGCCTGCTTCCTTAAGCATTTCAGCAGAAATTTCACCTGTATATGCACCTGATGATTTGAAGTGAACATTTTCAGCACCGATTTTAATGTTTGAGCCTGCAGCTGCTTCAATTGCAGCAGGAATATCGATAAATGGTACGCAAAGTACAACTTCACAATCAGCACCAGCAACAAGAGGCTTCATTTCTTCAATAAGTGCCTTTGCTTCTGCAGGTGTTTTGTTCATTTTCCAGTTACCAGCGATAACTGCTTTACGAAGATTTTTATTCATTTTTATTTACTCCTTATCGCAAATTTTGGGAGGACCATTAGGAAAGTCCTCCCATAAATATTAATGATTATTTTTCGTTGAGTGCAGCAATACCAGGAAGAACTTTACCTTCAAGATATTCAAGTGATGCACCGCCACCTGTTGAAATGTGTGACATCTTGTCAGCAAAACCAAGTTTCTGGATTGCAGCAGCAGAGTCACCACCACCGATGATAGAAATTGCATCGCTGTCAGCAATAGCTGTTGCAACTGCAACTGTACCTGATGCAAATGCTTCCCATTCAGAAACACCCATAGGACCGTTCCAGATTACTGTACCTGCATCTTTAACTGCGTCAGCAAAAATTTCCTGTGTCTTAGGACCGATATCAAGACCCATCCAACCGTCAGGAATATTATCTGAATCAACAATCATAGCTTCTGTATCAGCTGCATATTCCTTACCTACCTTGTTATCAATAGGAATAAGGAATTTAACACCCTTTTCTTCAGCTTTCTTCATCATTTCAGCAGCAAGTTCAACTTTATCTGCTTCAAGAAGAGAAGTACCGATATTGTAGCCTAATGACTTCATAAATGTGTATGCCATACCACCACCAATGATAAGAGTATCGCACTTATCGATAAGGTTTGTGATAACACCGATTTTATCAGAAACTTTTGCACCACCAAGGATAGCAACAAGAGGTCTCTTTGGATTTTCAAGAGCACCGCCGATAAATTCGATTTCTTTCTGGATAAGGTAACCGCAAGCTGCAGGAAGGTGTTCTGCAACACCTGCAGTTGAAGAGTGAGCTCTGTGAGCTGAACCAAACGCATCGTTTACATAGAGTTCTGCAAGGTCAGCAAATTTCTTGCTAAGTTCAGGGTCGTTCTTTGTTTCGCCTTTTTCGTAACGAACATTTTCAAGAAGAAGAACTTCGCCGTCTTTAAGGTCAGCAGCGAGTGCCTGTGCACTTTCGCCAACTACATCCTTTGCCATTTTAACTTCCTGACCAAGAAGTTCAGAAAGTCTTGCAGCAACAGGTGCAAGTGAAAATTCAGGAACTACTTCACCCTTTGGACGACCAAGGTGTGAACAAAGAATAACTTTTGCGCCGTTAGCAATAAGGTATTTGATTGTTGGTAATGATGCAACAATTCTCTTATCGCTTGTGATAACGCCATTTTCCATTTTTACGTTGAAGTCACAACGAACAAGTACTTTTTTACCTGTTACCTGTAAATCTTCAACAGTCTTTTTGTTTAATGCACTGCTCATTTAAATAACATCCTTTCAAAGATATAATTTGTAAAAATTACCGCTAAATATTTTATAACAAATGTCTGTATTTTTCAAGAGTAATCAAAACATTTGTTAAAAGTTTATCATTTTATCCATTATAGAGTGCTAAAATAGAATTGGTTTTGTCTATAATCATATTTTTTAACTCTTTTGGGGATTTAACTTTTATCTTATTACCATACTGCATAATCCATGCTACAAGACCGTCAGTAACGGCAACATCAACCTTTGCAATAAAATTTTCATCATCATAAGGCTTCATTGAAACTTTTTCACCAAACTGGTCAACAAAATCCTCAATCATCGTATTATTGCAAATCATTTCAACAGGTTTAATATCACCCGAAAACATTGAAAGATGCTTATTACTGTAATCGGCAATATCAAAAGATGTCTGATATGGTGATACTTCAGAAAAATGACGAGAATAAGTATCAAGCACTTTAACACTCTTTAATCTGTCAATACGAAGATGAATAAGATTATCATACTTGCTGTAATTACCAACAAGATAATAATGGTCATCAGCCCATATTAATGCATAAGGATTAATTGTCATTGACTTTTCTTCGTATCGTGCTGTTTTACCGTCAACAATTTTTCGTCTTCTGTAAAAAACTTCAATTTGTTTTCTTGCAAGAATTGCAGAACTGATAATATCAATCAAAATAAACAAATTTTCGTTTGCACATTTGTTTCTGTTATCGATATAAACTTGTTTTTCAATTCTTTTATATTGATATTCACTTGCGAAAGATGAAAACTTTTTAACAAGAGATTTGCTTTTTTTTGCTGAAATAAAATCAGCAGACTGAACAGCATCTATCAAAAGTCGCAATTCAGCGGGTTCAAAATAATACGGTGTCATAAAATAACCGCGTGGTGACTGTGATTTTATTATTTCATATCCATATTCATTTAAACATTCAATACAGTCGTAAACAGTTTTTCTTTCGCAATCTATACCGTAATCCTCGCGAAGATAATCCATAATCTGTGTCGCGGACATTGGATGTTCTTCGTCAGACTTTTTAGAAAGAATATCAATAATGTAAAGTAATCTCAGTTTTTGTTTAGATGGAGTTTTCATAATAATTATAAAGTGAGTTTCTTATTGATTTCAATAATAATATCTTCATCAACTTTAATATGCTCACGGTCGTAAGTAAGAATACCGTTTACTTCGTTTTCAACGTCACTAACCTGAGTATAAACAGTTGCACAAAGACCTTTCTTAACAAGTGGAATAACCTGAGTGTCGTGAAGGATTTTATATGCCTTAGAAAGACTCTTCTTCGTTGGGAACATCATATAGCCAAAACTCTTTGATTCATCCCAAGTGTGACCTCTGTCGATATGGCTATAACCACCGTATTCAGTAATAGCAAACATACGACCGTCATTTCTGCGAGGATTAATTGGTGCAATATATCTGTGCATACTGTTAAAGTCACCAGCACCCTGGTCGTGCCAACCGCTTGCGTGGTCAACTACACGAGATGGGTCGAACTTCTTGATTTCATTAGAAATTCTTACAGAGTCAAACTGTCCCCAGCCCTCGTTAAATGGAACCCAGCAAGAAATACAAGTATGGTTATAAAGCTGATTAAGCATTTCGTTGAGTTCGCGTTCAAACTCGTCACGCCATAACTTTTCGCCACGCTTAAATGCCTTATATTTATCATCCTTAACATGAATTGCAACAAGTGGAAGAACACCTGCAAGGAACTGACCAATATATTCGCCACCACTTACCATATCCTGCCATACAAGCATACCAAGTCGGTCACAATGATAATACCAACGGTCAAGTTCAACCTTAATGTGTTTACGAAGCATATTGAAACCTAATCGTTTCATAGTAGCAATATCATAAATCATTGCCTCGTCACTTGGAGGTGTCATACCGCCGTCTGACCAATATCCCTGGTCAAGAAGACCTTTTTGAAAGTATGGTTTGTTGTTAAGTAAAAATCTTGGATAACCTTTTTCATCTTTACCTATTGAGAACTTACGCATACCGATGTAACTCTTGACTGTATCTACAACATCACCGTCTTTGATAAGTTCAACTTTAAGGTCATAAAGGAATGGATTTTCAGGTGACCAGAGTTTAACATCGTCAAACTTAATCACATCATCCATTGAAATTGTGTTTTCAGAAACAACATTTTCACCGTCAAAAACAGTAACTTTAACCTGACAGTTATCTTCATTTGCATATGTTTTAAATGCAAGTGATTTGTTATCAATATCTGGTGTCATTTTGAGTTTAAGAATATGACAAGGATTAACAGCTTCAAGCCATACACTCTGCCAAATACCTGATGTCGCAACATACCAGAAACCGTGAGTATCGTTAACCTGTTTACCTCTTTGTTGCCAGCCGTTTTCAGTAGGGTCATATACACTTACTACAAGCTCATTTTCACCGTCTTTAAGTAATCTTGTGATATCAATAGAGAAAGTTGCATAACCACCTCTGTGACTGCCTGCAAGCTCTTTATTAACATAAACATTGCATTCCCAGTCAACAGCAGCAAAATTGAGTATAATATTTTTCCCTTTCATATTTTCAGGAATTGTGAATATCTTTTTATACCAGAGTTTTTGGTCAGGCTTTAATGGCTTTTCAACACCTGAAAGCATACATTCAACAGCAAAAGGAACAACGATTTCACCGTCGAAATTTTCAACCCATTCAACTGATTTATCAACGATAGCATAGTCATAAACGCCATTCATTGACATCCAGTTTTCGCGCTCCATCTGTGGACGCGGATACTCCGGTAACGGATTATTTCTGTCAATTGAATCTGTCCAACGAGTTTTTAAAAATCCCATAATTTTTACCTCCAAATACAACAAAGCCTTATACGGCAATGTAATAAATATATTTTATAACAAAAAGAAGGTTTTGTCTATTGATTTTTAAAATTAATTTGGTATAATTGTAAATAAATTTGCGGGTATGGTGGAATTGGCAGACACGCAAGATTTAGGATCTTGTGCCGAGAGGTGTACAGGTTCGACCCCTGCTACCCGCACCAAATAAAGGACTTCAACATTTTGTTGGGGTCCTTTATTTTATACAGGTGGTCGAACCTGGGAAGGTTTTTGCGTTAAGAAAATGATTCGGTGAATCATTTTTAGCAAAAGGTCGTGAGGTGGGTACCGAAATTCGTTAGAATTTGGGTCACCGAGCGAAATGAATGCAAGGCGTAGCCGTAGCATACATTCGACCCCTGCTACCCGCACCAAAAATCGAGAAGTTGTGTTCGCAACTTCTCGATTTTTACTTATTGCTTCTTACCTATTCACTCTTCACTAAATTTTAGAATCGATTTTTGGAAAGTAAGAAGTAATAGTGAATAGTGAAAAAGTGAACGAAAATTCTCTAAATAGCAGTTTCGACATTTGTCAGTACTTCTATTTTTTTATTAAGAGTAGATTAATACAAAAAGTAGGAGCGGATGCCCTTCATCCGCCCAAAAATAATTAATTAAATGAACCTACTTATTAGTATCATCTTGGTTTATTTAATTCATTTGTAATTGTATTTTCTCTATTTCGCAAAGGAGTAATTTTAGAATTTATTTCATCTCTAATCACTATAAGTTTTGCTTCAAGCTCTTTTTTATCTGATTCCATTCTATCTTTTATATTATTTTTTTCTGAAATTAACTTATCAATTTGTTCTTGAAGAGTTTTCTTCTCTTTTACTTTAAAAATTCCAAGAGAATTTTTATTATCCATTAGTTGATTTATTCGTTCATCTAAATGTGAAATTTCAGTATAACCTGGGAGTTCAAGAATTTGCTTATTCACATCTTCTATTTCGACATTATAATTAGAGTTTAATTGATTAATTTTTGCTTTTATACTTTCTAATTCTGCTTCCAATTGTTTTCTTTCATCAATATGTTCCTTCCAATAAGCCTCATATCTTTTTTGTGCTTCTTCTCTTTCTATTCTTTCTTTTTCAGCTCTTTCTGCAGCTTCTTTTCTAGAAATTGACTGCTTAATATTATCAATTTTTGCACGATACTGTGAAATTGAGTTTCTTCTGCTATTCTTTGCTGCATCAGTGAGTTCAAGATTTTTACAATATCTATTTTCATAAGAACTTTGATAATCATTCCAAAAATTACCCACTATTTCTACTGTTCGGTATTCGTATGAACAACTATTAATAAGATAATTATGTATACTAATCAAATTTTCGTATCTAACAATATCTGCAGCATCATCTTCTTCTGATAAATTAATTGCCTGTTCTAGTAAATCTGTACAATATCCTGCTTTAGTAATTAATCGTTTAAAAGCATAATCGTCAGGGTGTCCATCAGAATCATTCTTATATTCAGGAACTATATTACCATTCCACGCACCCATTACAGAGTTATTTACTATTGTAGCAATTGGTGCCATTAGCTTATTTGAGTCAATAATATCCCCTCCAACACTTGTTGTAAAAAGAATTAAAGCTTTATAAACTTCACCAATTGCTTTTAATAATCCAGTTGCTTCCTCTTCATCAGGCCATTTTTCAAATCTTCCACCTTGTAATTTTATAATTGCAAGTGATAAATTTTCTACTTGTTCTTTTGCATCATAAATTAATTCTTCTTTCTCTTCATCGGGTGCATTTTCAATTGCTGAAGAAAAACAATTTATTGCTTCTGCAAATCTATTATCTTGTAATGTAGATTGCCAACCAGCAGTTTTTCCTTTTAACATCAATGCATGATAATTATTAGGTTCTATTTCAATAATTTTATTACAGTAATTTTCTGCTTCTGCATTATTATCTGACTGATATGCTCTATTTGCCATCTCAAGATAGTTTTCAATCATATGAGAATTATCAACTTTTACTGTACCTTTTACCTCTTGTACTTTTTCTTTCATTCTATCTGGACTATGCTCCATACCACAACTATCGCAAGTTGCAATTCCACCTGCTCCCATTTTCAATTTTCCGCCACAAAGGTCACATACTAATGCTGACATAATTTTTCTTCCTTTCACAATAAAAAATGCGCCCACCGAAGCAGACGCATAAAAAACGCAAACTCCGATAGTCGCCAAACTAACTTTATGTGAATAGGTGTAACCACAATAACATAAAAGGAATCTGCATTTTTATCAAATTCATTAATGTTATTGTGACTAAAAAGGGCATAATTATCCCAAAAATAAAAAATACACCCAATTTCACATTATTCAGTTAGTTTGGCATAATTAGTTTATCACATTATTTACAATAATTCAATATTGTTTTTATTTATATTTTCCATCTATGTACTTGGAATGAAAATGGAGTTTATTATACAAATTGGAGTTTTTTAAGGATAAATGAACACCATTACGCCCCATCTCCGAGGGGGCTGTCACGAGCTGTGCTAGTGACTGGGGGAGTAACTCCCTCAGTCTAACTTCGTTCGACAGCTCCCTCACGGAGGGAGCGGAATGGTTTCTATCTCCCCGATAAATTATGATTTGTAATATAAAACATAGAATTTATATAACTTGAAATGGTTGTTATTTGATGTTATAATTAATTTACTTTAATTCGAAAGGCATATTTTTATGAAAAAATCTACTTCATTAGTTTTTACCGGTGATATTGGTTTTGACCGATATATGTATGGTAAATGGGATGATGAAAACTTAATATCAAAGGATATACTTGACTTTCTTCACAGTGCTGACCATGTTATTACAAATGTTGAAGGTCCTGTTGCTGTTGCGGAACAAAACACAACTCAAAGCGGTGTTCAGCAGTTGTTACATACCATTGACCCTGCTGCTGTGAAAGTTCTTAATAATATAAAATCTGATATTTGGAACATCTGTAACAATCACATTATGGATGCAGGTCCTTATGGTATTGAAAGCACATTGAAAATTGCAAAAGAAAACAATGTACAGACAATCGGTGCAGGAATGAACATTGACGATGCAAGAAAACCTGTCATTCTTAATGAAGCAGGCGGAATCGGTATGTTTGGTGTTGGATATCAACGTGCTTGTCGTAAAGCTGATGTTGATAAACCCGGTTGTTACAGCTGGAGTGACCTTGACGAAATTCAAAAGTCAATTGATGAAATAAAAAAGACATGTCGTTGGTGCATTGTAGTTGCCCACGCAGGCGAAGAATTTACTCCGCTCCCCTCTCCATATACTCGAGAAAGATATCATAAATATTTAGAAATGGGTGCTGATATTTTTGTTGCACATCACCCACACGTTCCAATGAATTATGAAACTGTCGGTGATAAAATAATTTTCTATTCACTCGGCAACTTCATTTTTGATACTGATTATCAACGCTCGCAGTTCAATACAGATATCGGATTACTTATTAGACTGAATTTTACCGAAACCGAATTCAATTTTGAACCTATGGGACTTAGAATTGTTCGTGGAGAAGAAAAAATTGTTAAAGATAAATTACCACGAATATTTGTTGATGTTCAGGAGGACGAATATAATCTTTTAGCTCCATTATCGGCTAAGATGCTTATTTCTGCAACAAAACGACAAATGACATATTTAAAACCCGAAGAATTCAAAGGTGCAAGTGAAGAAAAATGGAAAGAACATTTTGCTGAACCATTAAGAACAGGTCGTGTACCCGGTGAAACGCTTGATTTTTACATTATTTGTCCATTAGCTGAAAAGGCTGATGAAGGTAAATGGAAAGAAAGCAAATTAGAAGATGTAAAAAACTATATTTTAGAACAAATATAGCTCAAAAGGATTGGAAATGACTCCAATCCTTTTCTTTTACCATGTATTAACTTTATCAATATGCACGGGACTTAATGAATTATATCTGTAAGTGTCAAGTCGTCGCATATATGAGTCAACTGTATGTGCACAAATAAGAATTTCACCATCTGTGTCAAATCCTGTTACTACAAGTGTATGATAAAGTCTTTGTCCGTTATTTAGAAATATTACATCGCCAAGTTGAATTTCACTTAATTTTGCGTCTCTGCCGACAGGTCCTATACTTTCATTTGTTGTTAAAAATCTGTATAAATATTCTACTCCTGACCATGCTGCCGAACGGTCATCAGGAGATATATAATACCAGCCGTAATCCTTGGTATAATTCATTACTCCCGCACCTGCATAGATACATTGTGATGCAAAATTAGTACAGTCCCCTCCTATTTCGTGAAAATCATAATATCTTGGGTTTCTCGATAACGCCCATCTTTTAGCATATTCAACCGCATTGTTTCGGTTATAATCAAAACTACGCAAAAAATCACCCTCTACATTATATGTAAAGGGTGTAAATTGTTTTAATTCCAGAAATCTGTCTTATCAGGTAAGTCAATACTTTTTGCTCTAAAAAAAGGCTCTTTTCCTGCTTTTCTTTGTACTTCATAATCTTTTAATGCTCTAAAAGCATATTTACCAAGATAAAGAATAACAGGCATATTTATAATTGTCATAGCGCCCATTGTAACATCTGCAATTCCCCAAAGCAAATCAGCACTAAGACCTGCGCCGATAAAAATAATAGCAGATGCGATAATGTAATATGCACTCATAAAGCCATTGCCTGGTTTCTTGCCAAATATGTGGAAAATACATTTATCAACATAGAAAAGGTTACCGATAAGCGTTGTGAATGCAAATAAAATCATTGCAACTGTAATAAATATCGGTCCAAAGCTTCCAAGAGTCTTTGTAAGTGCTGCCTGAACAAATGGTGCACCTGAAAGTTCAGCACTTGGTTCAACACCTGAACTCATACACATAAATGCAGTTGCAGAACAGATAAGAACCGTGTCGATAAAAACTGAAAGAACCTGAACAAGACCTTGTTTTACAGGGTGATTAACTTCTGCTGATGCTGATGCATTTGGTGCTGAACCAACACCTGCTTCGTTACTGAAAAGTCCTCGTTTGATACCATTAATTACGCAAGAACCGCTAAAACCACCAAAAATTGCTTTGAAGTTAAATGCTTCAGTGAAAATGGTTTCAAATATTCCGGGTAAGAGTTTTATGTTCATTACAACAATTATAATCGCGATTAAAATATAAGCAACACCCATAAATGGAACAAGTGTGCTTGTAACTTTAAGAACTCGTTTGCCACCACCAAAAAGACAATATCCAACTACAAATGCTACAATAAGTCCGATTATCCAAGGTGTTGATTTCTCATTATAGAATGAATATGATGAGAATGTTGACTGTAAATTATATGATGCTAACATATTAAAACCGAAACCATAAGTAACTATTAAAAGTATTGAGAAAACTATTGCTAATGGTTTATTGTGTAATGCACCTTCAATATAATATGCAGGACCACCATAACTGCCATCATCACCTTTTCTCTTATAAATCTGTGCAAGTGTACTTTCAACAAATGCAGAGGCACTGCCGATAATAGCAATAAGCCACATCCAGAAAACTGAACCAAAGCCACCAAGACAAAGTGCAGTTGAAACACCGATAATATTACCTGTACCTACACGAGATGCAGTTGACACCATAAGCGCTTGAAACGATGAAACACTTTCTCCGTCTTTTGGTTTTTCCATAACAGCATGAAATTGTTCTTTTAATAATCTGAATTGAACAAATTTTGTTCTGAAAGTGAAATACAATCCACCTAAAACAAGAATTATAATCAAAACATAACTGTATAATGCATCGTTTACAGTGTTAATTATTTGACCAAACATAAAATACCCCTTAAATACATAAAAAATAGGACACTCACCTTTTACATTGGTGGTGTCCTGTAATTTTGGCGGAGAGCAAGGGATTCGAACCCTCGAAACCGTTTTAGCAGTTTACACGATTTCCAATCGTGCTCCTTCGACCAGCTCGGACAACTCTCCGTGTCAACAGTTAAGTATTATATAAGAAACACAAAATAAAATCAAGAGTTTTTATAAAAAATGTGGGGTCATCATTGACAACCCCACAAGATTTAATTATTCAATAGTAACTGTACCGTCTTCGTAAACTGTGATTTTGTCACCTGTTTTAACTGTGTTGAGGAATTCCTCGCCAAGACAGTCAACTGTTGGCATTGGAGTATCTGTCCAAACTGAACCAATAATAGCACCTGCTGCTGCAAGAGAGTCAATATGCTCTGAGAAAAGCATACAAGCAGGACAGCGTTCCATAACTTTTGCACAGTAAAGAACAAGACCACCTGTTGTTGAACCGATTGTCTGTGGAAGACAAAGTGCTGTTCCTACCATTGGTTTTTCATAAATATCGGTGTTGTTTTGGTCACCGCATTTTGCCTGCTTATCACCGAACTGAAGAGCACCCTGAAAAGAAGCAAGAGTATTGAAACCACCGTGTGAAACAAGAGCTGTTGCTGTTGCCTTGCCCGGTACTACGGGACGACCTTTAAATGTTTTCATTTTATTTTGCCTCCTTTGTGATGATATCAAGAATTTCTTCACTTGTGTAATAACGAGAAGTTGTATATGTACGAAGCTTGTTTGAGTTTGTGATTACAGGCATTTTCTTTGCAAGTGGGTTATTCATATACATAAGAGGACAAATGTAACTAAGTACTACACCTGTTGACTGAAGTTTTGCATAATCAGCAGTCTTTTTAAATTCGTCACAAACTGCAGGAGGAGCTGTGAAAACAGTAGGAATTGAAACTTTCTTCAAACCATTTTTCTTAAGTCCTTCGTAAACATCATTTGTCCATTCCTTGAGCTGTGCCATTGTCATATGAGGACAACCTACGAAGCAGAGTTTTGGAGTAGCATCAGGATTTTTCCACATAACAGGATATGATTTCTTTACTCTTTCAAGTTCAGCATCATCAATAACATAAACCTGTGCATTTTCATCAACGATTGAGTCACCCATTTCAACAGCTTCTGGAGTAAGACCTGCAATATGGAAAAGACCAACAGCACCGTTTGATGCACAAGCAGCACCAAAGTCCTTAAGGTATGCTTTATTGTCAGCATTAAGTTCAGTGCCGAGCCATTCGTTCATACCCTTAACATATGGAACATCTTCCATAACCTTCATACCGATTGCAGAACCGAGAATCTGTGCTTCAGGCTTTTTCTTACATTTAACTTCAACAACCCAAGTTGCTTTTCTGCCTTCATCAGTAAGAAGACCGAAATAAGGAACAAAACCTGCGATTGAGCCCATCATTTCGATAATACCTGAGTTACGGTTACAACGAGCACCGATAACAGAGTTTGCGTATGCAACAGCACTTGATTCAGCCCATGAAAGAATATCACCTTTTTTAGGTGTGTTGCCTACTTCGTCAAGATAACAAGCACAAGTATATGCATCATCATTGAGAAGACCCATTTTACGAAGCTGTTCATTATATGAATCCTGCTTTGAATACATAAACTTTTTGAAAACAAAGTTTTTAAGGAAATCTGAAGGAACATTTGGGTCAAATGGTTTTGGGTCAACAGAGAATTTCTGTTTTGATACAACACCTGCATTTAAAAGCTGGTCCATCAAATCAAAAACAGGAGTCATCATTTTAAGACCAAAACTTGTAACAAGATGTCCTTTGTCACTTGTAACAGGAACCATTTTTTCTGCGCCGAATGTTTCACCGTACATAACAAGTGTTTTCATAACTTTAGCCATTACTTCGCCCTTTTCACCATTGAGCAAAGCTTGCTGTTCAGCTGTAAGCTGCATTGCCATGTTCAAGCACCTCTTTAATAAAATATTAACATTTATAGTTTACTCTCAATAATCAAAAGTGTCAATGAGAAATTGTTAAAATTTTGACTAATTTAATTTTATAATATTGTATTTATAGTTTATTGTGATATAATTTAGTAGAAATTGAAATGAGGATATGATTATGCAAAGAAAAATTGACGGAACATTTTTTGAATTCAAGCATCATAATACTGCCGAAGGAAAATACTGGAATCCACAACTTGACCGGTTTACTGCACAGAATTGGCGTGAAAAGGTTCGTGAGATTTCGTCCCTTGGTATGGAATATATAGTCATAATGGCGACATCTTTATATGACAAATGTTATTTCAAATCATCTGTTTTTCCTTTTGCTGACCTCCCCTGTTCTGACCCTATTGAAGAAGTTTTATGTGAAGCAGATGAATGCAACATAAAAGTATTTTTAGGAAACGGATTTTATGGTGATTGGCGAAAAGCAAACTATAATATAAAGTCTAAAGAAGTAATTGACCGTTCATTCAAAGCAATGGAAGAATTAACAATGCTTTATGGACATCATAAAAGCTTTTACGGGTGGTATTTTCCTGATGAAACTTGTATAATCTTTAACTACTCAAAGGATTTCGTGAAATATGTCAACTTATGTTCTGCTCGTTGTTATGAATTAACACCTAACAAAAAGACATTAATTGCTCCATATGGCACCAACCTGGTATTTGCTAACAAAAGATTTGTTGACACTCTTGCTAATTTAGATGTTGACTTTGTTGCATATCAGGATGAAGTTGGGGTACGCAAAACTCCCGTTGATAAAACTGCAAGACTATTTGAAAAATTAAAAAAAGCACACGATAAAGCAGGCCGTTCAAAACTTTGGGCAGATATTGAACTATTTGATTTTGATGGACTTGTATATAAAAGCGCTTTAATCCCCGCACGATTTGAAAGAATAAAAAGACAAATTGAAAATGTAAGTCCGTATGTTGATAAGATATTAGGATATCAATATTTAGGACTTATGAATCCAAATGTTTCAAATTCTTTTGCAGGACATTCGGATTCAATAAATCTTTATAACGATTACATTAACTATATAAAAGGAGATAAAAGCCTATGATTTATCCTATACCACAAAAAAATGAACTTACAGGCAAAAAGATTTCCGTAAAGTCTATTTGCCTTTCCGGTGAATTTAAAGAGATTGCTGAAAAGGTTTTTAACGATTACTCCATTCCTTATAATATTGGTTTAAGTGTTGTTTTTAAATATGAAAACAGCAAAGAAACAACATACTGTGACGATATTTCACGTCTTACAGACGAAAAATATATTATTATTGCAAATGAAAACCAGATTATTGTTAAAACATCTTGTGAAAAAGCTGCTTTCAGAGGTGCACACACTCTTGCAAAGCTTATTGCAAAAAATGAACTTAAAGAAGGTACACTTACAGACTACCCTTTATTCAAAACACGCGGATATATTGAAGGTTTTTATGGTCCTACTTGGGAAAACGAAAAACGCCTTTCTGTTATGAAACTTATGGCATCATACGGAATGAATACATTTTTCTATGCACCAAAAGACGATGTATATCACAGAGAAAAATGGCGTGACCTTTACCCTAAAAATGAACTTGCACAGTTGAAAAATCTTTTCAATGTTGCAAATGAAAACTACCTTGATTTCCATTGGACAATTGGACCCGGTCTTACATACAAATACACATCTGACGAGGACTTTAAATTACTTATCGATAAAATAAAAAGTGTATATGATCTCGGTGTTCGCAATTTTGGACTTTTACTTGATGATATCCCATGGGATTTCCAGTATGAAGAAGACGAAAAATCCTTTGATTCCATTGTTGATGCTCATATTTACCTTATAAACAAAACTTATAATGCTCTTAAAGAGATAGATTCTTCAATAAAATTAACAGTTTGCCCTACTCAATACAGCGGTGACTGTAACGAATATTATATCACTAAATTTGGTAGCAATATTCCTGCAGATGTTGACCTTTTCTGGACAGGTGCAGAAATCTGCTCTCGTGTGCTTACTGTACGAGAGGCAGACGATTTTACAAAATCTACAAGCCACTGTCCGCTTTATTGGGATAACTTTCCTGTTAACGATTGCGAAATGTTTCAGGAAATGCACCTTGGTGCACTAATTAGCAGAGATAAGGAACTTTATAAACATTGTGAAGGCATAATTTCAAATGTTATGGAGTTTGCAGAGTGTTCAAAAATTCCGCTTATGACAATAGCCGATTATTTGTGGAATCCACTTGCATACAATTCTGATGAGTCTTTAAAAAATGCACACAAGGAAATGTTAGGTGACGATGCAGACACCTTCTTCTACTTTGCCGACCATCTTGGTGTTTCCTGCCTTACAAGATACAGTTCTTCTTATATGGGACAGGTATTATCAAGGGTTTCATTCCTTGAAGCAAGTGACAAAAATGAAGAAGCACTTGAAATTTTGAGCTCGTATATCTCTGATATGAGAAAATGCTTAAATCTTATAAGTGACACTGATGTTCCACTTTTTGAAGAATTGCAGAAATGGGTCAGAAAATTCTCAATGTGTTGCGATTTGCTTGATGATATATATAATGCAAAAGAAAATCCAACACAGGAAAACAAAAATAAACTTTCGGACGCACTCCAAAAATATAACAGCGACGGCACTATCCTTACGGGCTTCTGTTTAAGAGAAATGGCAGAAAAAACTTTAATAAAAATGTAAATTTTATGTAACTAAAAATGCAACTCTATCAAGCTATATGCTCAATAGGGTTGCATTTAAATTTTTATTTCATTCTGTTTTTATAATTTTTCATACAATGCTTATCAAAGCTTGGATTGAACGCATAGAAATTTTTCTTATCAAGCTTATCGGTTACTAACTGTAAGCCTTCGCCAAATCGTTGATAATGGACAACCTCTCTTTGACGCAGGAATTTAATTGGGTCACGGACATCAGGATCATCAACAAGACGCAAAATATTATCGTATGTTGTTCTTGCCTTTTGTTCTGCAGCAAGGTCTTCGTGAAGGTCTGTTATAACATCACCTTTAGATTGCAAATACGCTGCCGTAAACGGTGTACCGCTTGCTGCTACCGGATATATTCCCGTTGTATGGTCTACAAAATACTTGTCAAAGCCTGATTTTTTAATTTCATCTATTGTAAGATTTCTTGTCAACTGATATACAATAGCACCAACCATCTCAAGGTGCGAAAGTTCTTCCGTAGCAATATCAGTTAAAAGTCCTTTAAGTTCAGGCAACGGCATTCCGTATCGTTGTGAAAAATATCTCATTGATGCGGCAAGTTCACCGTCAGGACCACCAAATTGTGATATGATTACTTGTGCTAATTTAGGATTTGGATTTTTAATCTTTACAGGATACTGTAATTTTTTCTCATATTGAAACATCAGCAATCACACTCCTTATATTCCCATGGCCATGGGTCTTTCACCCATTCATAACCGCTTCCTGATTTATGTGTCAACGGACCAAAGCATTCTTCGTATTCTTCTATGAGTTCCTTTGCTCTTTCACTATATTTACGATGCATTTCCAATGCATTTTCATCACAAGGATGTGTATCAAGATACAAGTGAAGTTCCCAAGCTGCAAAGCTTACAGCAGAAATTTCACGCATAAGTTTACATTTATCCACAGCATTTACCTCCATAGAATTTTTTATCTAATTCAGGAAAAAGTGTTCCGTTACACAATGCTTCATCACTTGTATATGTTACAAGGTCAGTCTGAAACGGTACATAAGCCATTGCAACAACAGTGTATTCAGGAAGATGTGGCATTTTTTTGCAAATATAATTGCATTTATTCTGTTCCATCAGTTTATTCTCCTTTTATTTTTTAGAGTTTACACTCAAAACATCATATTCAACACAACTAAAAAGTGTTATAATATTGAAATACAATTACAAGAATGGTAAAATATAGCAGAGGTGTTAATATGGAAGAAAAACAAAAGGATAATAAGATAAATTCTAAAACTGAATCACTTTTAAAGCTTGTTTCAGGACTTTTGATAATTTCCTGTGCCATAACGGTTGCTTTACTTTTTAAGATAAATGAAATAAATGACAATCTTAATCGTTTATCATATATAATCGATAATGAAACTGAGTCATATCAATATAAAGATACGATTGATGTTTTTTATGAAGAAACAGAAAACGGCGAAGAGATGTTACCCGGCAATGAAGAATTAAACAGTAACAAAAATGAAGATGTAACAGATAATAAGCAAATAGAAACTACATCAAAAAAAGATAATTCAATTGCTACGACCGAAAATAACACTAATAAAAATGAAGAAACACAATCAGCAGATAATTCAACAAAACGAGATTATGTGATAAATATAAACAGCAATAAAATTCACTATTCATCTTGTACATTTGTCGGCAGAATGAAAGAAGAAAATAAGAAAGAAATTAAATTATCAAAAAATGAATTAAATAATTATTTAAATAACGGCTACACTTTTTGTAGTACATGCGGAGGATAAAAATGAATATCAAAGAAATACTTTCAAAGGTTGACCACACATTATTGTCACAAAATGCAACATGGAATGAAATCAAAGCGATTTGTGATGACGGAATTAAATATGAAACAGCATCGGTTTGTATTCCTGCATTTTATGTTAAACAAGCAAAGGAATATGTAGGTGAAAAACTTGCAATCTGTACTGTTATCGGTTTTCCAAACGGATATAGCACAACTGCCACAAAAGTTTTCGAAACTGCAGATGCCATTAAAAACGGTGCTGATGAAATTGATATGGTTATTAATGTCGGTTGGTTAAAAGATAAAAAGTATAATGATATTTTAAATGAAATAAATGAAATTAAAGACGCTTGTAATGGTAAAATATTAAAGGTAATTATCGAAACCTGTCTTCTGACTGACGAAGAAAAAATAAAAATGTGCGAAATTGTTTCAAATTCCAATGCTGATTTCATCAAAACATCAACAGGCTTTTCAATAGCGGGTGCGACAAAAGAGGATATTGAACTTTTCTCTAAGCATACTACTAATGGCAAAAAAATTAAGGCTGCAGGTGGAATTGCATCAATAGAAGATGCAGAAGATTTTATTAAGCTTGGTGCATCTCGTCTTGGTACAAGCAGAATTGTAAAAATTGTTAAAAATGAACAAGGTAGTGGATATTAATGAAATATAATCGAGTATTTCTCATTGTTCTCGATAGCTTTGGAATCGGTAATGCACCTGATGCAGATAAATTTGATGATATAGGTGCTAATACACTTAAAAGCATTTCAAAATCAGAAAAATTCAATATTCCAAACTTAAAAAGACTTGGACTTGCAAATATTTATGGAGTTGATTTAGAAAACTATGTTTCTCCTATCGGCAAATTAGGTGCTATACAAGAATTATCAGCAGGAAAAGACACTACAATAGGTCATTTTGAAATTGCAGGTATAATTTCAAGTAAACCAATGCCAACATACCCTGACGGTTTTCCCGATGAAATAATTAAAGAGTTTGAAAAACAGACAGGTTGTGTAACTCTTTGCAATAAAACATATTCGGGTACTAAAGTTATTACAGATTATGGTGAAGAGCATATCAAAACAGGAAAACTGATTGTCTATACCTCTGCTGACAGCGTTTTTCAGATTGCAGCACATACTGATGTTGTTCCACTCGAAAAACTATATGAATATTGCAAAATTGCGAGAAAAATTCTCACAGGCGAACACGCAGTCGGAAGAGTAATTGCAAGACCTTTTAATGGTGAATATCCGTTTACAAGAACTGCTGACAGACGCGATTTTTCTGTTGAACCGCCTGAAGACACAATGCTTGATAAGTTAAAAGCAAATTGTTTTGATGTTATTTCAGTTGGTAAAATTGCAGATATTTTTACAAATCGTGGAATTACAGAAAGTTATTATACCCATTCAAATGATGAAGGTATGGCAAAAACTCTTGAATTAGCAGATAAAGACTTTTACGGTCTTGTATTTACAAATCTCGTTGATTTTGATATGAAATACGGGCACAGACGAGATGTTGACGGTTACGCAAATGCAATCAGCGAATTTGATAATTGGTTAAATATTTTCTTACCCAAAATGAAGAATGACGATTTACTAATAATTACAGCAGACCACGGTTGTGACCCCGCATTTAAAGGCACAGACCATACGAGAGAGCAAGTACCTATTATTATGTATTCACCTGATATAGAACCTGAAAATCTTGGTACAATAAAGGGTTACAATTATATAAGTAATTTTATTTCAGACAATTTTAATTTAGGGTGATTCTATGGATAAAAAAGACCTATTTAATATAGCAAAAGATGCTATGAAACACTCTTATGCTCCATATTCAAATTACAATGTAGGTGCAGTTTTGCTTACTAAAAACGGAAAAATATACAAAGGCTGTAATGTGGAAAATGCGTCATATTCACTTACTAACTGTGCTGAAAGAACTGCGCTTTTTTCTGCAATTGCCAATGGTGAAAAAGAATTTGAAGCAATTTGCATTGTTGGTGGTAAAAACGGTGTAATTACTGATTATGCCATGCCTTGCGGTGCTTGCAGGCAGGTATTGGCAGAATTTTGTGAAGAAGATTTCAAAGTATTTGTCGGTATAAATGAAAATGATATTAAAGAGTTCAAATTAGGTGATTTACTCCCCTGTTCATTTGATAAATCTAAATTAGGTGAATAATATGAGAATTTACGATATTATTGAAAAAAAGCGTGACGGACAAAAACTTACAAAAGAGGAAATCGACTTTTTTGTTCAGGAATACACAAAAGAAAATATTGAAGATTATCAGGCATCTGCACTTCTTATGGCTATTTTTATCAACGGAATGGATGAAGAAGAAACAGTTAATCTTACTGAAAGTATGGCTAAATCCGGTGATATGCTTGATTTATCTGCTATTGACGGAATAACTGCAGACAAACATTCCACAGGTGGTGTTGGTGATAAAACATCACTTATAGTTGCTCCGATTTGTGCCACTCTCGGCATTAAAATGGCAAAAATGAGTGGTCGTGGACTTGGACACACAGGCGGAACAATCGACAAGCTTGAAAGTATTAATGGATTTAATGTTTCCTTGAAAACTGAAGATTTCTTTAAACAGGTCAATGATATCTGTGTTTCAATTATCGGTCAGACAGGTAATCTTGCTCCTGCCGACAAAAAGATTTATGCTTTAAGAGATGTTACTGCTACTGTAGATAACATTTCGCTTATTGCATCAAGTATTATGAGCAAGAAAATTGCTGCAGGTGCAAAAAACATTGTGCTTGATGTAAAATGCGGTAGCGGTGCTTTTATGAAAGACAAAGAAAGTGCTACGCTCCTTGCGGAAATGATGGTTAAAATCGGCAAGAAATGTGGTCGCAATATGGCAGCAGTTATTACAAATATGGATATTCCCCTTGGTTCAAATGTAGGAAATGCACTTGAAATTAACGAGGTTATTGATATTCTTAATAATAAGGGTGATAAACAGTTACGAGAGCTCTGCATTGTACTTTCTGCTACGATTTTAAGTATTTCATTAGATTGGGATTATGAGGTCGCATATAAAAAAGCTGAACAGACAATAATTGACGGTTCAGCTTATAAAAAATTAATTGAATTTGTAACAGCACAAAACGGAAACGAAGATTTTTGCGTTGCACCTGTTTCATCAAAATCACTTGAAATTAAAGCAACAAAAGACGGGTATATTCAAAGTATTAATTCACGAATTGTTGGTGAAAGTGCAGTTTTACTTGGTGCAGGTCGTGAAAAGAAAACTGACACAATTGACTACGGTGCTGGAATTGTGCTTTATAAAAAGACTTGTGATAAAGTTTCTGTTGGTGACACAATCGCAATTCTTTATGCAGAAACAGACGAAAGACTTAAAAATGCAGAAAAACTTTTCAATACATCATATACAATCGATGATGAAAAACCTGAAATGAAACCTTTGATTTATAAAACAATAAGATAAAAACTAAGGAAAGATATGAGTTTTCATACCTTTCCTTTTTTGTTTTTATATGTCAATTTCAGTAAAGAAATATTTTAATGTATCGACCAATTTATTTTGTTCAAACAATTCTAAAATCTGACTTTTGTTCATCCAAACAATTTGTTCAACTTCATCAGTTGTTGCATTATTTAGTGTAACATCACCGTCGTATTTAAATAACCATACATCAACAATATCATTGAACTTTTTGCCATCTATTATATTTCTAACCTTTGAAAAAACAATTTTTCCATTGTCAGGTGATAAATCAACACCGACTTCTTCTTTGGCTTCTCGTATTGCACCTTGAATACTCGATTCACCTTTTAACACAGAACCACCTACACATTCCCACATTAAAGGAAAGGTTGGTCTGTTGGCTGAGCGTTGAGATATAAGATATTCACCTTTTGAGTTTTTTATCCAAACATGAACAACTAAATGATAGAGATTATTGGGTAATTCTTCACCCCTGATATGCTCTTTTCCTGTTAATTTTCTGTCTTCTGTATATAAATCCCAAAGTTCCATACTAACTCCTTGAAAATTTTATTATATACGGTCTTATTTTGTATGCTGATAATGATGCAAAAATGATGCAGATTATTTCTTTTGGCAGGAATGGCAAGAAAACAGTTTGAACAAACCAAATTGCAGAATAATCATTGTTATTATGTACATTTATGATGAAAGCAAAATAAAAAATACCGATCATGTAGATTACCGTAATAGCAAATAACGAAATGACGATATATTGCCATAATTTGCGATTTTGAAGCTTTTGTGTAATTGCACTAATTATTACTGTTGCAATCAAAAAACCGATTATAAAGCCAAAATTGGGCATTAAAATGTATCCTACTCCTCCACCACCTGAAAAGATTGGTAATCCTATAAGACCAAGTGCAATATAGGTGAGAATTGCAAGGGTTGACGCTTTTAATGGCAATACAAGTCCTGTCAGCAAAACAAAAAATGTCTGTAATGTAACAGGCATAATATTTGGCATTGGAATCCGTATAAATGAGCCAATACATATCAAGGTACAGAATAATGCAGACAATGTTAATGTAACAATTAAATTTCTTCTTTTCATACAAGCCTCACACTAACATCACCCGACGAAATTTCCTCAATTTCGTCATTTTCATTTTTTACAAGTAAGTGACATTCATCTGTAATTCCTAAAACTGTTGCATGTCGTGTATTATCACCTGAAATTATATTGATTTCCTTGCCTGTCAGATATGAATACTCTTTATATCTTCTGATGTAATCCTTATCGGCACCGCTATACATACGAAAAAATCTGTTAACTACATCGGCAACAATTTTTTCTTTGATATATTCTTCTGTATTTCCCGGGAAAATTGCAGTTGCAATATCTTTTATATCATCAGGAAAACAATTTTCAGGTGCAACTACATTTATACCGATACCAACAACAGCGTAATCAAGTTTTTTATTACTGTTTATTGCACCTTCGGTAAGAATTCCACATACTTTTTTGCCATCAATATAAATATCATTTACCCATTTGATTTTAACATCTTTTTTGTTATATTTCATAACTGTTTCTGCAACAGAAACTGCAGCCATTACAGTCAAAAATAGTGATTTTTCGGCAGAGAATTCTGGATGTAAAAGTAAAGAAAAGTAGATTCCTGTACCATTGGGAGAATAAAAAGAACGACCCATTCTGCCTCTGCCACCTGTTTGACTAAGAGCTATAACGAGTGTATTTTCTTTTTCACCTTGTGAACCCAGTTTTTTCAAATAATTATTAGTGGAATCAAGTTCCGGGAAAATCTCAATATTCAGTTTTTGGTTTAAATATTGTTCTAATATTTTCTTGTCCAAAATTATTCTCTCTCATTCGATATAATATGCACTATTTCCTTCGGCATAGTTTTTAAATATTCTTTCATAAAAGTAGGATATGCCGTATATTTATCCAATTCATCAATTGGAATCCAATGAACAGTTTCTTTATAGCCACCACTTGTATAACTGTCACTATGTAATTCTTTTGAACCTCTTGGTTTCATCAAATAGTAAAAGGCTACTTCATGGCAAAGTGTTTCAGGTTGAGTTCCACCGTCACCGTAAAAGAAGTTCTCGTGAATTACTGCTAATCGGTCAATTTCATAATGAACGCCTGTTTCTTCAAAAACCTCTCTTTTAACAGCATCTTCAGATGATTCGTTCATATGTACGGCACCACCGATTGAATATAAATAATCGGCAGTTTCATTTCCTGCAAATAAAACAGAGTTATCTTCAACAATAATTGCTGCCGCACGGTAACGGAACCAATGATTTTCTTTTGTAAAACCACAATCAAAATCCATATGAACACCACCTAAATTAAAAATTTAGTTTATTATATATAAAACTTTTCTTACAGTCAAACATTTTATAGAAAAAGGCTTGGATTTCTCCAAGCCTCTCGTATTATAAATGCCAAATATCTTTTGCATATTCTTTAATTGTTCTGTCTGATGAAAATTTTCCTGCATTACACATATTAAGCCAACACTTTTTGTAAAATTCTTTTTTAATCTTGTAATCGGCATTTACTCGTTTCTTTGTTTCAACATAATCATTGAAATCAAGAAGAAGATAATAATGGTCAGGTTTATGCCATGATGCACCCTTAAGAATTGAATCATAAAGTTCTTTGAAAATCTTTGTTTTTCCGTCTTTCAAGGTACCGTCAACAAGAGCATCAAGAACACGCTTGATTTTCTCATCAGTTTCATAAAGCTCTTTTGAAGAATATGTTTCTTTTACATCTTCAATACCCTCAACTCGTGCACCGAAAATATAGTTATTTTCTTCCCCTGCTTCTTCAACAATTTCAATGTTTGCACCGTCATAAGTGCCGAGAGTTACTGCACCATTGAGCATAAGCTTCATATTTCCTGTACCACTCGCCTCTGTACCTGCTGTTGAAATCTGTTCGCTGACTTCGGCTGCGGCTACAAGTTTTTCGGCATAAGAAACATTATAGTTCTTAACAAAAACAACTTTGATATATTTTGATACATCTTTATCGTTTTCAATAAGTTTTGCTATTTCATTGATGAGTTTAATAATTCCCTTTGCACGAGCATATCCCGGTGCTGATTTTGCACCGAAAATGAAAGTTGTCGGAACAAAATCTTTAAGTGTACCCTCTTTGATTTCATAATAGAGTTCAAGAATTGAAAGTGCATTAAGCAACTGACGCTTATACTCATGAAGACGCTTAATCTGGATATCGAAAATTGAATTTTCATCAATTTCAATGCCATCATGAACCTTGATATATTCAACTAACTGCTTTTTCTTCGCCTCTTTAATTGCAATAAATCTGTTCAATACATTTTCATCATCAGCATACCTTTCAAGTTCTTTAAGCTTATCAAGGTCAGTAATCCAATCATTATTACCTAAAAGTTCAGTAATGAGTTCAGACAATTCATTATTGCAAAGCATCAACCATCTTCTTTGAGTAATACCGTTAGTCTTATTCTGGAATTTTTCAGGATATAACTCATACCAATCTTTCAACACATCAGTTTTAAGAATGTCAGTATGAATTCTCGCAACACCGTTTACATATCTTGAACAGAAAATTGCAAGATAAGCCATATGCACTCTTTTATCCTGAATAATTTGCATTTTTAAAGCCTTTTCTTTGTCAATATTCGCTTTTTTAAGCACTACTTTGAGCATTTTATCAAGTTTTTTGATTATATCAAGAACCTGTGGAATTGTATCACGAATAAGCTTTAAATCCCATTTTTCAAGTGCTTCCTGCATAATTGTGTGGTTAGTATAATTAAATACTTTTTTACAGATTTCAACAGCATCGTCAAACTTTACATTCTCATTTTTAGTAAGAAGACGGATAAGTTCAGGAATTGAAATTACAGGATGAGTGTCATTTAGCTGAATTGTAATGAAATCAGCAAATTTAGTAAAATCATTTCCGTGAATGAGTTTAAACTTTCTTATAATATCCTGTAAAGATGCACTTGAAAAGAAATACTGCTGTTTAAGTCTTAATTTTTTACCCTCATTGTTATCATCATTTGGATAAAGAACTCTTGAAATATCTTCTGCTCGGTTTTTTAATGCTACTGATTTATCATATTTCTGTGCATTAAATAAGTCGAAATCAAATGGAACAAGTGATTCAGATTGCCACAATCTTAATGTACCGACATTAGATGTACCATAACCGATTACAGGCATATCATAAGGAACTGCCTTAACTGACATATCCTTAAAATCAACTGTAACAGCATCATTTTCCATTCTTACTGACCAAGGGTCACCAAACTGTGTCCAGTCATCAGCAGTTTCTGTCTGAAAACCATCAACAATATCTTGTTTAAATAAACCATATTTATAACGAATTCCATAACCATCAAGAGGTATATCAAGTGTTGCCGCACTATCAAGGAAACAAGCGGCAAGACGACCTAACCCACCATTACCGAGAGCAGCATCTTCAACATCTTCCATAGCCTTTAATGAAACACCAAGTTTATTGAGTTCAGTTTCAACTTCTTTATATATTTCTTTTGATACAAGATTGTTATAAATAGCTCGACCAACAAGAAATTCTGCAGAAAAATAGAAAGCAGTTCTGTTTTTTATTCTGTTATCTTTACTGTTTTTCCAATCGTCAGCAATATATGACATTACAGCAGTAGAAATAGCATTGTGTAATTCATTTGAATTAAGTTCTTTAATATCTTTAAAATATTTACTTTTTGCAATTTTAATTGCTTCATTAACAATTTGTGACATTTATTTCACTCTTTTCTTTTTTCTGTGATAAAGACTTGTATAATATAAGAGTTTTTCTTCAAGTTCAACTGTAATATAATCATCACTTGCACGCCATTGCCAGTTATTAACAGCTGTTGACGGAAAATTCATTCTTGCTTCATTACCAAGTCCTAACAAATCCTGCATTGTAATAATTGCAGTATCAGAATTGCTTGATAAAACTGCTTTAATAAATCCCCAGTTATAGCCTTCTCTTCTTGACAAACGAAGATAATCTTTTGCTCTTTTACGAGTTTTTCTTGGTGCTGTTTTTGTCATAAATCCAATAACGGTATCATTATCGTGAGTTCCTGTATAAGCAACTGAATTTTTAGTAAAATTATGAAGAAGATAGTCATTCTCACTATCGGTATCAAACGCAAACTGAAGAACCTTCATTCCCGGATATTTGCTTTGACGAAGCATTTTCTTAACAGCAGGAGTAAGATAGCCTAAATCTTCTGCGATAATTTCTTTTTTACCTAAATCTCGTTCAATTTCTTTGAAGAATGCAATTCCGGGACCTTCACGCCATTCACCGATTTTTGCTGTTTTCGAATCAGCAGGAATACAATAATATGATTCAAAACCTCTGAAATGGTCGATACGAATAACATCACACATTTCACAAAGATGCTTGATTCGCTTTTTCCACCAAGAATATTTATCTTTTTTCATATATTCCCAGTTGTATAATGGATTTCCCCATAACTGACCTTCATCAGAAAAGGCATCAGGAGGACAACCTGCAACTTCGATAGGATTACAATCTTCATCTAACAAAAATTGTTTTGGATCTGACCATACATCAGCACTATCTCCTGCAACATATATCGGGATGTCACCTATTATTTTAATACCACTATTATTGGCATATTCTTTTAATTTTTGCCACTGTAAGAAAAAGAAATACTGAACAGTTTTATAAAAATCAATATCTTTCTTTAAATTTGCTTTTAATTCAGAAAGTATTTCCTTTTTCCTTAAAACAATATCTTTATCCCATTCATTCCAAGGTTTACCGTTATATGTGTCCTTTATTGACATATACAACGCAAAATCATCAAGCCAAAAAGAATTTTTATTAAAGAAATCATCATAGTTTTTATCAGGAATAAAGTTTGTAAAAGCTTTTCTTAATACTTTGAGTCTGTTTTCTGATAATTTGTTATAATCAACTTTCTGAGGATTTTTACCCCAATTAATTTTATTATAATCTGACTTTTTTAACAATTTCTGTTCACACAACAAATCAAAATCAATAAAATAAGGATTTCCTGCAAAAGTTGAAAACGACTGATATGGTGAATCACCATAACTTGTAGGACACAATGGTAAAACCTGCCAATAAGTCTGTCCACTATTCTTCAAAAAATCAACAAATTTGTATGCTTCTTTACCAAGTGTACCGATACCTGTTTCACCGGGTAAAGATGATATATGCATTAAAACACCGCTTGCTCTCATAAAATCACCTGACAAAAATATATAATTTTTAAGAAAAAATGTCAATCACATATTAGTCTTTCATTGATTTTATCAAAGATATGAATTCTGTCAACATCTATTTTTAATTTATATTTCTTATCACTTTCAATATTTTGATTTGATGACACATTTGCAATAAATTTTTCATTATTGATTTTTCCGTAAAGATAATAGTCTGCACCTGTCATTTCTGCAATATCAACATATAATTCCATAACATTTTCTTTATCATTTTTATCTGCAATTGACAAATCTTCAGGTCTTATACCAAGAATAACATTTTTATTTTCATACATTTTAAGGTAGTCATTCATTTTATTAGGTATTTTTATACTATAATAAGTGAAATCAGCATAATAATTTTCACTTTTTTTCTGAATAAGACACTCGATGAAATTCATTTGCGGTGAACCGATAAAACCTGCTACAAACATATTTTTAGGATGATTATAAAGCATTTGCGGTGTATCAAACTGTTGAATTACACCATCTTTCATCACAACTATTCTGTCCCCCATTGTCATAGCTTCTGTCTGGTCATGAGTAACATATACAAATGTGGTTTCTAACTCTTTATGAAGCATTGAAATTCTGCTTCTCATTTCTGTTCTAAGCTTTGCATCAAGATTTGATAACGGTTCATCGAGTAAGAATACTGCAGGCTCACGCACCATTGCTCTACCTAATGCAACACGCTGTCGCTGACCACCTGATAGTGCACGAGGTTTTCTGTGAAGATATTCTTCAATATCAAGCATATTAGCCGCAGCTTTAACCTTTTTATCAATTTCTTCTTTTGGAACTTTTCTGTTTTTTAGACCAAATGCCATATTCTTATATACACTCATATGAGGATAAAGTGCATAGCTTTGAAATACCATAGCGATGTCCCTGTCCTTTGGTGAAACATTATTTACAAGTTTATCACCAATATATAACTCACCACCAGATATTTCTTCAAGACCTGCTATCATTCTAAGTGTTGTCGATTTTCCGCATCCTGACGGTCCGACAAGTATGATAAACTCTTTATCTTTGATTTCAAGGTTCATATTATCAATTACGGTCACACCGTCTTCGTAAGTTTTTCTTATATTTTTCAACTCAATTGAAGCCATAAATTCATTATCCTTTCACCGCGCCGTCAACAACACCTTTGATAATGTATTTTTGACAGAATAAATAAAAAATAATTATAGGAATAACAGCAAGAACAAGCATTGCCATAAATCCACCCCAATCAATTGCACCATAAGCACCCTGCATTGTTAATTGAATTGCAACTGATAATGTTTTATTGTTTGAACCCAACAAAAGATATGGTAATAAAAAGTCATTCCATATCCACATGGCATTTAAAATTGCAACCGTAATTGCTGTTGGTTTAAGCATCGGAAACACGACATAAAAAAATGTTTTTATCGGTCCGCAACCATCAATCATAGCTGCTTCTTCTATTTCTGAAGGTAGTCCTTTGACAAAACCACTGAACATAAAAACAGATAATCCTGAACCAAATCCAAGATAAACAGGAATAATACCTAAAACGCTATTAAGTCCTAATTTAACACTGATTGAAGTCATTGTGTACATAACCATCTGAAATGGCACAATCATACTGAAAAGAAACAAGTAATAAATCCATTTATTAAATTTCGATTTTACTCTTGTGATATACCAAGCGGTCATTGATGTTAGTACAACTATCGCTACTACTGACCCGACTGTAATAATTAAGGTTCTGAAAAACGAACCAACGATGTCTGCTGACTCTATTCCGTATATATAATTTTCAAAACCAACAAAAGTATCTTCATCAGGAAAACTAAATGGTTCACCGATAATATTAAATTTCGACTTGAATGAATTGATTACCACAAGATAAATAGGAAAGATGAAAACTAATGACAAAAACAAAAGAAAAGCAAATGAAATCCAATGTGATATTTTACTTTTCATCATTGTTCAACCTCTTTTCTTCCCGTAATTTTCAACTGAACAAACGCAATAATTGCAACAATTAAAAAGAAAACAACTGCTTTAGCTTGCCCTACACCCTGCCAACCAATTCGTCCATAGAAAGTATTATAAATATCAAGTGCTAACATAGATGTTTCCCTTGCAGGAGCACCACCTGTCAAAGCAAGGTTTTGGTCAAAAAGTTTAAAAGAATTTGTCAAAGTTAAAAACAGACAAATTGTCACAGCCGGCATAACCATAGGAACAGTAATATTTTTTAAAACTGAAAATGGCGATGCACCATCAATCATTGCTGCTTCGTTTAATTCTTTAGGAATATTTTGAAGCCCTGCAATATAAATAACCATCATATAACCGATTAACTGCCAATTCAGAAGGAATACAAGTCCCCAAAAACCAAAGTCAGCATCGTAAGTTATATCAAATCCAAAAACACCTAAGATAGAATTAATTAACAGATTCCAGATATAACCTAAAACTATTCCGCCAATAAGATTTGGCATAAAAAATACTGTTCTGAAAAAATTAGTGCCTTTTAATGCTTTGGTCAACAATAATGCAAGAAAAAATGATATTACATTAATTGTTATTACCGAAACAAATGTGAACTTTATAGTAAACCAAAGTGCATTTTTAAAATTTTCATCCTGTGTAAATGCTTTTATATAGTTTTCTAATCCTACCCATGTAGCACTTTCTACAGTTGTGAATTCTGTAAAGGACAGATAAATTCCTAAAACAAACGGAATAAGAAAAACAACTGTAAAAGCAACAAAGGTGGGTAATACAAATACAGGAAAATATTTTTTCATATTCTTTTCCATAAACTTATCCGTCCTTAATCAACCGGTTAATTTTGTGTCGTTATTATTGACTTTCACTTTTCCAACGATTAACAAATATTGTTTTTACTTCGTTCCAATTTTTTGTACCCTGAGCATATTGTAAAAGTGCAGAACCAAAATCATTCTTAAATGTCACACTTGGAAAAACAGTGAAATTCCAAGGAATTGTTTTTATATTCTCTTTATTCATCCAATTAATGACTTCTTGTGCAAGAGGGTCTTCCGGTGCATCATTTTCTTTAAAAGTATCAAAAGGAGCAATAATTTCTAAATCATTTTTTACAAATGCTTTTCCTGTTTCACTTGTAAAAAGCCAATAAATAAAATCTTCAGCAGCTTTTTGTTCCTCATCGGATGCTTTTGAATTAATTGCAAAGAAATTTTCTGTACCAATACATAATCCTTGATTTTCTTCATCATCGATACCCATATATATCGGCAAATATTTCACATTTTCTGCTTTAACAACATTACCTTTAACATTCTTTATCTGTCCCCATGCCCAGTTTCCGTTCTGAACCATTGCACATTGTCCGAGTGCAAACTCTGCCATTGATTCATCAACGATTTTTGAACCTAAAACCTTTTTATCAGTTACAGAATTGTTTATATACAAATCAAAAATGTTTTTGAAATTTTCTGCATATTTAAACTCTATATTTGATGTTTCATTTGTTGATAAATCAACATCATTATCTTCAAATTCATAGTAGACAGGAATATTGGCAAGATGTGTATGCCATCGCCAGTCTTCACCTGTCTTCATTGATGTCGATGCAAAAACACCTTTGATACCAAGTTTATCTGCATTTTTCTGCATATCTTCAACTGCCGCTTTTAAGTCCGAAAAACTTTTAATTTCATCCATTGATTTTAAATCAGTAGTTCTGTTTTCAAGTGCAAAATATTTATCAGTAATTTCTTTGTTATAAATTATTCCATAGCCTTCAACAACATAAGGAATACCATAAACTTTTCCGTCAGCAGTTACTGCTAAATCTTTATCAGTTAAATGATTATACAGTTTTGTGTCTGAAAGGTCGGCACAATAATTTTTCCAGTTTGCATATCCTTTAGGTCCATTTATCTGAAAAAGTGCAGGTGCTTCATTCGTTCCCATTTTAGCAGTTAATGTCTGTTCATAATTTCCGCTTGCTGCCGTTTCAACTACAAGTTTTACTCCTGTTTCTTCTTGATATGTTTTTGCAATTTCATCATAAACATTAGCAACTTCAGGTTTAAAATTTAAGAACCTGACTGTTGTAATATTTTGTGATGATGGGTTATCCTGACCACCTCTACTACATCCTGCAAACGAACATAACAGAAAAGATAAAGATAAAACGATTGATAATATTTTTTTCATATTTATTCTCCTATAACATTAAGATTTTGTGTCGATAAATATTTGTCTATCTTTTATGTATTTTTAACAAATAAATATAAAAAATTCCACGAAACATAAAGTAAAAAAATATTGTTTTTTTCTACAAATTAATTTATAATTTTTATAAAATTCATTTCATCGTGTATAAATGTATTATTAATATGTTAAAGGGCGTTAATTTTACCCCTTATTTTTGGTGACAAAATATGTTAATTTCACTTAATAATGTAAACAAAACATTTTTAGACAAAAAAGTATTAAATAATATTACACTTGCTGTTAATGACAGGGACCGAATTGGTCTTTTAGGCGTTAACGGTGTTGGTAAATCTACTCTTCTTAACATTATTTCAGGAAATCTTGAATATGATGACGGTACAATAGCTCTTAAATCGGGTTTGAGAATTGGGTATCTTAAACAAAATGAAGCTTTAAATACTTCAAATACATTAAAGGAAGAGATTGAAGATTCATTAAAGCTTGTATTTGAAACAAGGAAAAAAATTAATGAAATTTCAAATAAAATGTCACATTCAACAGGTTCAGAGTATGATTTATTATCTGAAGAATATGAAAGATATACAAGCATATATGATGCTGCTGACGGTCACAATGCAGAAATAAGAATCAATACTGTTCTTAATGGTATGGGATTTGGTGTCTTTGATATGAACACGAGTGTTTCTGTTCTTTCCAGTGGTGAAAAAACAAGATTTGCACTTGCAAAAATTCTTGTTGAAAATCCGAATTTACTTATTCTTGACGAACCGACAAACCATCTTGATTTCAGTATGCTTAACTGGCTTGAAAACTATCTTAAAGAATATAAGGGAGCTGTTATTATCGTTTCCCATGACAGATACTTTCTTGATTCTGTCGCATCAGACATTTGTGAAATTGAAAATGGTGAATTAGTTCGATATAAAGGTGGTTACTCATCATTCTTAAAGCAAAAAGAGGAACGCATTAAAACACTAACAAAAGAATATGAGAAACAACAAAGAGAAATCGAAGATTTAAGAGATTATGTAAGAAAAAACCTTGCAAAATCAAGCAGTATCAACAGTGTTGGCTCAAGAGTTAAAGCACTTGAAAAAATGGAACTCCACGCAAAACCTAACCCCAAAGTCAAGGATTTGCACATATCATTCCCTTTTGATATTGAGCCACATAAACTTATTTTAGAATGTAAAGGATTAAAAGTAAGTGTTGGAAAAGCTGAAAATAATAGAGTCTTGTTTGAATACTTTCACCTTGAAATCAATCGAAATGAAAAAGTTGCTTTTGTAGGTAAAAACGGTGTTGGTAAATCATCACTTTTAAAAGCAATCATGAAAAAAATTCCATACGAGGGTTCAGTTCGTTGGGGTGGAAATGTTAAAATTTCATATTTTGACCAGGAATTATCTTCACTTGACTTGAATCTGACAGCACTTGAAACCGTGCACAGAAAATTCCCCACAAAAACCGAATATGAAATTAGAAGTATGCTTGCAAGATTTCTTATTGAAGACGAAGATGTTTTTAAGCGAATCAAAGAATTGAGTGGTGCTAACAGAGCAAAAGTTGCACTTTGTATTATCGTTTTTGAGCGTTCAAATGTACTTATACTTGACGAACCTACTAACCACCTTGATTACAAGGCAAAAGAAGCGTTAGATATTGCGTTAAGTCAATATGAAGGCACTCTTATTATGGTTTCTCATGACAGATATTTCCTTAATTCTGTTTCCACAAAAATTATAGAAATGAAAAATGATGAAATAATCATTTATAATGGTAATTATGACTACTACAAGGAACATAATCAGGTTGAAAATAAAGAAAAAATATTAAAATCAGAAATAAAAAGTGATTCTTCTATACAATATGAAGAATCACGAAAAAACAAAGCACAAGACAGAAAAAGACGCGCTAAACTTATGAATACCGAAAAGGAAATCGATAGTTTACAACAACAGATTGATGAACTTAAAAATCTCATTGAACAACCTGAAATTTCAAGTGATTACGAAAAGCTTTCTGAAATACTTGAAGAGATAAGGATTAAAGAAGAAGCACTTGAAGAACTTGAAATGTTATGGTTGGAATTAGCATAAAAAATAGGAGATAGATTACTGTGTCTATCTCCTTTATTTTTATTTATTCTAATGTAAGAGTTGCTGTAAGCGGGAAATGGTCACTTGTATATACCTCGTCATAAGTATCTGTAATAACTTTATATGAATTAACATTAAAGTCACCTTTTGAAATCATAATATAGTCGATACAATTACGGTCAAGGCTCTTACCCCAATTCTGATATGTACAGCTTGTCATTGTGTTTTCAGTCTGATATTTTACATCATCAAAAACTTCTGTTGCACTCAGATATGTTTCACTGCTTTCTTCAGCATTAAGGTCACCCATAAGCACTGCAGGAATTGAACCGAATTCCTTAATCTTATCAAGTACAACCTGAATACCATTTATTCTTGCTTCGTCACTTATATGGTCAAGATGAGTATTAAAAACGACAAATTCTTTTTGAGTAGCATTATCTTTTAGAATTGCATAACTGCATATTCTGTAACAAGCTGACCCCCAGTCCTTACTCATAACATCGGGTGTTTCGGAAAGCCAGAATGAACCTTTATCAACCAATGAATATAAATCAGTTCTGTAAAAAACTGGACAACCTTCAGAATATACAGGTATATCATCACGATATGTAATAATAGAATCATATACGGGCATTGATTCACATAAATATTCATATTGCCAACTGTTTACTTCCTGAAAACCTATAATACCCGGCTGTGCTTTTTCAATAGTATCAACAACTAAATTTGCACGGTAAAACCAATTTTTATGACCAAAATCGTCAGGTGCGTGACAACGAATATTGTAACTCATTACTTTGATTTCATTAACATCTGATACATCAGTCATTTCAATCTGTCTTTTATTTTTATAATAGTGTGGATAATACATATAAATAGCAGTTCCCCAAACAATTAAAACAACAAGTATTATAGATATAAGTGCAATTATAATCTTCTTCAATGTTTTCTTCATATAACAATCACCTCCTGGACATTTTATCATATACTAACCTAAAAAGTAAAGAAAAGTTTGAAAATTACTTGAAAAACAACAATCAATATGTTATCATTATCAAAGTTAATTCGTCGGGGTGTGGCGCAGCTGGGAGCGCGCTTGACTGGGGGTCAAGAGGCCGCAGGTTCAAGTCCTGTCACTCCGACCATTATCAAAAAACGAAATGAGGAAATTAAAATGAAAAAATTTTTAGCATTGTTGTTAGCAGCTGTAACTTGTCTTTCACTTGTTGCTTGTAACAACGATAAACCATCAGTAGACCCGACAGAAAGTACAACAAACCAGACAGAACCAACTCTCGGTGAAGTTAAAATCACTGCCGAAAACTTTGACAAGTATTTTGAATTTGTTGAAGAAGGATTTTTTACAAAAAACAGTTCAGGTGAAGTTAATGCTTTGCGTTACAGACACTACTATAAATTAAAAGATGCTTATAACATTGATGTAACAAAATCATCAATTAAACTTGATTACGGATATTCATACACTACAAAAAAAGTTGATATTGACTTTAAGAATGAAAAATTCACTCTTGGTGAACAGGTTGGCGAAAAGAAAACTGTTGAAAGCTACACAATTGATAAAATCAGCAGTATGACTTATAAAGATTATGCAATTTTACTTTTACAGCCTAATCACGCATCTAAAGGTGCTACTGAAATTCAGTACTTCTCAGATTTCAAAATCAACAGTGTTGAAGGTACAATCTATTTAGTAGAACCTCGTGTTGAACACGAACATACACACTAAAAATTAAAGGTACTCATTTGAGTACCTTTTTTATATATTTTGAGGCTCTTAATAACTTGAATATTTTACCTGATAAAAATGTTTCAAGTATTTTTGTCATTTCTTTTTCAGATAATTCACAATTATTTCTTGCATAATAAGTCAAGAAATGTGTCAATGCTCCTGATAATAACACAATATGATATGCAAAATGAGGTTGACTTTCAAAATTTGGAATAAACTTATTCAGAAACTTTGTCATAGATTTAAAAATTTCATCTGAAACAAGATTACCCATATTATTCTTTACAATTGCAGAAACTAATCTTGAATTATCTTTCATGGTTGTTACAAATGTTGAAATTGCTTCATTTGAACTTGGAATTGTATCAAGAGAAAGTAATTTTTCCTCATAAGTGCTTCTTAACAGAAATCTAAATAATTCATCTTTTGAATCAAAGTAATTATAGAATGTCTGTCGTGACAAGTCTGCTTTTTTACAAATATCCATAATAGATATTTCATTATACGGCTTTTCTTCCATCAAATCGAGCAAATTTTCAGTTAACCATTGTTGTGATTTTAAAGCTGTGGGGTTGTTTCCGTCATACATTGACAATTCTCCTTTTTATGTACAAGTTTTTTATGAATTGTTGACTTTTTATTATTATTTTGTTAATATAAAATATATGGTTTACAACTGTCAAAGAGATGGTTGTAAATACTCTACAGACAAAGAGGGGTTACGACAAATGGCAAAAAAACATATTAATGCCGGTAACGCAAATATTCCTGATTATCAGACACTTAAAGAAATTATCGTTACAGGAGCACAGAAAGGTCAGGATAAAAGACAATTTGTATTCCTTGATAAAAATAAAAATGAATGTGAAAGAAGTTTTAACCAGACTTGGAGCGAAATTGCAGCTCTTGGTACTTACTTCTATGTAAAAGGACTTAACGGAAAAAAGAAAATTGCAATTATCAGTGAAAACTGTTTTGAGTGGATGGTAACTTACTACGCAACAATCTGCGGTTGTAATATTACCGTTCCTATGGATGCTAAACTTCCATACGCTGACCTTGCGGACCAGCTTATCCGTTGTGATTGTGATGCTTTAGTTCATTCTGCAAAATTTAATAAGGCTGTTGAAGAATTTAAAGCAAATCCTGAAATGCCTAATATGCAGTATTTCTGCCTTGATGATTATAACAGTTTTCTTGAATATGGTCAAGAAGCATTGAACGCAGGAAATAATGACTTCATCAATGCTGAGGTTAAGCCTGACGACCTTGCTTGTATTGCATACACATCAGGTACAACTGCAAAAAGTAAAGGTGTAATGCTTTCTCATTACAACATTGCAAGCAACTGTTCAGCTTCTTGTCGTGCTCTTAATGGTAGACATGCAATTGGCTTCTTACCTATGAATCATACATATGCCTGGGTTAGTGCTCTTTTCGCATCATATATTCTTACTGAATGGGGTTACGTATGTGACGGTATCAAGAATATTCAGGGTGATATGAAAAAATATCAGCCATATAACATTTGTGGTGTTCCACTTGTTGTTAATACAATTTACAATAGAATCTGGAAAACAGCAAGAAAAACAGGCAGAGAAGAAATTCTTAAAAAAGGTCTTAAAATTAGTAATACTCTTATGAAGTTTGGTATTGATAAGAGAGCAAAAATTTTCAAGACAATTATTGATAATCTTGGCGGAAACCTTAATATGATTGTTTGCGGTGCTGCTAACCTTGACCCAAAAATTGAAAAAGGTATGCACGATTTCGGTATTGATATATATAACGGTTACGGACTTACTGAATGCTCCCCTGCTGTTACTTGTAACAAGCCAGGAAAATTCAAATTTGGTAGTGTAGGTACTCCGCTTGATTGTTGCGAAATCAAGATTGTTAATCCTGACGAAGAAGGCGTTGGTGAAATCTATGTAAGAGGTACTAACGTTATGCAGGGTTATTACAAGGACCCAGAGGCAACTGCTGCTACATTTGATGGTGAATGGTTGATTACCGGTGACCATGGTAGAATTGATGAAGATGGTTTCTTGTTTATGGTTGGCAGAAAGAAAAATCTTATTTGTCTTGCAAACGGTAAAAATGTTTCTCCTGAAGAAATTGAAGATAAACTTTCAAGAATTGATTATGTTGAAGAAGTTCTTGTATATCAGGAAGATGAAAAGATTGTTGCTGAATTTTATCTCAACGAATCAGAATTCCCTGATGCTCGCGACAGAATTGACGATGATGTTGCAAAATACAATCGTGAAAATCCAATTTTCAAGAATGTTGCTAAAGTTAAAATTCGTGATAAGGAATTCAAAAAGACAACAACAATGAAAATTGCAAGAAATCAGAACGACTAATACTATTATGACCTATGCAGAATGATATAATCCCCCTAAAGTAGACACTTGAAAAAACAAAAAGTTTCAAGACTACTTTAGGGGGATTTTTATGTCAAAACTAAGTTATGAAGAACGAATAGCAGCGGTCAAAGAATATCAAGCCGGAAAAGGAAGCTACAAAGCAATAGCAGAAAAGTACGGGATAGTAGCAATGACTTTGATGGATATGGTTGCAACATATGAATTTCAAGGGTTAAGTAAGGAAAGAAAAAAATATAGCAAGGAATTAAAAATACAAGCAGTAAACGACTATTTGTCAGGAAAAGGAAGCCAGATAGAGATATGTAAAAAATATAAAATTAGAGGCAGAAATCAGCTCAGAGCATGGATAAAGTGGTATAATGGTCAAAAAGAATTCAAAGAACGAAGTTCTGTCAAAGGGGAAATCTATATGACCAAAGGAAGAAAAACCACACAAGAAGAGCGAGTAGAGATAGTTGCTTTCTGCATAGAACACGGAAAAGATTACGGATTAACAACAGAAACTTACAACGTAAGCTACCAACAAATTTACTCTTGGGTTAAAAAGTATGAAGAAAAAGGTGTAGAAGGTTTAACAGACCGTCGAGGAAAAACAAAACCAGACTCAGAACTTACCGAAGAAGAACGTCTTCGTCAGGAGAACAAGATATTACATGCCAAAATCAAAGACCAGGAAATGGAGATAGCTCTGTTAAAAAAATTGAGGGAGTTGAGAGGAGGCGATTGGTAAGTGGAGTAAGAAACGAAGTTTCATACATAGCGATACAATATATGAATCAAACAGAAGGTTATCCTATTGAGAAGTTATGCGAAAGTTTGCACATCTGTCGCAGTGCCTATTACAAATGGTTAAAAAGAGAACCAAGTCAACATCAAAAGACAAACGAACAGCTTATTGAATGGATAAAGGAATTGTATGAAGAGCAAAATGGTATATTGGGTTATCGTCAAATGACAATAACTATCAATAGAACACATAGCGTTAAGTACAACAAAAAACGCATTTATCGACTGATGCAAATGCTTCATTTGAAATCTGTTTGTAGAAAAAAGAAATACAATTACATCAAATCAACACCGGAGGTAACTGCAGAAAATATTCTTAATAGAGAGTTTTACGCTGATGCTCCTAATGAAAAGTGGCTTACTGATGTAACTGAATTCAAATACTATGTAGGTACAGAAGTTAAGAAATTGTATTTAAGTGCAATATTGGATATATACGATAGACGAATAGTAGCCTACAAAATTGGAACAAGCAACAACAATCAGCTTGTGTTTGATACTTTTGATGAAGCTATCGAAAACAATCCAACTGCCCATCCACTATTTCATAGCGACAGAGGTTTTCAGTACACAAACAAAGCATTTCATTCCAAATTGATGGCAGCCGGTATGAGACAAAGTATGTCCAGAGTTGGTCGATGCATTGATAATGGTCCGATGGAGGGTTATGGGGGCATCTTAAAATCTGAGATGTACTACCTCAAAAAATTCACTTCACGAGAAGAACTTACCCAAGCAATTGAAAATTACATAGATTTCTACAATACAAAGCGATTTCAGCTTAAGCTGAAATGTATGACGCCAATGGAATTTCATTACGCTCAAGCAGCGTGAAAAATTCCACCCTGCTGCGCAGCAGGGTGGAATTCATTCAATTAAATATCTTTTTGTTTTTTTGTCTGTCTACTTGACAGGGGTCGCTTCAGAAAACCACTGCATAGGTCTTTTTGTACAAAATAATAAAAATTAGTAATTTATACTTGATTTAATTACTAAAATCTAATATTATAAATAAGATAGATTTTCGTTTGGAGGTTACACAATGAAAGAGGAAAACAGAAAATATGCCGAATTGGCTTATGACCTTGTAAAAGATGCTGAAAACTTTGGTTCTCGCCTTCCCGGTTCTGAAAACGAAAGAAAATATGCTGACTTTATGGGTGAAAAGCTTGAAGAAATCGGCATTAAATCAAAAAAGGAAGAATTTGCAGTATCACCACGTTCAGGTATCGGCGGACTTCCATATGCAGGTTGGGTTGGAATTATTTTAAGTGTTCTTACATATTTTGCACTTTATAATTTTCATATTTGGTTTGCAATGGCTGCTATCGGCATTGCTATGGTTATCTGGCTTGTATTCAGTTGTTTCCTTTATAAGCCTTGGTTTGATATGTTTTTTAAACAGAAAATATCACAGAATGTTTACGGTGAATTAGTTCCTGAAGACGGTAAATACGATTACACAATCATTCTTTCAGGTCATACAGATACAAGCTGGAACTGGAAGCATTCAGAAAATGCATCTAAATACCCAGAAAAACCAATTTACGGTTTGATTACAACATACGGAAAAGTTGGTTTTGGTGCGGTTTGTGTATTCTTTATTATTGGCGTGGCTGTAGCTATGGCTGCTATTTATACAGGTATCATATTTAATGCTGATTGGGCTATAGAAATTGCTGCAAGCAAATCAATGGATATTTTCTACAAATTATTAAACTTTATTCCTGTAATTACAGCCTTTGGTAGTGCATTTGTTGCTATGTGGAATGATGCATCTGAAGAAAATGCATCTAAAGGTGCTATGGACAACGCAACAGGTTGTGCTCTTAGTTATGCAGTTATTAAGTATTTCAAGGAAAATCCTGAAAAGATGCCTAAAAACTGCCGTATCGTTGATTGTAATGTTGGTTCTGAAGAAGCCGGTCTGCGTGGTTCAATGGCATTTGTTCATAAACACAGAAACGATGATTTAACCAAAAATGCATGGAACATCAACATTGACTCTGTTGCTGACAAAGAATATTTTGAGGTTGTTATTAAGGATGACTGGCAGGGTTGCCGTTTTGATACTGACCTTGAAAAAATGTTCAAAGATACATTCAATGAAATGGGTATTGAAAGCAAGACAAATGGCTGTATTCACAATCCTGTTGGTGGTTGTGATAGTACTCCAATGACCCGTGGCGGTATTAAATCCGTTACATTTGCAGCACAAAACCCAATGCTTACATGGTATTATCACACATTCCACGACCACGCAGACCGCTTTGAAATGGAAACTGTTGGTCAGGGATTTGATGTAGTTCTCAGCGTTATTGACAAGATTGCTGAATTCCAGGAAGAAAACGGATATAACGGTCCACAAAAGAAATAAACAGAAATTGAAAAAGGTATGGCTTATGTCATACCTTTTTTATGTAAATATCAAGAAAATCTACAAAAATAATTGACTTATTGTTGATTTTAGTGTATATTTACTTTATCTATTTAAAGAGATACACAATTATGTAAATTGTGTAAAAATTTTAAGGAGGAATTTCTTATGAAAAACTTAAAAAAAGTTATTGCTGTGCTCGTTGCATTAACACTTATTGCTACTTGCTTTGCAGCTTGCAGCAATAAAGAAGAGGCTGCTTACTTTATTGGTGGAACAGGTCCTCTTACAGGTCCTAACCAGTCATATGGTAACTCAGTAAACAATGGTGCAATGCTTGCAGTTGAAGAAATCAATGCTGCTGGTGGTCTTAACGGTGTTCCTTTCAAGTTTGAAATGAAAGATGATAAGGCTTCTGACGTTGATGCAGCAACTGGTTACGATGCACTTATGGATGACGGTATGCAGATTTCACTTGGTAGTGTTACATCAGGTTCTTGCGAAGCATTTGCAAAGAGAGCTTTTGAAGACAATCTTTTCTTTATCACTCCATCTGCATCACAGGAAAGTGTTATTACTGACAGACCAAACGCATTCCGTGTTTGCTTTGGTGACCCTGACCAGGGTATTCTCGCAGCACAGAAACTTACAAAAGATTATGAAAAAATCGGTTGTATCTATGACACAAGTGATACATATTCTTCAGGTATTTATGCTGCATTTGAAGGCGAAATGAAGAATCTCAACAAAGAATATGAAGTTCGTACATTTGATGCAGAAACAAAGACTGACTTCTCAGCATCTGTTGAAGCACTTAAAGATTGCGATGTAATCTTCCTTCCTATCTACTATACAGAAGCAGGTCTTGTTGCAAGAGCTTGTGTTGACAAGGGACTTAAAGATATCGTTCTTTTCGGTTGTGACGGACTTGACGGTGTTGCAGCACAGATTGATGAAACAGTAACAAACAAAATCAGCTACATCACTCCTTTTGACGTTAACAGCACAGATGAAAAAACTGCTAACTTTGTTAAGAATTACGAAACAAAATACGGTTCAAAACCTGACCAGTTCGCAGCTGACGGTTATGATGCAGTTTATGTAATCTTTGAAGCTATGAAAGCAGCAAATGTAAACGATGTAAATATCTCTGCAAGTGACCTTTGTGACCTTGTTGTTAAAGAAATCACTGCTGATGATTTCACATATGCTGGTACAACAGGCGAAATGAAGTGGGATGCTTCAGGTGCTTGTACAAAAGTTCCGGTTATTGTTGAAATTAATAAATAATCATCTAATTTAACAGCATTTAGTTTATACCATACGGTTTCAGTTAACCTGAGACCGTATGGTTTGACTTATAGCGAAAAAAAGAAAAGCCTTTTCTTTTTTTCGGTGTAAGCCAAAATTATAAATCGAATATTAAGGAGTATTAATTTATGGTAACATTATTAGACGGCTTGAGCCTTGGTGCAATTTATGCACTTATTGCTTTAGGCTATACTATGGTTTATGGTATTGCAAAAATGTTAAACTTTGCACACGGCGATGTAATTATGGTTGGTGCATATGCCATATTCACTGTTTTTTCAATAACAGGAAATCCGGTTATTGCATTTATAGTATCAATCATTTTATGTGTTGTTCTTGGAATTGTAATTGAAAAGTTGGCATATAAACCTTTAAGAACTGCCTCTCCCCTTGCTGTACTTATTACTGCTATTGGTGTAAGTAACTTGCTTCAGGGTTTAGCACAGTTAATTTTTGGCACAGAACCAAAATCTGTTATAATTCTTAACAAATTAGGTTCAGTTGAGATTGCAGATGGAATAATACTTAACATTAGTACTATTGTTACACTTGTTTTAAGTGCTATAATTATGATTGTTTTAACATTATTCATCAAAAAAACAAAAACAGGACGAGCTATGCTTGCTGTTTCTGAAGACAAGGGCGCTGCTCAACTTATGGGTGTTAATGTTAATAAGATTATTATGATTACTTTTGCAATTGGTTCTGCACTTGCAGCATTTGCAAGTTTATTCTATCTTATTAAAATACCGGTAAGTCCATCTTTCGGGGCTCTTCCCGGTATCAAGGCATTTGCGGCTGCTGTTATCGGTGGAATCGGTTCAATTCCAGGTGCTATGGTCGGAGGAATCCTTCTTGGTCTTGTTGAAAACATTTGCCTTAGCATTGATGTAATTGCTCCATACACCACTTCAATTGAATTTGGTTTACTTATCTTAATTCTTCTTGTTAAACCAACAGGTATTCTTGGTAAAAAAATCAGAGAGAAGGTGTAATATATTATGGCTAAAAGTAAAATTAAATCAAACTTTAAAATTAAAAACCATCTTAATTACATCTTAATCGGTGTTGTTCTTGTTATAACATTCATAATGAATTCTATTGGTGAACTTGGTCGTTTAGACAGAAGCACTTTAGTAAGAATTTCATTTAGCATTATTTTAGCGGTTTCTCTTAATCTTGTTGTTGGATTTTTAGGTGAATTGAGTCTTGGTCACGCAGGATTTATGTGTGTTGGTGCATATCTTGGTGGATACTTTGTTAATGTATTCTCCGGATTTATTGATAGTCCCCTTCTTGTTTATGTAATTTCAATTATGATAGGCGGATTAATCTCTGCTTTTTTTGGTCTTGTAATTGGAATTCCTGCACTTAGACTCAAGGGTGACTACCTTGCAATTGCTACACTTGCGTTTGGTGAAATTGTAAGAAATATATTTAAAAACATTAAATTCTTTGGTGCGTCACAGGGCCTTGAAACAAAAATTTATCCTGAAAAAGAATTTTTCATTATTACACTCATTACCGTAATTGTTGTGCTTATCCTTTGCCAGAATCTTATAAGAAGCAAACACGGACGAGCTGTTACTGCAATCAGAGATAATGAGATTGCAGCAAAATCAATGGGTATCAATGTTACTTTCTACAAATTATTTATATTTATTATTGCTGCTTTCTTTGCAGGTGTTGCTGGTGTTATTTACGCACAATGCATTGGTCAGGTAAAACAGGAATCTTTCTCTTATAACTATTCAATAGAAATTCTTGTTATGGTTGTACTCGGTGGCATGGGTAGCATTAATGGTTCAATTATTGCTGCAACAATCATTACCTATTTAAATATTCTTCTTCAGAATGAACTTTCAGGTCCTTTGGCTTCTGTAAAACTTGTAGTCTATGCAATAATTCTTATTTTTGCTATTCTTTTCAATAATGCTCCTGCATTCAATAATTTAAAAAATAAGCTTTCTTTAAAAGGAAATAGAAAAAAATCAAAAGAAAAAGATGACGAAGCAGAATGGAACAGAATTGATACAAAAATCAAAATGGATGAAATGTTATCGTACGATTTACCAAATGATGACGATGTAAATTCCTATTCAAATTCAAAGGAGGATAACTGATATGGCAGAATATATGCTTGAAACAAAAAATCTCGGAATATCCTTCGGTGGTCTTAAAGCAGTTCAGGAATTAAATCTTAAAATTAAGAAAAAAGAACTTTATGGACTTGTAGGTCCAAACGGTGCAGGTAAAACAACTGTTTTTAACATTATTACAGGTGTTTACAAACCAACAACAGGTACATTTCTTCTTGATGGAGAAGAGCTTAAAGGAAAAAAAGAAGAAGTAATAAATCATAAGGGTATTGCACGTACATTCCAAAATATTCGTCTTTTTAACAACATGAGTGTTATCCGTAATGTAATGGTTGGTCTTCATAATCAACCTGAATTCAGATGCGACCCTTTTACAAGTATGTTCAGATTACCAAAACATTTTTCATCTGAGAAAGAAATGCGTGAAAAGGCAAAAGAAATTCTTCGCATTTTCAACCTTGAAGAAGAAAGAAATAATCTTGCCTGTAATCTTCCGTACGGTAAACAGAGAAAACTTGAAATTGCACGTGCATTGGCTACTAATCCAAAGCTCTTGCTTCTTGACGAACCTGCTGCAGGTATGAACCCGAGTGAAACACAGGAACTTATGGATACAATCCGCTTTGTTCGTGATGAATTTGATATGACAATACTTCTTATTGAGCACGATATGAAACTTGTAAGTGGTATCTGTGAAGAAGTTACTGTTCTTAATTTTGGACAAGAATTAGCACAGGGTAAAACAAGTGATGTTCTTAATAACCCGGAAGTAATCAAGGCATATTTAGGTGATTAAGGAGGAATAGGTATGGCACCACTTTTAAAAGTCGATAATATCGAAGTATATTATGGTATGATTAAAGCTTTAAAAGGTGTTTCTTTTGAAGTTAATAAAGGTGAAATTGTTGCTCTTATCGGTGCAAACGGTGCGGGTAAAACAACTATTCTTCACACAGTCTCAGGTCTTTTAAAACCTAAAACAGGCAAAATTGTTTACAATGATAACGATATAACAAAAACTCCTGCTCACAAAATTGTCACAATGGGTATGGCACATGTTCCTGAAGGAAGAAGAATTTTTCAACAACTTTCTGTTATTGATAATATTAAGCTTGGTGCATTTACTCGTAAGGACAAAAACGAAATTGAAGAAACATTGAAATATGTTTATGAAAGATTTCCCCGTCTTAAAGAAAGAAAAAATCAGATTGCAGGTACACTTTCCGGTGGTGAACAGCAGATGCTTGCTATGGGTCGTGCCTTAATGTCAAAACCCGATTTTATATTAATGGACGAACCATCAATGGGTCTTTCTCCCCTTCTTGTTTCTGAAATTTTTGAAATTATTAAAGCAATTAACGAAAATGGTACAACTGTTCTTCTCGTTGAACAGAATGCTAAAAAAGCACTCTCTATTGCTGACAGAGCTTATGTTCTTGAAACAGGTTCAATTGTTCTTTCAGGTGATGCAAAGGACCTTATGAATGACGAATCTGTTAAAAAAGCGTATCTTAGTGAATAATCGCTGAAAGGTGGTCAAATTATGGATAAAAAAATCGTTATAACTATCGCTCGCGGATATGGTAGTGGTGGTAAAACAATCGGTAAAATGCTTTCTGAAGAATTAAATATCCCCTTCTATGACCGCGAAATTCTTTATATGGCTTCTGACGACAGTGGTATAAATTTAAATCTTTTCCAGAAACATGATGAAGAAATTAATATTGGATTATTTAATTCATCTACTAAAAAATATAGTGGTAATCTTATACCACCTGAGGACAGTAAATTCACATCAAAGGAAAATCTTTTTAACTATCAGGCAAAGATTATTAAATCACTTGCTGAAAAAGAATCTTGTATTATTGTTGGCAGATGTGCTGACTTCATCTTAAAAGATTATGAAAATGTAATTAAGGTATTTATATGGGCACCTCACGATGTTTGCGTTAACACGATTAGTGATATGTTTGCTATGAGTGAAAAAGAAGCAGACAAGAAAATTCGCAAAATTGACAAACACCGTAGTGAATTTTATCATTACTATACTTGCCGTGATTGGGACAATGCAAGAAACTATGACCTTTGTCTTAATAGTGCAGAGTTAGGTTTTGACGGATGTGTTGATGCAATCAAAGCGTATATCGAAGTTTTAAAGAATGTAAAAAAATAATTTTAAGGCTACCGGTTATCGGTAGCCTTGTTTTATGCCCATAAATCGTCTGTAAATCGATTTCGATGTTTTATGATGTAGGATTGCTAACTTTATATTAAAAGGCAATATAGGGCTATATAGCAACAAATAATCCCCCTATCCGATTGAATAAGGGGATTTAAGTTTATATTTTTTCAATTATGCCTATTTCTTTGATGCTGCTTTGATAATAAAGAGAGTACCAAGCATAAGGATAATACCGATTGGAAGTGCAATATATGCCTTCTGTACAAAACCTGCAATAATATAAGTTACAAATGAAACACCTGCAACTGTAAGTGCATATGGTAACTGAGTTGAAACATGGTTAATGTGGTTACTCTGGCTACCTGCACTTGCCATAATTGTTGTATCAGAAATTGGTGAACAATGGTCACCGCAAACAGCACCTGCCATACAAGCAGAAATTGCAATAATTGAAATTGGACCGCTGCTGTATGGGAATACGCTGAGAACAAGAGGAATAAGAATACCGAATGTGCCCCATGATGTACCTGTTGCAAATGAAAGACCAACTGCAATAAGGAAGATTACTGCAGGAAGGAAGTTTGCAAATGTACCTGCTGTTGATTCAACGATACCTGCAATAAATTCCTTTGCGCCAAGGCTGTCTGTCATAGCTTTAAGAGTCCATGCACATGCAAGAATCATAATAGCAGGAACCATTGCCTTGAAGCCTTCAGGAATTGAAGCCATACAGTCTTTGAATGAAACAACACGACGAATCATAAAGTATGCAACTGAAACGATAAGAGTGATGAATGAACCGTAAAGAAGACCAACAGATGCATCAGCGCCTGAGAATGCTTCAACAACATTATGGTATGCACCACTTGTTGCATCAAAGAATCCGCCTGAGTAAATAAGACCGATTACGCAAGCAATAATAAGAAGAACAACAGGAATAATAAGGTCAATAACCTTACCCTTTGGATTAGCATTTTCTGTATCTGCAGAATCCTTGAATGATTCAGCATCACTTGTAAACAAGTCGCCATTCAACGCGTTCTGTTCGTGAATTCTCATCTTACCGTAATCAAACTTCATTACTGTAATTGTAATCATCATTACGATTGTAAGAAGTGCATAGAAGTTATATGGAATAGCGTTAAGGAAAAGCTGGAAACCGCTTACTTCTTCTTCAGCAACGAAGCCTGCAACTGCTGCTGCCCATGAAGAAACAGGAGCAATAATACAAATTGGAGCTGCTGTAGCATCAATAAGATAAGCAAGCTTTGCACGAGATACCTTATGACTGTCAGTAACAGGTCTCATCACAGAACCAACTGTAAGGCAGTTGAAATAGTCATCAATAAAAATCATACAACCAAAGAGAACTGTTGCAAGCTGTGCGCCAACTCTTGATTTGATATGTGTCTTTGCCCAACGACCAAATGCAGCAGAACCACCTGCTTTGTTCATCATTGCAACCATTGAGCCAAGAACAATAAGGAATATGATAATACCCATATTGTATGAGTCAGCAATATTAGCAACAAAACCATCGCTGAATACATGAGTTACTGTACCTTCAAAGTTACCTTCTGCATAAAGCAACCCACCAACAACAATACCAACAAAGAGTGAAGAATATACTTCTTTTGTGATAAGCGCAAGAGCGATAGCAATTACAGGTGGAAGCAAAGCCCACGGACTTGAATAAAATCTTGTTGGTGCTTCAACAGAACCGGTACCTGAACAATCAGCACATATTGTATCGCCTTTTACACAATCTTCACAATAAACATTTGTGTTTTCACAAGATTCACAATATGAAGAAAATCCTGTGCCACCACATGTGCCACAATCCACCATTTTTGCTGTTGCAGTTTCACCATCACTTGCAAAAGCAAAAACAGCCATACCAGCAATGAGTAAAACTGAAATCGCTAAAGCAACCAAGGTTTTTAAACTGAACCTTTTTTTCATTTTTTACATCTCCTTTTTGCATACTGCTTAAAGAACGCAGTATACTATAAATACATAAAAAAGATAACATATTTTAACACTTTTGTCAATTAATTTGATAATTTGTCGAATGTTAAATAAATAACATTGTACATTTAATTTTGAATGTGTTATAATTTTAAAAAGGAGTTGATTTTATGATTAAAAATGAAGCTATGTTCAAGCTTAGTTATGGTTTGTTTATATTAACTGCAACTGAAAACGGTGAAGACAATGGTTGTATCATCAATACTGCATCACAGGTTACTGACAATCCAAAAAAGATTACCATTGCAGTTAATAAAAATAATTATACTTGTGGTATGATTGAACGAACAAAAAAGTTTACTGTATCTGTACTTGCAGAAGATGTTTCATTTGATATGATTAAACGATTCGGTTTTGTAAGTGGTAGAGATACTGATAAATTCGCAGGATACAATGACCATTACAGAACAGAAAACGGTACATTCTTTGTGTGCGAAGGAACAAACGCATATATTTCATGTAGTGTTCTTGATATGATTGACTGTGGTTCACATATTTTGTTTATTGCAGAAGTTACAGAAGCAGAAACATTATCCGATGTCCCATCTGCAACATATCAGTATTACTTTGACCACATAAAACCAAAACCTGAAGCACCAAAGAAAAAAGGCTATGTTTGTAAAATCTGCGGATATGTTTATGAGGGCGAAGAGTTACCCGAAGATTTTATTTGTCCGCTTTGTAAGCACGGTGCAGATGATTTTGAACCTATAAAGTAAATATAAAAGAGAAACGAGGTAGAAAAACACTACCTCGTTTAATTTTTATTTTCTTTTCTTTTTAACCGCAACAGCTACACCAAAGCAAATAAATGCAAGACCAATTAATACAAGAACGATTGTTATAACATTATCATTGTCGTTATCTTTACCGTTATTATTTGTATCTGTAGTATTCAATGTTTGTGATTCTGTTTCTGAAAAATAATCTGTAAATGTTTCAGTACTCTCTTTTTCGGTTTCACTTGTTGTTTCAGTTGGAATGTCATTTAAAATAGTTATTGAAGCATTACGAACAGTATATGGTATCTTTTCAAGATTATCTGAAACAAAGTCAGCGGGACTTGGTATTGTAATTTTCAAATCTGTTTTACCGTTTGCAGATTCAAGAACCTTAAAAGTAACGGAAAACAGAATACCTTCTGAAGTAATACTTGAACCAGTTGCCATATAAGCGAATCTTACATAAGAGTTATCTTTATTAATATTACGGATACTGATATTAGCTTTTGTGTCAAGGATTGCTCCCTCTTTTGCTGATACAAATTCCAATTTGCTTTTATCATAATTAATATCTATAACAGCACCACTTATTTTTGAGTTATCACTTACAAAAAGATTGACCGTAAACTCGTCACCTGCATATACTGTTTCATTCTGCAATGAAAGAGTAACTGTATCTATTGCAAAACAAGTTATTGATAATGACAAAACAATAATTATTACTGAAATTAAAATTGATAAGAATTTTTTCATATTTATCACCAAATACATATTAACATAAAAATATAATAATTACAAGAAAAATCCTCCGCTATAAATAAACGGAGGATATAATTTAATCTTTTAATGATGAACTTAAAAATTCTTTAAGTCGTTCGCTCTTTGGATTATCAAAAAGTTCTGTTGGTGTCCCCTCTTCTTCGATAATACCATCAGCCATAAAAATAACTTTGTCGGATACATTTTTTGCAAAGTTCATTTCATGAGTAACGATAATCATGGTTGTGTTACCGTCACGAAGTTCACGGATAACACGAAGAACTTCACCTGTAAGTTCAGGGTCAAGGGCACTTGTAGGCTCATCAAAACAAAGAATTTTAGGTGACAACATCAATGCTCTTGCAATAGCAACTCGCTGTTGCTGACCACCTGACAACTGACAAGGATATGCGTCAACCTTATCTTCAAGACCAACTCTTTTAAGCAAATCCAAAGCTCTTTGATTGATTTCTTTAATTTTTTCTTTATCCTTTTTCTTAACGCCATCAAGTAATTCAACAGCAAGAGTCAAATTCTTTAATATACTGTACTGTGGGAAAAGATTAAACGACTGGAAAACAAGTCCGAAATTTAATCTTTTCTGACGAAGAGAAGCGTCATTCTGTTTATCATGTAATGCGAAATCAACAAGCAACTCATCATCCACAATAATTCTACCATTTTCAGCAAATTCAAGGAAGTTAAGACATCTCAACAAGGTTGTTTTACCGCTACCGGAAGAACCGATAATTGATAAAACCTCACCTTTATTAAGTGTAAAACTGATATCCTTTAAAACTTCGACATTATCGAAGCTTTTCTTTATATTTTCTACTTGTAATATAGACATAATTAACCTCGATAATAATCAAATTTCTTTTCAATGAAGTTAAACAACAATGTAAGTCCGCCGCAGAATACAAGGAAGAATACTGCTGTATAGAACAATGGCCAGATAAGACCAACTGTTGTAAAGTCAGTTGCTTTCATCAAGATTTCATAAATAGCAATAGAACGAGCAAGTGAAGTATCCTTTACAAGAGTAATAATTTCATTACTCATTGGTGGAACAATTCTCTTAATAACCTGCATAAGTACAACCTTGAAAAAGATTTGTGACTTTGTCATTCCCAAAACCTGACCGGCTTCATACTGGCCTTTTGGAATAGACTCAATACCACCTCTGTATATTTCTGAAAAATATGCAGAATAATTTATAACAAAAGCAATTAAAGCTGCAGTCATTCGTGAACTCATCGGTGTTTTAAAAACAAGTCCGGGTACATAAAAAACCACAAAAAGCTGGAGCATCAGAGGTGTACCTCTGATGACCCAGACAAATGCTTTCGTTATGTACTTGATTATTTTGAATTTTGACATTGAACCCATAGCAATTATAAGTCCAAGGGGTAATGAAAATAATAGTGTTGCACCAAAAAGGTAGCAATTTTGTGAAAAGCCTTCTAATAAATCAAGGCTAACCTGTACAAACGACATCAATTAAACTCCTAAATTAGTCAGCCTTAACAACAACTGCCTGTTTATTTTCCATATAAGGAATTGAAATCTGCATATTTGCTTTTCTATCTTCATCAATTGTCATACCATTCCAGATGCAGTCAATATTTTTACTTGCAAGCTCTGTTTCTTTTGATTTCCAGTTAATAACCTGGAATTTAACTTTGATACCAAGTTTTTCACAAACAGCCTTTGCAAACTCTGTTTCAAAACCAACAAGCTCACCATTTTCATCATTATAGTTCATTGGAGCGAAAAGAGTGATACCAACAATGAGTTCGCCTTTTTTCTGGATATATTCCCAGTCAGATTCCTCAGCTTTTACTTCTTCAAATGTGCTGTCACCAAGAAGAAGGTCCTGAAGCTTATATTTCTTTGCAATATTATCAAGTGTACCGTCAGCTTTAAGCTCATTAATAGCTTTGTTTACATAGTTAACAGCATCTGAACCTTTTCTGAAAGCAATACCATACTCTTCAGGTGCGAATGAAACATCTTCAACAAGTTTAAGGTCAGCATAGTCAGTACCCTCACCAATTGAACCGATTGACATAACATAGTCAATAACAGCCATATCAGCAGTACCTGACTTAACTTCCATAAGAGCTGTAGCCTGTGCGTCAACAGGTGTCTTTGTGAATTCAGCAAAATATTTGTCTTCATTCATAACTGTTTCACCTGCTGAACCTGCTTCAGCAACAACAACTTTTGCTTGGTTACCACCGCATGCTGAGAAGCAAAGAGCAACCATAAGTACTGCCATAAGAACAGCAAACAATTTTTTCATTTTCATAATAATAACTCCTTTTTAATATATTAAAGTGTTAATGTAATAGTATAATACTATATCAAAACATATTTGTCAATGTTTATTGGATTTCCTTTAATAGTTTTTTGAACAAAATTTCAGCTTTTTCGCATTCTTCTTTGGTTTCTTTGGCTTTTTTGAAAACCAAAACTGATGATAACGCTATAATCATACTCATAACCAACGCTGTCGTCTTTTGCATTGCATCATTTCTATAAAGATAAAACAGATATGCGATTATTGCACAAGCGGCGATAACATATACAAGTCTTATTAAAGGGTCAAAAAGTCGGTCATAAACCATTGCATACTCCACATAAGTTCCATTTTCATCATCACCAATATAAACAAGATAATGATATCTGTCAAACGTCTGTGGCTGAAGCTGATTATTGCGAGTATAAATATATTTTAATTTATACATTTTATCAAGTTTATTGTACTTACCGAATATACCTGTCATATCATCTTCTGCAGTTGGAGTTTTAAATGCTAAATTTAACTTTTCGCGTACTTCAACAGTTGTCATATCAAGATAAATTTTTTCGGGTTCTTTTAATATTTTGTAATGTATTTTATTTATTTCCATTTTCATCACCTTTTGATATTTTATAACAAATCTCTGTAACTTTCAAGTTGAAATAACAATTAAGATATGGTATATTAAATTTACAATATTTCGAGGTGCAAAAATGAAAAGTTTTACAATTAATAAAAATGATGCTGACCAGCGTCTTGATAAATTTATTACTAAAAGTGTTCCGCTACTTCCAAAAACACTTTTGTACAAGTATATTCGTATTAAAAGAATAAAAGTGAACGGAAAACGCGCAGAGATTTCAACGCGACTTAATGTTGGTGATGTTGTTGATATGTATATTAATGACGAATTTTTTGAGAAAGCACCTGAAAAGTATGATTTTCTTAAAGCTTCAAAGAATTTAAACATAATTTATGAAGACGAAAACATCATTCTTTGTGATAAAAAAGTGGGTATACTCTCCCACCCTGATGATAACGAGTATATTGATACACTAATCGGAAGAATTAAACGGTACCTTTACGAAAAAGGCGAATACAAACCCGATGATGAAAACTCCTTTGTTCCGTCACTTGTAAATCGAATTGACCGTAACACAAGCGGTATTGTTATTGCAGCTAAAAATGCTGAAACACTTCGTATTCTTAACCAAAAAATGACAGACCGTGAATTACATAAATTTTATCTTTGCATTGTTCACGGTGCAATTAAAAATAAGAATGGACTTCTTGAAGGTTATCTTATAAAAGACGAAAGTAAGAACAAGGTTACTGTTTCTAAAAAGAAAACAGCAGATGCAAAAGAAATACGCACAAAATACAATGTAATTGATACAATTGATGATTTAAGTCTTGTTGAAGTTGAACTTTTGACAGGTCGAACACATCAAATCAGAGCACATTTTGCATCTATCGGTCATCCTCTTTTGGGTGACGGAAAATATGGCACAAATGCACAAAACAAAAAATATGGTTATAAAAAGCAGTTTTTATATTCATATAAGCTTGTATTTGATTTCACAACTGATTCAGGAATTCTTGAATATCTTAATAAAAAAGAATTTTCAGTTGATGATGTATGGTTCAAAAATGAGTTTTATAACAAAGGACTATAATTATGGATTTTTTAATGTCAACAGTCGAAAAGGAAATGAACTCAAAAATCAAAAATGTATATCCAATCGGAAGTGGTGCAACTGCGTCCTGTTACTGTATTGAGATTTTTGATTATCCTTTCAAAATTGTTGTAAAAACAAGTCCGCACTATAGATTGATGCTTGAAGAAATGAAAATGAACAATTTTATAAGAGAACGAGTTCATTTTAAAATTCCTGAAACATATTTTATTGCCAAAAATGATGATATTTCATATCTTGGAATGGAATATATTGAAGGTGTTAGTGGCAGAGTTTTAAGATTAAATCAAGTAAAAGACAAAAAGCATCTTGCAGATAACATACTCAAATGTTTTACTGATATACAAAGTGTTAAATACAATAAATTTGGTTCATATGAAAATCCTACTTATTCAACATGGAAAGAATATTACTGGGATTTCTTTTGTGTTATTTATGATTTTGCATCAGAAAAATATAATAGTGGTGAATTAGATAAGAAAACTATAAAAGCGCTAAATTATATAAAAAATAACTTTGATGAAATATTCTCTGATATAAGTAATGAAGCTGTTCTTTCGCACGGTGACTTTTGGACTCCAAATATGATTTTTGATACGGAGAAATCAGAAATTGCAGGTGTTGTTGACCCATTCAACACACGATTTGTTGAACCTGAGTACGAATTATTCTGTTTAACATTAGGTCTTGGACAAAAATTAAAGCTTTATAAAAAGTACAAAAAGCAATTCAACGTATCAAAATATTGTGATTTAAAGGTTGAGTTATATGCTCTTTGTAATGAGATTGATTGGTGGATGAACTTGGGTGAAATTGACACTATAGGTTACATAAAAATGAGAGCAAAAAGACTTATAAGACAAATGAAAAAGCATAAATTAAAGAGGTAGTTTCCTACCTCTTATTTTTTATTCATATCCTAATTTTTTGAGGATTACGGGGTCACAGGTATTTTCTGCGACTGAGCCGATTTCCGACCAAAGTTTATCTGCTTTTTCTTTCCACTCTGCGAAATCTTCAAACTGTGCAGGATACTTATCATACAATGCACCGACCTGAGTGCTGTACATAAGACCTTTTACAAGCTTTGCAATTGTTGCAGGCTTAAGATTCTTTTTAGCAATACCATTTACGATACCTCTAACAATTCCTGTAATATCATTTGCATCCAATACAAGACCTGTATCCATACCGCCAAGAATTTTCTCGCTGAACATAATATCATTCTTAAAAAGGAATTCTGCTTCATCATAGTCCATTGAAATAATACCCATAAGCAGAGGTCGCATAGAATCAAAGTCCTTACCCTGTGCAACCATATATCTTTTGTTGATACTCCACATTCTTTCTTTTGTAAGGAACTTATCAAATTTCAAAAGATTTGAGATAACCTCAACTGCAATTTCACCTGCTACAAGTGATGATGTGCAACCTTCACCACAAGTTGGTTTTGTATGACATGCAGCATCACCAAGTACTATAAATCCGTCATCAACAAGCGAATATACAGATGTATGATATGGTGTCATACCCTTTTCTACTCGTTCAACCTTATATTCAGGGAAACTAACATTTTTCATAAAATCATCTTTGAAGATTTCTTCTGCATAAGAGTAGCCATAAAACGCACCGATACCAAGAATAGCACCGTTTGGGTTATCAGACGGTGCAGACCAGGATTTATACTGCATAAAGAATCCGTCTAAATCTCTTGGATTAAAGTCATTTTTAAGGTACTCTGCATAATAAAGAACAACATAAAGAATATCCTTATTTGTGAGCTTGAAATTACCTACAACTGAAGTGTCAGGAAGTTTTGTACGAGCAACGGCAGGAATACCTGAACAATCAGCAACAATTCGAGCATAAACCTCGTTTTCACCGTCAGCAGTATGATATTTTGCACCAATAATTCTGTTGTTTTCATCTTTAATAAAATCAGTAAATGATGCACCGTAGATTATTTCTGCACCTACATTTTTTGCTCTGTCAGCCATTGACATAATATAATCATGCTTATGTAAACCAATTACAGGTGCTTCTGCACAAGCTTTAGGATAATTGCCATATGGTGAAATCATTGTTGAATGACCGAAACAGAACTCACGCAATGGGTCACCCTCAGGCGGAATAACAAGGTCAAAACGTTCCATATCAGCCTTTCCCATATGGAAAACATCGTATTCTCTTGATACATCATCAGGCTGATTTTTTTCAATTACGAGAACTTTAAATCCTTGCTTTGCCATTTTGTAAGCAAACCAACAGCCAGTTGTTGATGCACCCACAACAAAAACATCATATTTTTTCATAACAATCCTTCTCCCCTATATTTAAACCTCTGTAATACCATGTTTTGCAGGTTTACAAAGATAAACATTGTCATATTTCTTTGACAATTTATTATATGCATCTTCTGCATTTTCTTTATTACTGAATATACCATAAACAGTTGGCCCACTACCACTCATCACACAAGCATCTGCACCACATTTTCTCATTACACCTTTGATGTGTGGTCGTTTTGGTACTTCAACAGCTTGTTCAAACACATTACCGCATAATTTACATATTTTCTCATAATCACCGTCAGCAACAGCATCTACCATAGAAATTCTGTCAAGATGACGGACACGATTAAGTGAATCAAATTCTGCATAGGCTTCAGGAGTTGAAACATCCTGTTCAGGCTTACAAAGAACAATATAGCATTCAGGTAAATCCTTTACAGGAGCAATAATTGTGCCTGTTCCAAGTGCGATTGCTGTACCTCCAACAAGGCTGAAAGGAATATCAGCACCAACTTTTGCACCAATTTCGCAAAGCTCTTTTATTGAAAGATTTGTATTATAAATTTTATCAAGACAATAGAGAACAGCTGCCCCATCGGTGCTACCTCCTGCTGTTCCTGCTGCCATTGGAATTGCTTTTTCAATTCCGATAGTAATTCCTCTGTCGGTTATAGAAAGTGCATCAAAAAAGGCAACAGCACATTTATATGCAATATTTTTTTCGTTGCAAGGAACACCGTCTGTGTCACATTTAATTATAATCTTTTTTTCATTGTTCTTTTCAACTGAAACGGTATCATACAAATCAACAGACTGCATAATCATAAAAAGTGAATGATAACCGTTATCAAGTTTTTTGAGAATATCAAGCATAAGATTGATTTTTGCAGCAGCTTTAACCTTCATAATCATCTCTCCATTTCAATTTTCATTTCTAATGGTGTTCGTTTTTGGAAGAATGTGATGCTATCAAATCCAGCTTCAAGTGCAGCAGAATATGCCATATCAATATCAGCAGCAAGATGTTCCGCATAATGAGCATCTGAACCAACGGAAACATATTTGCCGCCGAGTTCCTTAAATCTCTTTATAATATCAACTTCAGGTGATAGTTTATTAAGTGGTTGACGAAGTGCAGCAGTATTTATTTCAAGTGCTTTGTCACTTTTTGCTGTAAGAGTTAAAATTTCATCAATCTGGTCTTTGAATTTATTAAGTTCAATATCGAGATTCGATTTTGAATAAAAATATCTTAACGGATAAGTAAGATGAGTAAGAACATCAAAATTACCCCAATTAAGCATTTCGATTATTGCGTTAAAATATTCTGAAAGAAGTTTTTCAGCCTCAACCAACGTGAGATTTTCCATAAAATAAAAATCTTCACCACCACGAAGATTATGAACTGAACCCAGTACCATATCATAGTCGTGAGTATTTAGTATTCTTTCTGCTGTTTCAACATCATATGCCGGTTGTCCTAATTCAATACCATTAAGTACAAGAAGTTTCCCTTTAAATGCTGAACGAACCTTTGACACTTCAAAAAATCCTTGAAAAATCCTCTTATCATAAGTTGGGTCACCACGGAACTGGTCAACTTCACAATGGTCAGTAAATGCCACCGCTCTTAATTCAAGGAATTCTGCTTTTTCACAAAAGAATGTTGCAGAATGATTACCGTCAAAAGAATTATCTGTATGAACATGTAAATCAACAATATTTTTGTACATAAAAGTACCCCTCCCAATATCTGTTAATATTTTACTACACCTAAATACATTATTTCAATAAAAATTAAAATTTATTTCATAAAGATGTTCACTTTTTTATGTAATTATGATAGAATAATGTCAATTTATTTTGGAGGTAATCAAAAATGAGAGGTATAATCACCGTTGTAGGTAAAGATATGGTTGGTATTCTCGCTAAGGTTTCAGGAGTTTGTGCTGAAAACGGCGTTAATGTTATTGAAGTTTCACAGTCAATTTTACAAGATATGTTCTGTATGATTATGCTTGTTGACCTTGAAAAATCAACAGTTCCTTTTACTGAGTTTTCAGATAAAGTTACTGCGATTGGTAATGAAATGTCACTTTCAATTCATGTTATGCACGAAGATATCTTTAATTCAATGCACAGAATATAAGCAGGTGTTAAAATGATTAATACACACGATATACTTGAAACAATTAATATGATTCAGGATGAAAATCTTGATATCAGAACAATAACAATGGGTATTTCTCTTCTTGATTGTTGTACAGGTGATGCTAAATCAACTTGTGACAAGATTTATGAGAAAATGACTCGAAAAGCAGAAAACCTTGTTAAAACAGGTGAAGATATTGAAAAGGAATACGGTATTCCAATTATCAATAAACGAATTTCTGTTACACCTATTTCAATGGTTTTGGCGTCGGGTAAAGGTGACCCTGTTTTATATGCAAAAACACTTGAACGAGTTGCACAGACGGTTGGTGTTAACTTTATAGGAGGTTATTCAGCTCTTGTACAAAAAGGTTTTGCTGCAGGTGATGAAGCACTAATTTGCAGTATTCCAGAAGCACTTGATGTGACAGAACATATCTGTTCATCAGTTAATATCGGCTCAACCAAAGTAGGTATCAATATGGATGCTGTTAAACTTATGGGGCAAATTATCAAGGAATCTGCAGAAGTTACTGCAAACAAAGGCTGTATAGGACCTGCAAAGCTTGTTGTATTCTGTAATGCCCCTGAAGATAATCCATTTATGGCAGGTGCTTTTCACGGTGTCGGTGAGCCTGACTGCGTAATCAATGTTGGTGTATCAGGTCCCGGTGTTGTTCGTTCAGCAATTTCAAAAATTCCTGATGCAAATATTACCGAAATCGCGGATATGGTTAAGCGTACTGCATTCAAGATTACAAGAATGGGTCAACTTGTTGCTTGTGAGGCATCAAAACGACTTGATGTTCCTTTTGGCATTGTTGACCTTTCCCTTGCTCCCACTCCTGCAATCGGCGACTCTGTTGCATATATTCTTGAGGAAATGGGACTTGAACAGTGCGGTGCTCACGGTACAACAGCTTGTCTTGCACTGCTTAATGACGCAGTTAAAAAAGGTGGCGTTATGGCTTCCTCTCATGTTGGCGGTCTTTCAGGTGCATTTATTCCTGTTTCAGAAGATGCAGGTATGATAGCAGCGGCAACAAGCGGTACACTTACAATCGAAAAACTTGAGGCAATGACTTGTGTTTGCTCTGTTGGTCTTGATATGATTATTGTGCCCGGTGACACAACTGCCGAAGTACTTTCGGGCATTATTGCTGATGAAGCTGCAATCGGTATGGTAAACTCAAAGACAACAGCAGTAAGACTCATTCCTGCTATTGGTAAAAATATTGGTGATACACTTAATTTCGGCGGACTTTTAGGATATGGACCTGTTATGAAATTAAATACTGCATCCCCTGCTAAATTTATTAATCGTGGCGGACGAATCCCAGCACCATTACAGAGTTTGAAAAACTAAAAAATGATAAAAGATTAAGGGTAGTAACTTTTTACGGTTACTACCCTTTTAACATATTTGTATGAAAAAAATTAGTTAATCCATTTCACAAGTGATATTTAATATGATTCAACAAGACTTTCATCGACTGAAACTCTTTCTGTTGGTTTTTTACTAACTGAGAATGCGATATTCTTTGCATGGTCACCAACACGCTCGAAGTCAATTAAAGTATTAACAAACATCATACCTGCACGGGTTTCACAATGTTCCTCGTTAAGTCTGCGAAGATGTGCATTCTGATATTTTTCTTTAAGATTATCGGACACGGTTTCAAGTGTTTCAATATGCTTTGCTTCGTCAATTGTAAGTTCTTGCTTTTCAAATGATTTAATTGATGCATTAAGAAGTTCCATAACACATTTACGCATTGTGTCAAGTTCTGCAACAGCATCATCGGAAATCGCAAGTTTTTCGTTATTACGCACAACGAGTGCTTCACTTAAGTTTACAGCATGGTCACCAATACGCTCAATGTCGTTTGTAACATGGAAAAGGCGACCGATATACTTTGCATCGGAATAGTCTAAATCCAATGCATTAATCTTTACAAGATGTCTTGTAATTCCGTGATTCAAGAAATTTATAACTTCTTCAACGGATTCAATCTTTTCAACCTTTGATGTATCGTTGTTTATAAGTGCAGTTGCAGCACGGTCAAAGTTATCTCTCGCGAGATATGCCATTCTGACAACTTCTTTACCAATCTGTTCAACCGCAACAGGAGGTGTTGTAAGAAGATGTTCATCATAGAATTTGAATTCAAGTTTTGAATCTTCAGGTTCTTTGTCTGGAACAAGAATACAAGCCATCTTGATAATCCAGTTAGCAAATGGGAATAAAAGAAGAGTACTTACTACATTAAAAACGACGTGGGCAGACGAAATCTGAACAGATACATTATCACTTATTCTTTCAAGCAACGAAGTATATGGTGTAAATGCAGTTATCAGTAAGAATATTACCGTACCTAAAACATTAAACAACAAATGCATAACCGCAGTTCTTTTTGAATTTGTTTTACCACCAACTGAAGAAAGCATAGCAGTAACACATGTGCCGATATTCTGTCCCAAAAGTATATAAATTGCGAAATCAATTGGCACAAGACCCTGAACAGCAAGTGCCTGCAAAATACCAATACTTGCAGAAGAACTTTGGATAACCGCTGTTACAACCATACCAATCAAAATACCAACAATAGGATTTGTATAATTAGTCATAAAGTATATAAATACTTCTGAATCTCTTAATGGTTCCATTGCGGCAGACATTGTATCCAAGCCCCAGAACAACATACCAAATCCGGCGATTGTCTGTGCAATATGTTTTATAAAGTCTTTTTTTACAAAGAGCATTACAAAAACGCCTACAAAAAGAGCAACTGGTGCAATCATGCTCAAGTCCATTGCAATAAGTACACTAGTTACAGTTGTACCGATATTTGCACCCATTATATCGCCTACTGATTGTGCAAGATTCATAAGTCATGCGTTAACAAAACCGACAACCATAACTGTTGTTGCAGACGAACTCTGGATTAATGCGGTAACAAGTGTACCCATTAAAACAGCTAAAAGTCTGTTTTTAGTAAGTGCACCAAGAATTTTTTTCATTTTTGAACCGGCAGCATATTCAAGTCCCTCGCCCATGGCATTAATGCCATAGAGAAAAAGCCCAATACCTGCAAAGAAAGATAATAAGTGTGTGATTGTCATTTGCTTACTCCTTATTTTCTGATTCCTTTATTTTTTCATTATATTTGTATTCAGCACCACGATTACCAAGATGAAAAACAGTTTTGTTTTTTACTTTTAACCAAAGCTTTTTCTCGATTCTTGAATAATTGATGTTTTTTGATTTCATATACATTTTAAAGAAATTAAGTCGTTTATAAAAATCTTTGTAGTTCTTAAACTTATCTTCTGTCCATGAAATTTCTGCAAAAGCAAAAACTCTTGGATAAACTGAAAACTCCCAAGCGTCATAAGTGTCAATCCACTCTGACCATGATTCGAATTCTATACCCAACACATTTTTATCATTTACAAATCCAGACTTAACTACATCAAAATTATAAACTTTTTTCAATGGCACAACAGCGTGAGAATAATCAAAATACAATGACGGACAGGTTGAAACAATAAATTTGCGTTTATCATTTTCCTCTTTAATCCACGAAGGAGTACGCAATATCCAATAATGACCAACCACATCCGAATCGGTATTATCACCTAAACCATCGTTCCATTCAATGCTTGTTTTACCGATTTTTTTTAGCATATCATTAACTCGGTTATTAAAATAGACCTGTAACTCCTTACCCTTTGTGATACCAAGCTCTTTCATTTTTGCCTGACAAACCGGACATTCTTTTTCCCAGATTTTATGTCCTTTTGACGCTTCATCACCACCCATATGGAAGTATTTATATGGAAAAAGTTCAGCAACTTCGGTTAAAAGTTTTTCAACAAAATCATAGGTTTCATCCTGTCCTACACATAGAACATCTTTTGTAATTCCATTTTCGCAAAAGACTTCATAATTTTCTTTCAAACAAGAGAGTTGTGGGTATGCAGCAAGCATTGCTACCGTATGACCCGGTAAGTCAATTTCAGGAATTATATCAATGCAAAGATTTTTTGCGTATTCAACTATTTCACGGATTTCATCTTTTTTATAATAGTGAAAATATTCATTTCCGCCTTTTTGAAGTCCGGGAATTTTGCTTAGTATTTCAGCTCCACCAAGAAATTCATATTTTCTTTTACTTGCAATTTCATTAAGTAACGGAAAAACTTCACTTTCAATTCTGTATCCATGGTCGTCACAGAGGTGCCAATGAAATTTATTAAGTTTAAGAAGTGCCATATTATCCAAAGTCTTTTTAACAGCATCGACGCCAAAGAAATGACGGGCTTCATCCATCATTCCGCCTCGATATGAATATTTAGGATAATCATATATGTATGCACAATTCAGCACCGCAACACCACTTGCTTTTTTTGACTGCATAAGCATAATTTTAAGTGTTACTGTTCCATAAAAAGCACCATTTTCATCAGATGCAGAAATAACTACTCCATCCGTAGAAACTTTAAGTCTGTATCCTTCTGCAGGAATTTTTGTATCTTTTACAATTTTAATTGAACCTTCGTGTGCATCCTTTTTTGTTTTAAGGAAATTAGAAATGTATTTTCCTGCTTTCATAAACTCAGGAACACACAAAACCTCTGTTTCAGATGTAACTATATATGTACCATCAAGAACATCGTATTTCTGTGGTTTAGGAATAATACTATATTTAGGTAAACTCATTATTTTATTTCCTCCAAAACTTTTAAGCAATAATCCGGCACATCAGATATAAGAGCATCACAGCCCCATTCTGTAAATCTGATTATTTCTTCTTCCTTATTTACTGTCCAAGGATTTACTGCAATCCCTAAATTATGAAGGTCAATAACTTCTTTATGTGTAATAAGCTTTCTGTGTGGATGTGCAGCATCAGCATTAAGTTGTTTACAGTATTTAGCAATACCAAAAGTCATAATTTCGTGGCCCATTTGGTCGTCTTCATACAAAAGACCTGTTTTTACATTCTTATCAATTTCCTTTACAAGTCTTATACACTCAGGGTCAAAACATGAAATAATGGAATTTTCAACTATGTCATATTGATGAATTGCTTCAACAACTTTTTTTACAAGGTCACAATCCTTCTGTGGCGGTTTGATTTCAATATTGATAAGTTTCATTGTTTTTGTTAAATCAAGCAATTCAGGTAATGTTGGCAAAGATATACCCTTGAATTCATCACTAAAATATGAACCGAAATCAAAGCCTTTAAGCTGATTGAGCGTCATTTCATCAACTCTACCTGTATCATTGGAAGTTTCGTCAATAGTGTAGTTATGACATATAATGATATGACCGTCTTTTGACAAATGTACATCTGTTTCTAATCCGTCAGCACCAAAATCCAATGCTTTCTGAAAAGCAGGAAGCGTGTTCTGAGGAGCAACTTTATTTGCACCTCTGTGAGCTAATACAAGTGGCATAAAAATAACCTCCTTGGCAAGATAAGAAATAAGTCAAATTTCTACAAGTAATATTTTACCAAAGAGGATTATGGTTTGTAAAGAATTTATTTGTATTTTTTTATAATCTCTTCACAAATTTCTAAAATTTTAAATTTTAATTTATATTTTTGTCCATTACTCACAATATTATTTTCTTCCACACTTAACACATCTTCAATGCTGCATTCTGCGTTTGCTGCGGGAAGGCACATTGGCGGAAACATTACACACCACCAGTTTTTACCATTCCCCTCTCCTATAATTACTTTTACTGCGGTATAGTATCCCGCAGGCAGAGTAACAGTATCGTCATAAGTTATCGTCTTAAAATAATCCTTTTGAACAGTAATATTCACATCATAATCATAGCCTTCGTTTTTAATAACGGATAAAGCGGTTTCTTTTAACTCATCAATATGTGGTGTTATTTTTTCTTCAGCTTCATCTGCTGTAATTGAACCATCAAAAATTTCTTTACCTTTAAGTAATACTGCATCACGAACTTTAAGTTTAAGATTCTGGTCTTCAACGCTGTCTGAATTAGCAATAACGTGCATTCTTAACATCTTTTCTCGAATACTGTCACATTGATTTGAAAACGCAGTAATATTTGCAAGAATGCAGATTACCAAAGCAATTGCAACAGAAAATTCAATTCGTAACATTGTTTTTTTCATAAATAAACACTCCAATTGATAGATAATCAAAAGGAGTGTTGGTAAAAATTTCTGTAAATATACAATTAAATATTAATGAATATAAAAAAGATGTGTCCTACATAACCGTTAATCATCAGAAGAATTGTCAATCATAGAACCGTCCCCTGTCTTACGCCGTGTTTTCGCAAAGAAAAGAGAAGAATAGGAATAAACAACAATATACAAACAACTTCAAAAACCAACTTAAACAATTGTTGTGAATTAACATCATATATCGTTTTCATTTGCCCGTTAGAATCTTGAATTACTAATTGTGAATATGATGTTGAAAAGATATTCAATATACCAAAATCATTTTGTATTCTGTATTTAACATTTCCTACTGTACGAGTCGTTGAAAACACATTATTATTCCAGTAAGAATTATTATTACTAGTATTTTTTATATCCAGAATCTCTTGAATTTCACCAACAGGATTTACTGAACAAGCTATATCACTTCTAACAAAGTATATAATTATGTCATTGGCATCCCATTCTATACCAAAACTTCCACTACAGTCGAATTGGTAACCATATTGAAAAACACCTTGAGAATTGTAAATTGAAATAAACTTTTGACTAGATTTATTTGTTCCAAGGGCAATCATACCATCGTCATTCACATCAAAACACTCAATCGTATTACCCGACACTTCTTGCTCAAATACACAAATATTTATATTATTTTGAATTTGTAATTCTCTCTCATTTGATACAGGTTCAAGGTCAAATCCACTATTTATTGCATATGTTGTCAAGCAATTACATGAAAGTAATAATAAAACCATGAGTGTCATAAAAACATTTTTCATCATTTTCATTTTTACCACTCCATGATTCTAATATACAATCAGGGGACGGTTCCTTGTATTCGCCCCAATGCAATTATTCTCTGACCTTTATTAAAATATAACACTTAAATATCTAATTGTCAATAAAAACGGGACGCCGAGTCGACGTCCCCTACATTTTGCACTTTGCATTTTGAATTTTGCATTAAAAAAATACCCCACAAAGTCGGTCTATGGCGAATAATAAGAACCTGACTTCGTCAGAACCTTGCTTCGTTAAGAACCTGACTTCGTCAGAACCTTGCTTCGTTAAGAACCTGACTTCGTCAGAACCTTGCTTCGTTAAGAACCTGACTTCGTCAGAACCTTGTTATTCTACCAAAGTAAACTTTACAAAGTGAGTTTTATTATATTAAAACATATAAATACCCCCACAAAGTCGGTCTATGGCGAATAATAACCTGCATATTGGCAGGTGGGTGCCCTCCGTCTACTTCTGTGCTCCCTTCGTCCGTCAAATGACGGGAGGTCTGCTCCCCATAGAGCGAGTACAGGCTCCCTTTAAAAGAGTGTTGGGTTAATATTAGCCATGGGTTATCGGGCTTCGCAGGGTTTAAAAATCTTAATTATTCCTCATCAAAATCAAATAATTCTGATAATCTTTCTTCAAAAATTTTGCCAATTTCATTAAATTCAGCATCATCTTCGATTGGTTCTAAATAGATTTCTCCGTCTTCTTCGCAAACTTTGAGAATAATCAATTCACCATCATCGTCAATGATTTCTTCTGCATCATCATAAACAGGAAGAAGAGCTACATATTTAGCCTTATCAGTTTCAATTCTGTCAAGTTCTTCAAAAACGTGTTCAACACCGTTTTCATCAATTACTGACACAAGGTCAGGATTAAATTCTTCACTCATTTTATTATCTCCTTTGTGTTTTCTAATTGTATTTTATATCAAATCATTATTTGAGTCAACTGTAAAATATTGAAAATGCCGTACATAATGTACGGCACTATTATCAAATAACATATACACCGGATTCAAGAACAACAATTTCTTTACCGCAAGAACGAAGATATTTGTAAACAGGTTCATCGAAAATTCTGAAATCACTGACTGAATAATCGTTAAGGTTTATTTTTCTTACCTTTCTTGATTCGGGACAACAAATAAATAAATCGTTATCATATTTCGAAATAGAAACAGGGTGTTGGAAAGTAGTTGACTCAGGTGAACCAATTCTCATACTGAATTTTTTATGAGAAACGGAGTAACTGACAACACAGTTCCTTTGAGGGACTACGCTCCAAAAATCTCTGCCATCAACTGCGACACCACATATTTCACAGCCCTGATACATAAGGTCACTTGTCCACACCATTTCACCTTCAGGTGAGAAAATTCCTGTCTCACCGCTGTCATAAACAACAATAGAATGCTTGCTTGGCATAACATCAGCATCGCAAGAAACATAGTCACCTAACTGTTCAGCAATTTTTGTGTATTCAGGACCAAATTTATTAAGAAGATAAACACTTTTAGTTACAGGAGTATTCTGCATTCTCTTAATATCATATCCGTAAAAATTGACCTTGACAGAGCCGTTTTCAAGAACTGATTTCTGTGTATAAATAATACCGTTTGAGAATGCGATAATATCGTAAACCGAATCAACAATTTTATGCATAATTTCACCGACAAATATATATTAAAAATAAGCTTAAAGTTTTATTTTGATATATTATACATAAAAATTATTCTTCGGTCAATACTCTTAATTTGTTTTTACAGCCTTTCTCACTATTCATACATTTTGTATTCGTACATATCACTGTTCTTTTTCCATCTGGTGTAATTATTTCTTCTAAAATAATATTTCTTCCCAAAAAAGTGCAGTATTGTTCAAATGTCATTTTTGTTTCACACATAATATTCCTCCAAAATCATAGTCATAAAATTATATTCGTATAAGGAATATTTTAAACTGAAAAATAATAAAAATTATACAAGATAAGGAGGAAATAAAATGCAATCTGCAAAAATATTTTTAGGAATAATATTTGTTATATATACTCTTACGATTTTAATTACAATTATTAAAACTAAACGGTTTTTTACGACTATGTTTTTAAACATATTACAGGGTATATGTGGACTGTTTGCTGTTAATCTTTTAGGTCAGTACATAGCAATTCATATTCCTGTAAATGGATGGACAATCGGTGTGTCATCAATTGGAGGATTATCGGGAGTTATAATGATGTTATTGTGTGATGGACTTATGATATAAGCAACTACAAGAAAAAGCTGCAAATTGTTGAAATTTGTGGCTTTTATTATTTATTAAACACTTTACTATTAATGTGTTCTGTGTTAAAATTATAACGATATATGTAAAATTATGTCAAAAGTAAAATGAGGGTATGATTTATGGAAGTTTTTTCAACTTTTCTTGAGATAATCGGTGTTATTGCGTTTTCCATTTCAGGCGCTATGGTTGCTATCAGAAGAAAAACTGACCTTTTTGGAGTGATTCTTCTTGCTATTATCACAACTCTTGGCGGAGGACTTACCCGTGATGTTGTTTTAAGTTTCTCACCTCCCGTTTTTTTCAGTATGAAATCTTACATATTAATTTCTGCTGTTGTGGCTGTTATTGTTTTTCTTTTTGCAAGAAAATTCAGTCACACTTATCTTGAAAATGAACAAAAAATTGAGCATATTAACGATGTATTTGACGCATTAGGTCTTGGAATTTTTGCTGTTATGGGCGTTAAGGTGGCATTTGAACACGGGCATACAGATGACGCTCTTATCTGTATAACTTGCGGATTGCTTACAGGTATTTGTGGCGGTATGTTAAGAGATATCCTCACAAACTATACACCATTTGTTTTAGTTAAGCGTATTTATGCAATTGCTGCATTAGCAGGTTCATCTGTATATTATCTTCTACATATTTACGGCAATGTTATTAACATTAATGATGGACTTGCTCTTATTATCGGATTTGCAGTTACATTTATATTAAGAATTCTTGCTATGACATTCAAATGGAATATGCCTATAGCAATTAAATGAGGTAATAGAAATGGAAAGAAAAGCAACTATTATTGCAGTTGCAGGTAAAGGCGGAGTTGGTAAAACCTCTCTGTCAGCAACAATCGTCAGATGTCTTGTTGAAAAATATCCTGACAAGAAAATATTAGCCATTGATGCTGACCCTGCTGTCGGACTTTCAACTGCACTTGGAATTGATGTTAAACTTACAATTGATGATATAAGAAAAGAAATTATCGCTTCAGTTGACGAAGGTGACACAAGAACTGCTATTGAGCTTTTAGGTGAAGCTAAATACAGAATTTTTGATGCACTCTTTGAAACTGACGGATACTCATTTATTGCGGTAGGCCGTCCCGAAACTGCGGGATGTTACTGTAAAATTAATTCATACTTAAAAGAAGTTATTTCAATTCTATCAAACGAATTTGATTATGTTGTAATTGATGGTGAAGCAGGAATTGAACAGATTAATCGTAGAGTAATGGAAAAGGTCACTCACCTTCTTCTTATTACCGACCCAAGTAAAAAAGGTTGTCAGGTTATAAACACAATAAAATCTGTTGCCGACGAACTTGTAATGTATGAAAAAATTGGTGTTATTGTTAATCGAATGGCAGATGAAAGCCTTAAAGATTACATTGACACAAACGGTATTACTGTTTTAAGTTATATTGAGGATGATAAGAACTTATCAATGTTTGATATCAAAGGTGAAAACATTTTTAATCTTCCTAATGAATCAAATGTTGTGAAAGGTGTTAAGAAAGCACTTAATGAAATTGGGGTAATATAAATGAAAGATTTAAAGCATTTAATTTATTTTGAAAATTTGTTGCAAGAAGCAAATAACGACCTTGTTAAACAGGCAACAAACGATGGCAAGCTTGCTATTGCATATACCTGTTATCATATTCCTGAGGTTATACTCAATCTTGACAACTGTTTTTCAGTAAGACTTCGTGCACCAAGAACAGGGTCAATGGATATTGCTACATATTATATGAGCTCGTTCCTTTGTGGTTATTCAAAGGCTTTACTTGAAAGAGGCATTGAGGGTGGTTACAACTTTCTTTCTGCTCTTATCGGCGCTGAAACTTGCTCGGAAATGAACCGTTGTTATGAGCATTTTGAATTGCTTAACCTTGTTCCTAACGACAAGTTCTTTGTAACTTTCGTTGACTCCCCTTTCAAAATTGAAAATCACACAATTAAACACTATACAAATCAATTAAGAGTAAAAGTTCTTGATAAACTTAATGAAGTATATGGAATTGACACAAGTGACGAGGCTTTACGAAAGGCTGTAGAAGAACACAACGAAATCTGTCGTCTTATTACCGAAATCGGCGAATACAGAAAAGAAGAAAACCCAAGAATTACAGGATATGAATTTCATATTCTTTGCCTTGCAACATATTGTTGTCCTAAATACTTAATTCTTGATAAACTTCGCGAAACTGCTAAAGAATTAAAGACAAGAGAACCCGATGCAAAAAAGAATTACAGGGCAAAAATTGTAGTTGTTGGTTCTGAAATGGATGACCCTGATTTTACAAAACTAATTGAAGACAGCGGTGCATTAGTTGTTGCTGACAGATTCTGTTTTGGTTCGCTTCCAGGTCGTGAAGAAATCATTCTAAATGACAAAGATGATGTTCTTACACAAATTGCACTTCATTATATGAAAACAAGTCAGTGTCCAAGATATATGAGTCACGAAAAGGTTCAGGAAAGACGCGATTATGTAAAACATCTTGTTAACGAATACAATGCTGACGGCGTTATGTATGAACAACTTAAATTCTGTGAATATTGGGGTTATGAGCGTGCATTGGCATCATATGTAATGAGTGGTGACTATGGTGTTCCTACTGCTGCTGTTGACCGCCAATACACAGCATCTGCTTCGGGACAGCTCCGAACTCGAGTTCAGGCTTTTGTTGAAAGTCTTGAAATAAAAAAAATACAAAAAGCAAAGGAGATGAGAGAAAATGGATAATTACGGTAAACTTTATAAAGAACATACTGCCATATTGAAACATCGTGAATGGCGTGGCTTTAAAGACACAATGTATGACTATTATCGTTGGCTTGTCACATGGAAAGATATGATTAAAATGGTTCTCAAGGCTCCTGTATCAACAGTCAAAGGTATATGGAGATACCGTTGGATGGCATCTTATCTCTCTGCTCCTTCATTTATTGACAGACATGTTGCAGGTCTTCGTGGGCCACAACTTAGAATGGCACATCTTCATTACAATATGATTGTTAAGCACACAACAGATTTAATTAACTTATCATTGCGTGCTGATGAAAAAATCAATCCAAATAACAAGCTTTCAAAGAGAATTGTTATGATGGATGAAATTGTTCCAAACGAAGTTTTTACAGGTTTTCCAAATCTTATACCTGTACCGTTACAGACTTTACCGATTTTCTTATCTTCAATGGTTGACCAACAGATTACACCACCTTATCTTGAAGTAACTGAAAGTTTTGGTGTTCCTGCTGATGTCTGTCCCCTTCCAAGTGCTGAAGCAGGTGTTGCTATTGAAGACGATTATCCAAAAATGGGTTGTTGTATGATTGGTACAAATATGCCTTGTGACGGTTCAATTATGAACTCATCATTCCTTGACAGAAGATTACAGTTACCTACTCATTTCTTTGGTATTCCGCTTCGTTATAATGGTGAAGATGTTCAGGAATATGGTGTTGATGAAATAAAGGCACTTATTGAATTCATAGAAAAACAGACAGGTGAAAAATTTGACTGGGACGCATTCTTCAATAGAATGAAACAGTACAATGAACAACTTGAATACGAATTGCAGAAATGGGACATTAACAGAACTGAATATCCGCAGATGACAGGTGCTTGTTTCTGGCTATACAGAATCTTCTATTTTAATCTTTCAGGTGGTTCAAATGAGAGATTCCTTAAAGTTGACAAAAAAGTTAACAAGATTATGATGAAAGCCTATGAAAAGAAAACTCCTGTTTCAAAAGAAATGCGACACAGAGCCGTTGTATGGAGTTGCCCTGCCAACTACTACACAAGTTTTGCAAACTGGCTTGAAAACTGTTGGGGTATCAATGTTGTTATGGATATGGAAACAATGATTTCATATCTTGAAATTAATACTGAAGATAAAGAACAGGCACTTAAAGACCTTGCTAAAACATATCAGCGTTCAATTATGAGAAAGCATACAAAAGGCGGTTACAAGAACGTTGTTGACGAACTCTGGCGAATTGTTGATGAATATAATGCTGATACAGTTATTATGTATGACCAGATTTCTTGTAAAGGTATGGACGGTCTTACAGGTATTTTTGATGACCAGGCAAGAGAAAGAAATGTGAACTTTATCTGGGTTAAACAAGACCTTATGGACCCACGCACAATTTCAAGACGCGAAATGCGTGACCAGGTAAACAAATATATGCAGACAGTTTTACAAGAAGAGCCACTTGATGCTTCTCTTGTAGATTTTGAAGACGACCTTGCTTGGTAATATAAAGGAGATAATAATATGAGATACTTTGGTGGATGCGATGTAGGTTCTACCTACACTAAATGTGTTATTCTTGATGAAAACGGCAATATGGTTGCTAATGTTACAAACAGAAGTAAAATTAATCCTGTACAGAGTGCAGAAATTGCTCTTGATGACGCAGTTTCTCAGGTTGAAGGACTTAACTCAGCAAAGGAACTTACATATCTTATTGGTACCGGCTATGGTAGAAATAAAGTTCCTTTTGCTGATGAAAACATATCTGAAATAAGTTGTCACGCTATGGGTGTACATGTTACAAACCCTGAAGTTAAGGCAATTATCGACATCGGTGGTCAGGACGTTAAAGGTATTTCCATTGACACAGACGGTACTGTTAAAAACTTTGCCATGAACGATAAATGCGCTGCAGGTACTGGTCGATTCTATGAGGCTATGGCTAATGCGTTTGAAATGACATTACCTGAATTTTCAAAGCTCTCACTTAATGCAAAGAACACTATTCCGATTACCGCACAGTGTACAGTTTTTGCTGAATCAGAAGTTATTTCACTTGTCGGTGAAGGCAAACCAATGGACGAAATCGCAGCGGGTATTCAGTTGGCAGTAGCAAAGCGTTGTTTTGTTATGGCTAAAAAAGCTGGTGCAGTTGACAGCATCACACTTACAGGTGGTTGCGCTAAAAATGACGGTCTTAAAAAGGCAATTGAGAAAGTGCTTAAAATCAAAGTTGTTGAGTTAAAGACTGACCCACAGCTTATGGGTGCTTTGGGTGCTGCTGAATACGCTCGTCAGAAGGGACTTGCAAAGGAGAACTAATATGGAAGTTTTATTTATAATTCTCGGTGTTATTCTTGCACTTTTCCTTGTAACTTTTGCAATTTATTGGTTTAACCTCGATATGAAACTTGTGAGAGTTATTTATGATTGGTTGCAGAAACACTATGACAAAATGAAAAGAGATAAGAAATTATAATGAGATTATATAATAACCTTATCAATGAAATAAAAAGCAGTTTAAATCATTCTATAATACTTCCCGAAAGCAAAAACTCATTAAATGTAAGTAATAAAAACTCTGTAATCTTCTTATTTGATACTGCATTTGAACTTGGCGGAAGTCAGAAACCATGTGTCAGCACACTTGCAGTTTCAAGTGATATGACATTCTCAAATTCTGTGTTTTTGCAGGGAAATGACTTAAATGAAATTAAAACTGACTCCCCTTTTGGTAAGTTTGTTTTTATAGAGGTTGAAGATTTCCCTGATGAGCAGGATACATTCAATAAAATCAAGGAATTAGAAGCGTTAAGATATCATTTATCCGTTGACGGATTTATGACAAGAGCATCTACACTCAGTATGCGTGAGCAAATAAGGGTAAGTAAAAAGGCTATCAAATCAGGTGTTACATTCTCCGATTACGGTAATGCACTTTTAAAAGAATATCTTAAGTTCCCTTATGTAAAAAGTGCTGAATTATACTTTGTGACAGATTTTAATGATTTTGAAAAATTAAATTCTGTTGCAAAGAAAATCAGTCAGACAACATCGGCATTAAATCACATTTTTGACAATGTTATGTTTGATTGTTCAACCTGTAATCTTAAAGAAATCTGCGACGAAGTTGACGGACTTAAAGAGTTGCATTTGAAAAATATTAAAAAGTGAATAAACATAGAAAAAGAGGCTATCAAGCCTCTTTTATATATATCTTGATATCGGCGGGGTCAAGACCCCGCCCTACCGTTATTCTAATATTTTTATTATTTCTTTAAACTCAGGTTTTGATTTGAATTCATCGGACAATGGATAATGTTCCGTCATAACAATTTTCATAAATTGAGATAAATTAGTTTCACGGTATATTGGTCCGAAATTATAATGTCTCATTGATTTTTCCGAAATATCGGGATTTTCATCAAGTTCCTTTGCATATTCAGCAGCAATTTTAAGATATTTTAAAGCATTTTCATCATCACCGATTTGATGATACAAATGACCAATATGTCCGTAATTATAAAGTCTGTTAACACAATTCTTACCAAAATTTCCGTCGTCAAATATCAAGTTAATGAGTCCTTGTATATATTTAAAAATCTCAAGTCTTTTTTCAGGTTTATAATTAAAGCTATATCCAAATAATGTATCTTGCAAAATAAATAACAATTCTTCAATAGCATTTCTATGCGTTGTATTATAGTTTTCTGTATCAAATGCCAAACTCATCAGCATTAATTCTTTTGTATCATTAATTAAAGGCAAAGTATTTACTATTTCTTCTGCGTGATTAAGATACTCTTTATATACACGGTAATTACCCTCTTCGTTTGGAACACAATGATATAATGTCAATAAATGAGAAATCATAATTACTTTTGAGCGTATTCTTATATTGTCATCTGTACAATGATTCTGTATCTTTTCATAAATAGACGCAATCTCTTTTGAAATGTCTTTATATTCACCTTGTACAAAACCTTTAACATCGTACAAAAGTTCCATATATCGAATTAAAATGCGAAAATCATTTGGGAATTCTTTAATTGCAATTTGATATTTATTATAAGTCAAAGTTAAATCTTTTAACTTCATATCTTCATAAAGTTTAAGATACTCGTTTATTTGTTCTTCTTCTCTTGATTTATTAACACCGAGCAAATCATCGATAGAAGTATCAAAAAATCTTGCAATAACAGGCAAAAATGTTATATCGGGATATGTTTCTCCCCTTTCCCATTTGCTGATTGTCTGGAACGATACTCCTAAAATATTTGCGAGAGATTCTTGCGTAAGTTCCTTTTCCTTACGCAGTTTTTTTATATTTTCTCCAAAGTAAATTGTCATAAAAATCACCTATAATATTTATTGTAGCAACATAACAATGATAACTTTGTTTTCAGTATTTTACAATAACATTATAGGTGAATAAAATTCCCGTGTAAAGCGAAATATTCTATTAATATGATTTACAGTATCAGGCTGGCACTTAAGACCTGCCCCTACAGATTTTTTAATCTAACATACTAATAATTTGTTGAAATTCAGATGTAGATTTGAATTCATCAGTTAACGGATATTTTTCTATAAGAAGTTCCTTAGCTTGCATTTTTGCAATATATGTACTGCCAAGGGTATGCTTGTCAAACTCCTTGCCCTCAAACATTACTGAGTGCATCGTTGTTATTCTGTCCATATTGTCAAACTTGATAGCAAGTTCGCACATTTTTCTAAAGTTATCAAATGCATTAGCATTATCACCGAGTTTGAAATATCTCACAGCTAAATGTCCGTAATTATATATGACTGTACGCCACATTTTACCATAATGTCCATCATCATATACGAAATTCAAAAAGTCGAGTTCTGTTTTGGAAGCTGAAATAACCCATTCGTCAGAGAAGTTTCTGTCATAGAAAAAGCCGTTATAATGAAAATAATGAGAATAAACTGTATTGAGCAGTAAGAATTGTTCTTCAAGAGTGTTCATTATTATCTCATCGCCATTCGGATAGTTTTCAGGATAATAAAAACAGAACATTTCTTGTCCATCTCTCATTCTCGGCATTTCTTTTATGATTTTTTCACAGTCCTCAAAGGTTATGCCGCTACCTTCTTTCTCTGAAAGTTCTTTATAGAGTTCGGCAATATGTCTTTTTGCAGAAATGCGTATTTTGTCATTGTTACAGTTCTGCTTAATGTTTTCATATATTGCAATTATTTTTGCAACATTTTCGGGTGTTTTTTCTTTGAAATGAACAAGGGAAGTCATATTTCTTAAAAGAATACGGAAATCATTAGGGAACTTTTCCTTAAGTCTGTTTATTATTTCCAGTTTTAATTTTTCATCTGTGAGATTATCATAAGCTTCAAGTTCTTTGATGATTTCTGCGTCATCCTCAACTCTGTTAACACCGAGCAACTCATCAATTGACACATTGAAAAAAGAAGAAATTACAGGAAGCATAGTTATATCAGGATAAGTTTCTCCCCTTTCCCATTTGCTGACTGCCTGAAATGATACTCCTAAAAATTCGGCAAGAGTTTCTTGAGTAAGTTCTTTTTCTTTTCGTAATTTTTTTATATTTTCTCCAAAATAGATTGTCATAGTTTATCACCTCATATTATTTCTGTAACGTTACATCTTAATAATATCTGAAAAATAAGCCTGATACAATAACTCATTCATTGAAATAAATTCAATCATTGGTAGAATTGTTCAATTATTTGTTTAGTATATATTCTAACACAAATTAACGGATAAAAACAAAAGGAAATGAAATAATTTAATGAGGTGTAATTATGGGTAGAGTTAAAAAATTATTATATGGAACTTTAATTGGAGTTGTGAATATAATGCTCGGTGCAGGTGGAGGAATGTTGACTGTTCCTTTTTATAAAAAAATAGGAATGAGTCAAAAAGAGGCTCAAATCAATGCTGTTGCAACTATATTGCCGGTTTCAATAGTAAGTGCTTATATTTATATTCAAAATGGGGATGTAAAAATTTCTGATGTTTACGTATATTTGATACCGGGATTAGTCGGTAGTATCGCAGGAACATTTTTCATCAAAAGAATATCAAATAAAACTCTGACAATACTGTTTGCAGGTTTTATTATTTGGGCAGGAATGAGGTTATTATTCAAATGAATTATATTGTTCCAATAATTGCAGGATTTCTATCGGGTTTAATCGGCTCAATGGGCTTCGGTGGTGGCGGTGTATTGATTATTTATCTTGCACTATTTACAAATACACCTCAAATAACAGCACAAGGCACAAATTTAATCTTTTTTATCCCTTGCGCCATACTTGCAACAGCAATTTACTTTTTTAAAAAACAAATTAAAATTAAGACTATTTTACCTGTTATTTCAGGTGGTATTATCGGTTCAATTATTGCAAGTAATTTCTTGACATTATTCAAATCAGAACAACTTTCTCATATATTTGGTGTATTCCTTATTTGTATTGGTTTGTATTCAATATTCAATCAAATAAAATCAAGAAAAAATATATAGATTTGTTGACAAAAAAAGGCATTTTTCGATGCCTTTTTTCGTTATTCTTACAAAAATTATTTTATTATTTCTTTTCTATTGATAATACTACAATTATAATGTATAATTATCACAATACATTAAATTGGGATAATTTGTATTTTATGTATTAATTACTTGTGTTTGGAGGCAAAAAACTATGAAAGTACAGTTTACAGAAACCGTATTGAGAGATGCCAACCAGTCACTTATTGCAACAAGAATGCCGTTTGCAGATTTTGAACCGGCTCTTGAAAAGCTCAATAAGGCAGGTTACTATTCTCTTGAATGCTGGGGCGGTGCTACATTTGACTCATGTCTTCGTTACCTTAATGAAGACCCATGGGTAAGACTTCGTAACATCAAAGCTAAGTGTCCTGATACAAAGCTTCAGATGCTTCTTCGTGGTCAGAACCTTTTAGGCTATAAGCACTACCCGGATGATGTTGTCAGAATGTTCATTAAAAAGAGTATTGAAAATGGTATTGATGTTATCAGAATTTTCGATGCACTTAACGATGTTCGTAACATTCAGGTAGCAGTTGACGAAACAATTAAAAACGGTGCAATTGCATCAGGTGCTATTTCTTATACAACAAGCCCTGTTCACACACTTGAGAACTATGTTGCTCTTTGTAAAGAAATGAAGGCAATGGGTTGTTCAACAATTTGTATTAAGGATATGGCAGGCGTTATGACTCCTGTTGAAGCAAAGGACCTTGTTGGTGCAATTAAGGATGCAATGCCTGAAATGCCGGTTATTCTTCATACTCACTGCACAACAGGTATGGCTTATATGACAATCCTTAAGGCAGTTGAAGCAGGTTGCGATATTATTGACACAGCAACTTCTTGTTTCTCAGGCGGTACTGCACAACCTGCAACAGAAACAATTCATGATGCTCTTACAGGTCTTGGATACGAAACAGGTCTTGACAGAGATGCATTGAAAGCAGTTAATGACCACTTCAAGCCGCTTCGTGACCAGTATCTTGCTTCAGGACTTTTAAAACCAAAAGCACTTGTAACTGATACAGATGCTTTGACATATAAGGTTCCCGGCGGTATGCTTTCAAATATGATGGCAAACCTTGAAGATATGAACGCTCTTGACAGAATGGAAGAAGCACTTCTTGAAATTCCTCAGGTTCGTAAGGATATGGGTTATCCTCCACTTGTTACTCCTCTCAGCCAGATGGTTGGTAATCAGGCTGTTACAAATGTACTTGTTGGTGAAAGATACAAGAACATTTCAAAGGAAATCAAAGCATACATCAAGGGTGAATACGGTAAGGCTCCCGGTGAAATCGACGCTGACCTTCAGAAGAAGGTGCTTGGTGATGATGAGCCGATTAAATGTCGTTTTGCTGACACACTTGAGCCTGCATTTGAACAGACAAAGTCAGAACTTGGCGATGTAGCTAAATGTGACGAAGATGTTCTTTCTTACATTGCATTCCCTGCTCAGGCTGAAAAATTCTTTGAAGCAAGAGCTGAAAAAGAAAAGAACACATTCAAATATTCAATCAAGAGAGTTGACTAAGGAGGACATAAAATGACATTACCAGAAATTCTTAGTGTTTCTGCTACAGGTTTTATTGTCGTTTTAATAATTCTTATTCTTCTTGCAGTTATCATTGTAATGCTTTCAAAAGTTGTTCAGGCTGTTGAAGGTGGTAGTAAAAAAGGTACAAAAGTAAAAAATATAACTGAAGAAAAGCCAATCAAAAAGTCTGTTGAAACTTCTTCTCCTGTTTCTGTACCTGTAGAAACTCCTTCACCTACTCCTGTTCAACATTCAAACGGTGTTACACTTTACAGAACTGATTATAAAACAGCAGCATCAATTATGGCTATTATCAGTCACGAAAGTGGTATTCCACTTGAAAGACTTAACTTCAGTTCAATTAAACTTGATGACTCTCTTGAACTTTATAAAACTGACTATAAAACAGCAGCATCAATTATGGCTATTGTAAGCCATCAGACAGGTATTCCTCTCGAAAGACTTGTTTTCAAGTCAATCAAGCTTTGCGATACACCTGAACTTTACAAAACTGACGAAGAAACTGCAGTTAAAGTAATGGCACTTACAAGCAAAGAATCGGGAATTCCTCTCGACAGACTTGCATTTAAATCAATTAAACTCATTGAAAAATAAAGGAGAATATTAAAATGAAATACGTAGTTACATTAAATGGAAATGATTATGAAGTTGAAGTAAACGAACTTAACGAAGCAGTTGTTACTGCTGTTGTTCCATCAGCAGCTCCTGTGGTTGTTGCTGCTCCTGTTGCTCCTGTAGCAGCACCTGTTGCGGCTCCTGCTCCTGCTGTTGAAGCACCTGCTGCTCCTGCAGCTGCACCTGCTCCTGTTGCTGTTGGTGACGGAACAAAGGTTGTAGCTCCAATGCCGGGTACAGTTCTTGCAGTTAACGTTTCTGCAGGTCAGTCTGTTAACGAAGGTGATGTTCTTTTCGTTCTTGAAGCTATGAAAATGGAAAACGAAATCGTTGCTCCATGTTCTGGTACAGTTAAGCAGGTTATTGCTACAAAAGGTGCATCAGTTGCTACTGACGAAGTTCTTGCTGTTCTCGGTTAATTCAGAGGAGGCATAACATGCAAATTATAAACGCTCTTATTGAGCTTTTTAATCAATCAAATTTTGTTAACCTTCCATGGCAAAACTGGGTTATGATACTTGTTTCAATTGTTCTTTTCTATTTTGCGATAGTTAAGAAGTTTGAACCATTACTTTTAATCCCAATCGCTTTTGGCATGCTTCTCGTTAATATTTATCCTGAAATTATGGCTGACCCGACAAACATGTCGTTTGTTGGCGATAATAATCCATATTTAGACCCTGATGCACATTGGTACAACACAGGTGTACTAAGACTGATTTATGCAGGTGTTAAATCAAGTATTTTCCCATGTCTTATCTTTATGGGTGTTGGTGCAATGACAGACTTCGGTCCTCTCCTTGCTAACCCATCAAGCCTTTTACTTGGTGCTGCTGCACAGTTAGGTATTTACGTTGCATTTACAGTAGCTATGCTTTCAGGTCAGTTCACACCTGAAGAAGCTGCTTCAATCGCTATTATCGGTGGTGCGGACGGTCCTACTGCAATTTTCCTTACAGGCAAGCTTGCTCCTCATCTTTTAGGTTCAATCGCAGTTGCAGCATATTCATATATGGCTCTTATTCCTCTTATCCAGCCACCGATTATGAAAATGCTCACAACTAAAAAAGAACGCGAAATCAAGATGAATCAGCTAAGAACAGTTAGTAAAGCTGAAAAGATTATTTTCCCAATCGTTGTTACAGTTATCTGTGTTCTTATTCTTCCATCAGTTGCTCCCCTTCTCGGTTTCCTTATGCTTGGTAACCTTTTCAAAGAAAGCGGACTTACTGACAGACTTTCAGATACTGCACAGAATTCACTTTGTAACATTGTTACAATCTTACTCGGCACAACTGTTGGTGCTACTGCAGAAGGTTCTGCATTCCTTAACAAGAAAACATTACTTGTTATTGGTATCGGCTTACTTGCATTCGCATTCTCAACAGCAGGTGGTGTAATCTTCGCTAAAGTTATGAACATTGTAACAGGCGGTAAAGTTAACCCACTTATCGGTTCAGCTGGTGTTTCTGCTGTTCCTATGGCTGCTCGTGTATCACAGACAGAAGGCAGAAAATACAATCCTTCAAACTTCCTTTTAATGCACGCAATGGGTCCTAACGTTGCAGGTGTTATTGGTTCTGCTGTCGCAGCAGGTTTCTTGCTCTCACAATTCGGTTAATCCAAACACATAAACATATAAGTAATGCCGTAGTCAAACGACTACGGCATATTTTTTATAACTTAATAAGTATTGGTTTTCTAATTTCAATTGAATCCGGAGTTACAGCACAATCACATGCTAAAGGAATTACGCCATTATTTCTTGCTTTTCGAAGTTCCTCAGCAAATTCGGGATGAGTTTCTGAATTTGGTTCAAAGTATTTCACATCGCTCATTTGTACCACAAACATAACATAGGCTTTGTAACCCCCTGTAACGGCTTTTTGCAATTCTTTGAGATGTTTCACTCCCCGTTCCGTAGGAGCGTCAGGAAAGCGTACTACACCGTTATTTTCAAGTGTTACACCCTTAACCTCAATCAATATCTTTTCATTATCTGTTTCAAGATAAATATCAAATCGTGAGTTACCATATTTATATTCAGGTTTAATGAGTCTAATATTTTCAAAAAGGTTTGGAATATATTCAAGTGCAACAAAATTAACAACTTGACTATCCATATTAATAAGTCTATTACCTTTTAGAACCGCAATAAGGTCATACTTCGTTTTTCTGTTTAGATTATCACTTTTCTGCAAATAAACTGTATTACCTTTTACGAGCAACTCCTTACATCTTCCTGTGTTTTTAACATGACAAACTTCAACCTTATTATTAATAATTACATTTGCAATAAATCTGTTAGGTCGGTCAACAAACTCACCTTTAACAATATTGTTATATTTCATAATTCATCAAAAAATAACGGCGATAGTTTCCTACCGCCGTCCAGATATTTTAAATTAATTATTTAGCATTAGCTTTTCTTGATTCAATATCAGCAATCATTTCAGCCTGACGTTTTTCTGTAATTGTGTAGAAGAACATTGGAACTGCACAAGCAAACATACTGATAACACCTGAAAGAACAAGCATATTCCAAAGTGTCTGTGCACCTTCTGCTGAGATATAACCTGTTTCAGCATTGATACCTGCTGCTGCGAAAGAAATAACACCAATGAAAGCACCAACAGCCATACCAATCTTGTTGATAAGTGTCTGCATAGCGAAGCAGATACCCTCACCACGCTCACCTGTTTTCCATTCAAGATAGTCAACTGTATCACCAATCATAGCATAAGTGATAATGTTGTTAACACCCTGTGGAATACCGAGAAGAACAAGTGCAATTGCAGCAATAACAAGTTTCCATGGTTCGTCGTATCCAACAAAGTACATAATTGCCATTACAACACCACCAAAGATGTGTACTGCAATATAAGCCCATTTCTTTGTAAATTTCTTTGACATCCACGGAACAAGAAGTGATGCAACAAGACCACCCGGAACAACAAGAAGTGTAATCAAGCTATACATACCTTCGTTCTGGAGAACATATTTTGCGAAGTACAGACCGCCTGTGTATGTATAAACCATTCTTGCACCGCCAAGAATACCTGAAAGAACAATAAGAAGAAGTTCTTTATTCTTGAAGAGAAGTTTAAGATTGTGTCCAAGGCTTGGAGGATTATCATCAGCTGTAAAACGTTCTTTTGTATGCTTAAAGCCATAGAAGAACATTGGAACTGCTATTACAACAAGAACTGCTGCACAAATAAAATATGTCCATTTAAGTGTATCAGCGTTTGCAATTTCCTGTCCACTGATAACAGTACCAACAAATGTCTGAGCAGCTTCTTCAAATGTTAAACCTTGATTAGCAACAATTTTTGAAATCTGGTCAGCTTTATCAACCGCAATCTGTGCTAAACCTGCTTCTGTGTCTGGGTACTTAAACTTTGAAGTAACAGCGCCAGTAATAATTGGAACAAAAACAGTTACTATACCTGCACCCAATGTGCAAAGAAGACGTGTAATTGTAAGCATATTACCACGAACAACTGTATTATTTGTCATACATGTTGAAAGTCCCCAGTAAGGAACGTCCGCAACAGTATAAACAACCGACCAAATAATATACACAATTGCAATAATGATAAATGTTGATGTTGCCTTTGCCTGGAATGCAGGTAAGAAACAAGCAATTGTCATAATTGCGATAGGAATAGCCATCCATTTAAGATAAGGACGACATTTGCCCCATTTTGTTCTTGTTCTGTCAACAATTGAGCCCATAATAGGGTCGTTGAAAGCGTCAAAAATACGGGTACCAAGCATCAAATAAGCAACTGCCATTGAACCTGTAAGAGTACCGATTGTAACACCCTCCGCACCAAAAAGAAGTGCGTCTGTCAAGAAAATTGTAAGGTATGAACCGATGATTGTGCAAACAAAGTTCTGACCAAAACCTGCAATACCATAAGCAATAGCTTCTTTAGGCTGAAGACTGCTTGGGTCATTAGGATTTGTGCCATAAACCTTATGCAAAAGGTCATTGATTTTCATAAAATCCCTCTTTCGTAATATAATGTTGTAATTATAACACAACAGAATGTTTATTTCAATGTTTTTTAACAAAAAATGAACAAAAACTCCCCTACTATTTATAGTAAGGGAGTAAAAAATAATTTTATTGCTTTGCTCCGTTATCAAACATTTCAAGAACCTTAACACTTGCTGCGAAACAGTCAGCAAGACAACCCTTGTTAAGCTTTTCAGGAGTATCAAGTCTTGTATGATAGAAATCAGGAAGAGCGTGATTAAGTGCTGTAATACCTGTTGAACGCATACCTGCCTGTGCAAATGCAGCAGAATCAGTTGCACCGCCAAGTGGAGGAACCATACCTTTACCGCACTTAATGTTAAGTTCATTACATGCCTCAACAAACAAATCAGAAACATCTTTATCAACCTTTACAGTTGCATTAAGGTCGCGGTAGTTTGCCTGTAAATATTCAGGCTGTGTGATTGTATCATATGAATAAACAAATGTAGGAACATCGTTGAATTCGTGAGCGTGTGCTTCACACCATGCTTTTGCACCACGAAGACCTGATTCTTCTGAACCTGTAAGAACAACACCGATTTCTGTGTTTTCAAGCTCAATACCAGCATCCTTAAGTGCTTTAAGAATTGCGATACCTATATAACAACCTGAAAGGTTATCGTTAGCACCATCAACAACTCTCTTTTTGTTCCACATAAAGTAAAGACCAAACCAGAAAGGTGCAAAAACAAGACCGATAAGACCAAGTTTTGTTGCAAGTTCACCTTCAAGTGCACCTGCAAGTTTAGCAATAGCAATTCCAATTGTATAGAAAGCACCAACAAAACAAAGCATCATATGAATGTCAAAGCCAAGATATGTAAACTTGTATTTGAATGGCCATTCCCATGTTGCGTCAGGATGTCCGTTAAAAATAATTCTGCGTTTTACTTCACCAGTTGGCTTTTTAAAACCGGCTGCGTTATGACCTGTTTCTTCTTTAAAAAGTTTATCAACAGTTTTCTTATAAAGACCAAACTGCAAGAAACAAAGTGCAAGTCCAACTACAATAAAAACAATTGAAAGAGCAGGCATAAAGAAATAAGATGCAAGTGCTAAGAAACAGCATGTAATTGTGAAGTAAATCCAGCCATAGAATGAGTCAGGATTTTCCTTAAATGAATCAACATAAACATTATCACAGCCTAAATCCTTCAACTGCTTTGCCATATATTCACAAGCCTGTTTTTCACCTTTTGAGCCAGGAGCTCTTTTTTCAAATTTAGTACAAATATGAGTGATTTCATCAATCATAAATTGTGCTGCTTCGTCCTTCTTTTCAATTATCTTCTTTAAATCCATTTTAAAATCCCCCTTAGATTTCATATAATAATACTTTATCACAATAAACAATAAAAATCAACAAAAAATTGATGATTTAAAGCAAAAGCACAAGGATAAACCTTGTGCTTTATGTATATACATTTTTAAATTATTCGCCTTTCATTTTAGCGAAACAATCGCTGCAATATACCGGTCTGTCATCCTTTGGTTCAAAAGGAATTTTTGCTTCGCCACCACAAGATGCACATACAGCTGTGTGGTAAACTCTTTCGCCACGATTAGCGTTTTTACGAGCTACACGACATTCTTTACATGACTTTGGTTCGTTTACAAGTCCTTTCTCTGCATAAAATTCCTGTTCACCTGCTGTGAAAACAAATTCATTTCCACAAGTTTTACAGATGAGTGTTTTGTCTTCGTACATTTTGATAACCTCACAAAATTTATTTTTACCCAATACGGATTTGCACCGTAACATATTAAATGCTCAACTATGAGTTGTGGGCATATTTCCAATTAAATTTTTTGCTTTTCAAAAAACTCTTTAATTTTTTTCTTTATTCGCTGTAGTGCATTATCAATAGATTTTACAGTACATTCAAGAATAATACTCATTTCATTATAAGATAAGTTTTTCAAAAAGAGCTTATATACCTTTTTTTCAAACTCAGAAAATTCACTGTCAATAAATAAAAGATATTCGTCATAACTTTCAGTTGAAACAAGATGTTCTTCCGGTGTCATATTACTGTTATCAACACTATTAAGAAACTTTTCAGAGTTATTTTCAGTAACAAGAAAAACTTTTGAATAATCACGCATATTATTGTATACCTGAATCATTCTGTTGGAAACAACGCGTGTCATAAAAGTATTAAAAGAAGCACCACGATTTTCATCGTAATAATAAACAGCAGATACAAAGCCCATCATACCCTCTTGGTATAAATCTTCATTATCCTTTACATGAACACAATTAAAGGTATATGCTTTTATTTTAATGTTTTCAGAATATTTTTCAATAAGCATTGATAATGCCTTGCTATCCCCCGACTTAGCTCTTGAAACAAGAATAACATCATCCTCATACTTGTTAACAGAACTATTAGTCAAGAAATCACCTCAAAAAGCACTATATTAGTCATTTATATTATTGTATCACAAAAAAATCTATTGTCAACAAAAATTTGTGTATATTTTATACAAAAACAAAGCAGTTTAAAAGCCACGGTAAAAACCGTAGCTTTTAATAATTACATAAAAATCTGTAACAATGCCGTTCCTGTGCTCAAAATCATAATTGCCGCAAGAAAAATAGCAACAAATTTAACAAATTTTTCTCTATTCATATTTTATTCTCCTAACAGCTTTTCAGCATCAGCAGAAATCAAAGAGGATTTTTCCTCTGCCTTTGCCTTTGTGTCATCGTAAGCAGTAATATATATTTTGATTTTTGGCTCAGTACCTGATGGTCTGATAATAACCTTACTGTTATCTTCAAGTGAATATGAAAGAACATTTGATATAGGTAATTCAATAGTCTTTATATCACCTGATAAAACGTCTGTTACAGTACTTGTTTTATAATCAGCAATCTTAACAACTTTTATACCTGCAAATGAAGTAGGAGCATTTTCACGAAGTGAACTCATAATATCTGCCATCTTCTGCATTCCGCTTGCACCTTCAAATGCAAAATTCATAACAGAGTTAAGATACATTCCGTACTTTTCGTAAATGCTGTCCATAAACTGTTTAAGTGAAATTCCTTTAAGTTTATATACAGCAGCCATTTCAGCAATCATAAGAGATGCAACAACAGCATCCTTATCCCTTGCGTGAATACCACGAAGATAGCCATAAGATTCTTCCATACCAATAATGAAATTGTCTTCTTTACCTTCTTTTTCAAGGTTAGTTATAAATTCACCAATATATTTGAAGCCGGTTAATAAATCAGCTACTTCTGCATTATATTCTTTACAAATTGCTTCAATTAATGGTGTTGTAACGATTGATTTGACAACAACAGGTTTTTCAGGTAGCTTATTCTGCTCTTTAAGATTTGAAAGAAGGTATTCGCAAAGCATTGCACCAACTTCATTACCTGTCATAAGAACATAATCATCACCGTCACGGACAGCAATACCAACACGGTCACAGTCAGGGTCGGTTGCAAGTAACAAATCAGCATCTGTACCCTTTGCAGTTTCGATTGAACATTCAAAAGCCTGACGAATTTCGGGATTTGGATATGGACAAGTCGGGAAATTACCATCAGGTTTTTCCTGTTCCTTAACAACGGTTACATCCTTGATTCCTGCTTTTTTTAAAATTTTACGAACTGGTTTATTGCCAGCTCCGTTAAGTGGAGTGTATATAAGTTTAAGTCCTGATTTTTTAATTGCATCAGCATTAACACGACAAGAAAGGACTTTTTCATAAAACTCGTCATAAAGCCAATCTTCGATGAAGTCAACCATATCTTCAGCAAGCGCGTCATCAAAATCCATTGTCTTTACACCTGAGAACATATCAATATTCTGAATATAGTTATATGTTTTTTCAGCAGCCTCGTCAGTCATCTGATAACCATTAGGGTCATAGCATTTATAGCCATTATATTTTGACGGATTGTGGCTTGCAGTAATGATAATACCTGATGAGCACCCCAGTCTTCTTACTGCAAAAGAAAGCATAGGTGTAGGAACAAGTTCAGGATAAATATAAACCTTAATTCCGTTAGCAGCAAGAACTCCAGCGGCACTTTCAGCAAATTCTTTTGATTTTATTCTTGAATCATAAGCGATTGCAACTGACGGATTTTCAAATGATTCATTAAGATAATCAGCCAAGCCCTGTGTTGCTTGATTAACTGTATAAACATTCATTCTGTTGGTACCTGCACCGATAACACCACGAAGTCCTGCAGTACCAAACTCAAGATTTTTATAAAAACGGTCAAGAATTGCTTCTTCATCACCTTTAATGCTTTCAAGCTCAGGAATCAAGTCTTTGTCAGCAACAGCAGAAGAAATCCATAAATCATAGAGTTTATTTATATCATTCATTATAAAACCTCCAAATTTTTCTATATATATTTTATCCTATTTATTGTCAAATGTAAATATGATTTCAATTTAATATTGAAAATATTATGCGTATTATTGTATAATTATTACATTAATATTGGGATGTGATATTTTGTTTTCAAGAATTATAAGTCTTGGACTATTTGGAATGGAAGCATATAAGGTTATTGTTGAGGCCGACATATCAGGTGGTATGCCACGCTTTGATATTGTTGGCCTTCCTGATACTGCTGTGTCAGAAAGCAGAGAAAGAGTGCGTTCAGCAATTAAAAACGCTAATTTACAATATCCTGTCAGCAGAATAACAGTAAATCTTGCTCCTGCAGATATAAAGAAAGAAGGACCTATTTACGACCTTCCCATTCTTATTGCCCTATTAAGCGCTAATGAACAATTAAAAGGTGTTACTGATGAAATGGCGTTTATTGGTGAATTATCTCTTGACGGTGAACTGAGAAAAGTCAATGGTGTTTTACCAATGGTTCTTTGTGCTAAAAAGAGCGGAATAAAAAAGATATTTATTCCATATGAAAACATAAGTGAAGGTGCTGTTGTAAGAGGTATTGATGTTTATCCCGTTAAAAGTGTATTTCAACTATTAAAGCATCTTACAGGTATTGAAGAAATAAAGCCTGTTACGAGTGAAGAATACAAAGAGTATTACAATCCTATTAATATTCCTGATTTTGCCGATGTTAGAGGTCAGGAAGAAGTTAAACGAGCATTGGAAATTGCTGCCGCAGGCGGTCACAATGTGCTTATGGTTGGCCCTCCCGGTTCAGGTAAAAGTATGCTTGCTAAAAGAATGCCGTCAATTTTACCTGATATGACATTCGATGAATCAATCGAAACTACAAACATATATTCAATTGCAGGTGCTTTGCCGAGTGGAATTTCCTTAATCCGTTCAAGACCTTTCCGTTCACCTCATCACACCGTATCCCCTGCCGGACTTTCGGGTGGCGGTGCTATTCCAAGACCCGGTGAGGTTTCATTAGCACATAATGGTGTCCTATTCCTTGATGAGTTACCCGAATTCACAAGAAACACACTTGAAGTTCTTCGTCAGCCTATTGAAGACGGTGTTATAAGCATTTCACGAGCTGCTGCAAAATTTCAGTATCCATGTTCCGTTATGATGATTTGTGCCATGAACCCATGTCCTTGCGGTTATCACGGACATCCTACAAGACCTTGCACCTGTTCTAATGGTGCTGCACAAAGATATTTAAACAGAGTAAGTGGCCCTCTTATTGACAGACTTGACATTCACATCAATGTTCCACCTGTTGATTTTGAAAATCTTTCAGGTACAAGCAAAGCGGAATGTTCTGCTGATATTAAAAAGCGAGTTGAGATAGCAAGGCAAATTCAACACAGACGATTTGTGGGTACAAGGATTACCTGTAATGCAAAAATGGATGCTTCTGCTACAAGAAAATTCTGTAAATTGACGGACAATGCTTTACTTATTCTTAAAACAGCATTTGAAAGATTATCGTTATCCGCTCGTGCTTATGATAAAGTTTTGAGAATTGCAAGAACAATCGCTGACCTTGACCATTCTGAAATTATTGATACAAAACACATTACAGAAGCAATCCAATACAGAAGTTTTGACAGAAATTTTGAATAAAAGATTAAACTCCCTTGTAAAAATTCAAGGGAGTAATTTTTTATGCTTTGGTTTTTGTAATTTGTGGAATTTTACCGATAATAACAGCTACAACAGTTGTAATTATGATTTCAGGAATCATATAAAAACCGTTATATATTATAGAATACACAAGAGAAAGTGCATTACCGCTAAATGTATTCATAATAGTAGAACCCCAAGAATAGAAGCCTTCTTGTGTAAAGAACCATTCTGCCCATGCCCCAAAAAGAATATAACCTGAGGCTATATGACAAATATAACGTAATAAAAGAACTGTAAAAGTACCAAATGCCAGTGAAATATAATCTTTTTTGATTACTTTTCTGTACATAGCTGAAAGGCCGAGAACTGTATATGCAAGAATGTAATCCAAAGCAAACATAAGAACAATGTTCAACAAACTTCCCAAATACTCATCTGATGAGGGTAAAATCATTTTACTAATTGTTCCGACGCCCATCGCCATCTGAACGAGTGAATAAACAAATCCTGTAATTACACCTTTGCCTACACCATACTTCCATGCAACCAACACAACAGGAAGCATACTAACAATAGTGATTTGTCCACCAAATGCCATTTCGGGAATAATTGTCTTGGAAACGAATTCCAAAACAGCTGAAAGAGCAATCATAATCGCACTTTCAACAAGCCAATAGAGCCAAATCATACTTTTCTTTTTCATTCTCTTTTACCTCCAAATAAAAAAATTCAGCCAAGGAATACCGCAAGGCTGAATGAAAATTTCCTACGCCGGCATTATCCGTATCAGGTTCAATGGTCAGAGGTGGATTAACCTCAATCTCAGCCGACTTACCGTCAGCACCCATAACTATTTACTTGGCTATATTTATTATACACCTGACATTTTAATTGTCAAGCATAAAATGTTTAAGTGATGAATATCGTAACTGAGTCTTATTATTTTCAATCATACTGTTAAGACAGCCGGTTGTACCGACAAGAATCATCAGTTTTTTCGCACGAGTTACGGCAGTATATAAAAGGTTTCTGTAACACAATCTGTTATTAACTGAAATTACAGGCATTATAACTGCATCAAACTCACTACCCTGACTCTTATGAACAGTTATTGCATATGCTAATTCAATCTCCTGTAACTGTTCTTTTGAATATGTAGCACGCTTTCCTGAAAAATCAATAATCACAGCATCGTGACGCATATCAATAGTTTCAATAAAACCAATATCACCATTAAAAATTCCGTCACCCTCGTCATTGTCTGATTCCCAATGAGTATTATAGTTATTGCGTGTCTGCATAACCTTGTCACCCTCACGAAAAAGTCGATAACCTGTATTATATTCTTTCTTTTCAGGTGATGAAGGATTGAGTGCTTCTTGTAACACATTATTAAGATTTACCGTACCTGTTTCACCTTTTTTTGACGGACAAAGCACCTGAATCTGTGTTGTCGGGTCAAAACCATAAGCATTTGAAAGTCGTGTTGTTGAAAGTTCTTTTATTGTACGGACAGCATCAAGAGAAAAGCTTCTTTGCATCATATAAAAGTCGCCTGTTTTGTTATCGGTTTCAATATGTTCACCGTTTACGATTGCATGTGCATTCTTTACAATATTACTTTCCATTGACTGACGGAAAATTTCTTTTAATTGTACAACCGGTAAAAGTCCGCTTTCAATTAAATCTTTAAGTACATTACCCGGGCTGACTGATGGTAACTGGTCACTATCGCCAACCATAATTAGTCTACAACCAAAAGGCAGAGCATCCAAAAGACTTGAAAAAAGAAAAATATCAACCATTGACATTTCATCGACTATGAGTGCTTGACAATCAAGTGGATTACGAAGATTCCGTTTGAAAACAGGTTTATCACCCTCTCCCCACTCAACTTCTAAAAGTCTGTGAATAGTTGTAGCAGTACGACCTGTTGTTTCGGTCATTCTTTGTGCTGCACGACCTGTTGGGGCACAAAGGGCAATATCAAGAAAATCCTTTTCAAACATACTGATAATACCGTTAAGAGTTGTTGTTTTACCTGTACCAGGTCCGCCTGTTAGAATTAGAATTCCTTTATTGACAGCAGTTATAATTGCTTCTTTTTGAAGTTGGGCATATTCAATATTATGCTTTTTTTCTATTTTTGAAATATGAGATGCTACATCAATTGGATTTTCGGGTGGAAATTTTAATAAAACTTTTAATCTGCTTGCAATACTTTTTTCAGCAATGTAACTTTCAGGTAAAAAAACAAAATCTTTGTTGCTGATTTTTTCAATAATTATTCTTTTATTTGAGACAAGATTATCAACAGCAATTTCAATATTTTCTCTCGTTTCATTTAAAAGTTCACCTGACGGAGTGAATATTTTTTCAAGTGGAAGACATGTATGACCATTAAGGTAATTATGTCTTACTACATAAAGAACTCCTGCTTCAATTCTATGTTTTGAGTCAGGCTTTTTGGGTAACATATCTGCTATTTGCTCTACTCGTTCAAATGAAATTCTTTTATCACCCTCACAGAGTATGTATGGGTTATTTTCGATTATTTCAACAGCATTAGCACCTAACTTATCAAAAGCAACAAGACATTCGTTAGTATTAAGACCATATTTTGAAAGATTAATAATAAGTGTTCTTGTTGATGATTGTCTTCTGTACTCTTTACCTATTTTCTTTGCTTTTTCAAGAGATATGCCTTTTATTTCTGCAAGTCTTTCAGGCTCATTTTCGAGAATATCAAATGTCATTTCACCAAATTTATCAATAATCTTCAAAGCGGTCGATTCGCGAATACCTTTTATAACACCACTTGCAAGATAATGATAGAGGTCTTCTATTGTTTCAGGCAATAAGGCATTGCAGAAGTCAGCCTTAAACTGCCTTCCGTAAACAGAATGATATACATAGTCACCTACCAATTCGACTTTATCACCCATTTTTAAATCAGGTGTTGTTCCGACAACGGTAAGTTCTTCATCACCGGTATCAATTACAAAAACCGTATATCCGTTTACATCATTACGATATGTTATATCAGTTACCGTACCTTTTAATTTGATTTTTGATTCAAATTCTTCCATCTAAATAATCCTTTAAGTACTCATTTTTAACATAATATATACCATTACATTCCTTACAGATATTAAGTAAATCTTCTTTTTCGTGATAGCTCATTCCATAATCAAGCACAACAATTTTACTGTTTATGTCTTCACTTATGAAATTCAATTTAACTCTCATTCCGTAAGCTCTTTTTCTTACATCTTTTGAGCTTTTATCGCAAGGAATAATTACATAATAGGTATTATCTGTTTTGGGTAATAATAATTTTAACATAATCAAGTAGCAAATTGCAACTGTTCCAAGCAGTATAAGGAACACAAAAACGGACCATATTATAGAGTCGAGCATAAAATCACCTCAACTTATTATATGGTTTAACTATTTATAATGTTAAAAAGGACCGTCATTGACAGTCCTTATATTAGTTTATCTGCTGTTTGCAACCTCAACCATTGAAAAATAAAAATCATCAGCCGATGTGGGATAATCCTTTGTACCGCAGAAATCAAAGTGGTCAGTTCCCTCAAGTGTTTTCATATAATACCATCTTCCCGGTTCAATTATTTCACCGTTTGCAATACTTTCTTCATAACTTTTTGCGGTAGCTGCATCACAAGACGGATATAATGCACTTGCGAGTGGAACGATTCCGTCATGGGATGCCCAATTACCTTCTATTGTAACTCCATCGTAAGTCTTACCTTCTGACAAAAGCATCATACCTGATGAAATATAGAATATCGGTGTAACAGTCTTATTGATTATATGAGGACTGTTTTCATATGGCTGATATGTAGCTGATGTACTGTAAGAATAATAATATGTATTCGGCGCAAGTTTAATTATATCATTTAACTCCTTTGCACCTCGTATCGTCAAATCATAATAACAGTTATCTTCTGCATAATAGTAATCAGTTACACTTTGCATATTAATGTTTACTCTTCTTTCACCCTGTGCAGGTGTAAGACCAAAATGACTCATTTGTAATGAGAAAACAATAAAATTATTACCAAGTGTTGAACCAATTACATTATAAAGGAAAACAACACCATACAACGGATAACTAGGGTCATAAAGAATATTTGCAACCTGTGTACCGTTGTGAGGACTTGAAAGTGTGATACATGAATGAACACTATCATGACCACCCATAAACAAAGGACTAGTATCATCACCTGTTGCAGTAATTTCTTCTTTACAACCATAAGCCATAAGAGAAGTGAACAATCTGATTGTTTCACCACCAAATGAATGACCTACAAGATTGATTTTATCTTCCGGTTTCCATTCATTGCCCATTAAAGGAACACCTTCGTATGAAAATCCATATCTGTCGTGGTTATGTGCCTTTGAATGTGCTTCACCATAATCAACAACCGTACCTGTAAGTTGAGCATAAAGTTCACAAGCTCTATCCCACGCACTATTTAATGGTCCCACTTCTGCAGCATACGCCTCAACACCCTGGTCATTGAGCATTTTAACAAAGTCATTGTTGGAAAGTGAAAGTCCTCCACCCCAATATGGAGATAATTTATAAAATTGGTTTGATGGTCCCCATCCACCCATACCATGTACAAAAACATAAGGGTAGTCTGTTACAAAATTATTCTTGTTAACAAGACGAACCTGCATATCATTTTGTGGAAGTTCACAAGCAGATGCTGAAACAGTTGAAAACGATAATATCATAGCCGTAATAATAATTAAAGATAAAAACTTTTTCATATATACCATCCTTTCACACATATATTTTAAAATTATTCAATGTATTTGTCAATAAAAAATAACAGAGTACATATGTACCCTGTTATATAAATGAGTAAATCTGTAAGCCGAGTTCTGTCGTTTAAGGCAATTATCTATCTACGATATATGTTGCCATATACCTGAAGCCATCCGTTGGAGTATCTGCCCAGCTGACAACTCCTGTCGATGTTGCATCGGGTAGGGTTTGCTCGGCCGTTACATCTCTGCAACGCCGGTGAGCTCTTACCTCACCTTTCCACCCTTACCGTTATTAACGGCGGTTATTCTCTATGCACTTTCCCTAAGGTCACCCTCGGCGGCTGTTAGCCGTTACCCTGCTGTATGATGCTCGGACTTTCCTCACAGAAAATCTTTCTGCGCAACTGCCCAACTTACTCATATTTATTAAATTGTAACACCGTCTTTTTTGATTTGAGTAATCTGATTACCCTTTACCATATAGACATTTTTTGAAATATCCATCATAGGTTTATCGGCCATTGAATCAGTATAGAAGTCATCAATGGTTACATCACCATAGACTGAACGAAAAACATCAAGTTTATGTTCTTTATAACATATGCTGTTTATTTCACCTTTAATCGGGTCAATATCAGAGCCTATGTAATGTTTTATACCAATTCTGTCACATATAATCTTTAAAAGACAATATGGACATCCTGAAACAACAATATCGTCTTCATCTTGAATTTGAGAATAAAAATCCTTTACTTTATGTTCATTCAAATCCCAGAATTTTTCAAATTCATCAAAGATATTATTATATTTTCCACAATACTCTTTAAAGGTTTTACCATAGCTTTCCATTGCTTCTTCAACGGTAATTTTATCAAATTTATATCGTATAAAATCCTTTATAAACTTTGGAGCAAAACGGATAATGGTTTTAAAATCCTTCTTTAAAAAATAAAGAAAAACATCCATTATACTTTCACCGTCATAAAGTGTATTATCAAAATCGAATACTCTCATAAATCAGAAACCTCTTGAAGCACCGCCGCCACCGAATGAACCTCCACCACCGCGGAAGCCACCGCCTCCGCCGGAGAATCCACCTCGTGAACCACCTGAAAAACCACCACGGTATATTGTTGGGCCACCATAGTATCTTCCTCCACCGTGATATGTTCCATTACCGTTTCCGTCACTTGGAGGACCATTTTTTAAGAATTTATCAAAAATAACAACTATAATAACAACAATTAACAATGCGAAAAATAAGGTAATGGTAGCATCAGCACCAAAATCATCATTCAACTCATTAGTTTCATAATTATCGATTTCATATTCAGGATTTAATTCCACATCATACTCTTCACATACAGCATAAGCAACTGCTTTATATGCTTCAATCAGACCTGTTGAAAAATCATCAACAGTTAAATATGGAATAGCATAATCATCAAGAATTCTGCCGATTTTACCATCATTCAGGCAACCTTCTAAACCATATCCAACCTGAATTGAAATTTCACGGTCAGAAAGAGAAAGTAAAATAACAACACCATTGTCGTTATTTTCGCTACCTACACCCCATTCACGACCAAGTTCAAGAGCATATTCGTCGACATCATAACCATCAAGTGAATCAATAGTAACAATAATAATCTGTGCTGTAGTTTGTTCATACAAATCAGCACCGATTTTCATTATTTCTGCATCATCATCTTCATCAATAATATTAACAAAATCATTTACAAAAAAATCATTTGTAGGTTCAGGTAAAGAAATAGCAAATGACGAAAATGATAGTGAAAAGATTAAAATTATGGCACAAAAAAGTGCAAAAACCTTTTTCATATCTCTATCAATTAATCAAAATTCACTGTCGGAGCTGTCTGTGATTCACTTGAAGCCTCAAATAAATCAACCTTTTCAAATCCGAACATTCCTGCAAATATTACAGTTGGGAACTTTTTGATTGAAGCATTATAGTCTGTTGCAACATCATTGTAATCTTTTCTTGCTGTTGAAAGTCTGTTTTCAGTACCTGCAAGTTCGTCCTGTAATGCAATGAAATTCTTATCTGCTTTAAGTTCAGGATAGTTTTCAACAACAACCAAAAGTCTTGAGAGTGCTGAATCAAAGCTATCTGTTGCTTCCTGATATTCTTCAGGATTAGATGCAGAATTGAGTTTTGCACGAGCATCAGCAAGTGCTGTATAAACATCCTCTTCGTGAGTTGCATATGCTTTAACAGTATTTACAAGGTTAGGAATCAAGTCTGCTCTGCGTTGGAGCTGTACCTGAATCTGTGCGTCTGCATTCTCAACATTAGCCTGTTTATCAACAAGTCCATTATAAGATGAAACTATACTTCCGCCTAAAATCGCAATTACTGCAACAACTGCAATAATAACAATTAAACCTTTTTTCACAAAAATCACCCTTTAAACTATATTATTCATCAAAACCGTTTGGATTATTGCTCTGCCATCTCCATGAGTCTTCGCACATTTCGAGAAGGTCACGCTCTGCTTTCCAACCAAGTTCATTGAATGCCTTTGTTGCGTCTGAATAACAAACATCAAGGTCACCGGGACGACGAGGAGCAATTTTATACTCAATCTTTTGTCCTGAAGCCTGTTCAAATGCCTTAACAATATCAAGAACGCTGTATCCGTTACCTGTGCCAAGGTTATAAACATTAACCTTTGGTTCGTCTTTAAGAATTTTTTCAACAGCCTTAACATGGCCGAGAGCCAAGTCAACAACATGAATATAATCTCTTACGCCTGTACCGTCATGTGTATCATAATCATCACCGAATACATTAAGGTATGGTAATTTACCGATAGCAACCTGTGTAATATAAGGCATAAGATTGTTTGGAATACCATTTGGATTTTCACCGATACGACCACTTTTGTGTGCACCAATTGGATTAAAGTAACGAAGAAGTGTTACTGCCCAATCACTATCACCTTTATGGAAATCATCGAGAATAATCTCTATCATATATTTTGTTGTACCATATGGATTTGTTGTGCCACCTGTTTTCATATCTTCTTTTAATGGAGAAATATTACTGCTACCGTATACTGTTGCAGATGAACTGAAGACAATCTTCTTACAGTTATATTCTCTCATAACTTCACAAAGAGCAAGTGTACCACCAATATTATTATCATAATATTCCAATGGTTTTGCACAACTTTCGCCAACTGCTTTAAGACCTGCAAAATGAATACAAGCATCAATCTTATGATTTTCAAAAACTTTTCTCATATTCTCCTTATCACGAATATCATAAGGATAGAATGAAAAATCTTTGCCTGTTAATTCTTTTACTCTTTCAAGAGATTTTTCACTTGAATTGTAGAGATTATCTACAATAACAATTTCATAACCTGCATTTAAAAGTTCAACACAAGTATGTGAACCAATAAATCCTGCGCCTCCTGTAACTAAAATACTCATAATAAATTACCCCTTTGTAACTGTTGTACCCTCGTAATATTTTGCAAGAATTGCTTTATAGTCATGGTCATTAACTGAAAGATATTTAGCACCAATCTGACCCATACCAATTCCGTAACCCTGACCATATGTTGTAACAATAAATGAAGATGTTTCTGCGTTATATACAATCTGGAAACAGATTGAAGCTAACTTATCATCGCCCATTACCTTCATCTTAAATTCAATACCTGTCATTTCAGTACCATTGAAAACAACAGATTTAACATTACCTACTTCTGCTGAAACAGAAGCATCATGTTCCTTAACAACTATCCATTCAGCAGGATTTTCTGAAAGGACAACGGAACTGTTATTCTTAAGTAAGATTGCTTTCATTTCATCAACAGAATACACTTTGCTTGTTTCGTAGTTTCTTACATTAACATCCTGATGACGTTCTAATTTAACGCTCTTAAGATATGGTAGTTTTGCTGACATATCAAGAGTGCTTACTGCTGTAAGATTATGGAACAAAGGAACGGCAAGGAAATTATTATATGTAAGATATTCACCAAAAACATCATCAACTGCTCGTATTACAACACCATTTGAAGATTGTGAAATTCTAACATTATCAAGAACAAAATCATTGCCGATTACTTTAAGACAAGTATATGCAGCAACAGTATATGCCTTTACCGCATCATAGTTATATCCGTTTGAAATTTCAGCAGTAACAAGACGAGCAAGTGCCTGTTTTGCAGGAATTTGCTCACCATTAACAGTAATAAATTCAGGAACTTCTTTACTATATTCCGAAATATTATTCTGAATTGTTGCTTCGTCCATACTCATAATAGTTGAAACAATGTAATCTGAAAGTTTCATCATACTTTCATCATATGCAGTTGTGCCTGAAGTAACAGGCTCTGTTGTACTAATAGGTTCTGTTGTTGTTTCAGTTGTTGAAGATTCTTCATTGCTGAAAAGTGAAGCAAACAAATCGCTGTTATCTTTTGATTGGAAAATAAAAGCAAAGATTGCACAGATTATAAATACAAGACCAATGATAATTGCAAGAATAGCAAGAGGTTTTTTCTTTGCAATCTTTTTATCATCGTCTGTAATCGCATTTTCCTGTTCATCGGCAAATTCAATTCCTACACTTCTCTTACCAGATACTTTTTCACCAATAAGTTCAATGAGTTCAACTGCTGCACTTTCAACAAACTCATGTTCAGTTTCATTATCAGACATATAGAGTTTTCTAACAAGTGCTGAATCACCATCAGAAACTGCGATACAGATATATTTAGCATCATTTGATGTGTATATATCACTAATACAAGCACCGAGTTTTGCAGAAGATAAGTCAAGACTTACCCTTGCAAGCTGAGCAGTATATTCAGTAGGATTAATCTTGCCTTTATCCTCAACATAAGGTGTAAACACAAAAGCCTTATCAAATCCTATAACTTCGTCACCACAGCTCTTTAAAACCTCTGCATTTCTTGTGCCATTAACAGCAACAAGCGAATCACATTCAAGAATGCTGTTTACAGCAAATGAAACCTTATCAAAATATGCAGGTTTTTCTGTTGTTAAAACAATATCATCATATTTAGCCATTAACTGTTCATTAAGATATGGAATTACACCATTTCTTAAAATTTCGTCAATTCTGTAATTATCAATAGGTAAAAGAATGAGATACTGACTTCCGTTAGCCATTGCAAAACCTGAATAAAGACCGTCATCAGATACAAATACTGTTGCAGGTTCAGGGAAAGCAGAAAAGGCTTTTTTCTTTTTATCCTCAATACTTAAATTCTCAACGCGTCTTAATACAGTGGAATTATATGCAATGTCTGTACCAAAAGCCTGAATCAATGCATTTTTAAATTTTAAATAATTCTTTACATCAACTGCTGTAATAATTAATTCATCGTTTTCAAGAGCACTCTGCAAAGCAACGAACATTTCTCTTATATCTTCAAACTGTTGGAAGACACAATCATCAGTATAGTTGTTTATACTGCTTTCTATTCGAGCCTGAAAACGAGTAAAAGACATACTTCTGTCAACATTAAGTGATAACACTTTTGTTCTCATATTCAAATAACCTCTCTTTTCCCTACTTTTACCTGTATATTATTATGCAAAAGGATTGCTTTCACCTTTTTTATCATACCATGCCTGTGGATACTTTGGTGATGTATTAAGAGTTACAGCATCCACATTCACATCAGTCGATTCGTTTTCACGAACCATTCTTCCCATTACAACAAGTCGTGCGTTATCAAATTCACGAGTTGGAGTAACAAGAGTTAAAATTTTATCATCAGTCTGTACCGATACATCAGTATTAATAAGACTTCTGCTTTTCACTTCATTGATAAACTCACCAAATTTGTTGTCTGACATAAAATCAGTAACGGTATAACTGAAACCGTTGTCACTTACAGGGCTATCAGTAGCAATAAATACTGCAAAAACCTTGAAAGTATATGACTTATACAAAGTACTGAATTCAATTATCGGTGATTTTTTATAACCTTCAATAGTCTTATACTGTTCAAGAACAGAAAACATAAGATTATTGTTGGAATTTTGTCCGTAAATTATTGTATTATCATCAAGTTCAATCGTTTCATTTTTATAATCAATATACGGACATCCTGATTTATTATCATTTCCAAAAAAGTCCTTGTTCTGATAATATTCATTATCATTGCCCTGAACAACCTGAACATCAAGACTGGTGTTATTAATTTTAATCCAACCTGCCATATCATTGTTTGAACTATAAAGATATGAATACTGTGATTTCATACCTTCGGGAAATGTAATTGAAGCACTATCAGAAAGAGTTTCTTTCCATGATTCGTTATAAGAATTATTGCTTAGTCTATCAGTTAAATCAGTATTGTTAACTGAACCACCCAAAGCAGATTGTTCAGTTCTTTCAACAAAAAGCTGAACAAAACCTATAAGACAAGCGATAATAAGAATTATCGAAAAATCCATAATGATTTTTCTGATTTTTTCTTTACTACTGTCACCCTTAACAGGAAGAAAAACTGCAAAGAAATCAGAAAAGATTTCATTGAATGTTCTTACACGCTTTTTAGGTGTTTCGGGACCGGGTGTTATAATTTGCTCCACTTTTTCATCTTGTTTTACAGTAGTTTCTTCTGCTATTACAGTCTGTTGCTGAGGAGATGTGTACTGTTCAGTAATATCAATAAATTTAATTCCGTTTTCAACAACAGATTTTCCACTTGTCGGAGTTACATTTTTTGATACCGATTTTACCTCTTCAACAGTTTTTGGTATTTGCGGTTCATTAACCTGTGGTAATTCCCCTTCTATACCTAAACCTTCACGGAGTTTATCAAAAGAAAGCATTGGATTATTGTTTTCTTTTTTATCCATTAGTCAATCACCACCGGGTACCATCTTTCATCATTCTTATATGGATTTGCGATACCCTTAATATTGTAATAAAGCTGTGGATACTTTGGATTTTCGTTTACATATGCTTTTGAAACATCAACTGTCGGGTCTTCACCAGGTCTTACAGCACGAGCAACAACAACGATACTTGTTTTTGCACGGTTTCCTGCTGTGTCAAGATTTCTTGCGCATGATGACAATGTAAGGATTCTATCACCGTTCTTGATATCAACACCTGTATAATAAAGTGTACGCTTATTCAATTCTTCAACATAACCCTTGAAGTTTGGACCTTCCATCTGAGGCCAGATAAAATTGAAAATATATCCGTTATCATCATATGCTTGCTGATTTGTGATAAATACAGCATAGATTTTCCACTGATAATAGCTTTCAAGTGTATTGAATTCAATAATCGGATGTTCCTTGTAATACTCAATATCATCATAATGTGCTACTTCTGAAAAAACACTACCGTCTTTGTAATCGTTGTGACCATAGATAATTGTATTAGCATCAAGGTCAATGGCATTGTTACGATAGTCCATATAAATTGCACCACGTTTATCTGACTTATGGTCAAATGTATGAGAGAGATAATATTCATTATCTACTGACTGTACAACAGGGAAATTAATCTTTGTTCCCGGAATTGAAATCCAACCTACTGTTTCAGGATTCTGTTCAACATATTCTGAATAGTCAGGTTTTGAAACTGGTTCAACAGTCTGTGATGTCTGTGAAGATGATGGAACATCACCGTTTGAAGGTTCGTTCTTCTGGTCAATAAATGATTTTGTCAAGAATATTGCAGCTACAAGTAATACAACAACTACAACTGCAATAATAACTTTTTTTACAACAGCATTATTTTTCTTTTCCATAGTTTATTCTCCTATCATTTTTAATATCAAATTAAGAGCCTCATCAGAAGCACTTATTCTGTTACTGTTCCTTACATCAGTTGTGAACTGATTATTAAGTTTCTTAACAACGGTTTTTATACCGTCAGAAACTGCTAAATAAATCAAACCGACAGGTTTATCGGTATTATCGGAATTTGGTCCTGCAATTCCTGAAACTGAAACTGCAATATCTGCACCTGAAATCGCGAGAACGCCTTTCACCATTTCACGAACAGTCTGTTCACTGACTGCACCAAACTCCATTAAAGTTTCGCTCTTTACATTAAGAACTTTTTCCTTAATCTCGTTGCTGTAACTGACTATGCCGCAATTAAAAACTGCGGATGAACCGCTGACATCAGTAATTCGTTTTGCAATTAGTCCTCCCGTACAGGATTCGGCACAAGACATCACAAGATTTTTTTCATGAAGTAGTTTTACAACTTTTTCTTCAAGTTTCATAATCTACCTCTTAAAAACAGATATTATTGATTATTGTGTTTTCCAATGCTCGTTCAATAAGGCCATCAATATCAAGTGCTTGTTCGGCAGTTTCGATAATTGAAATCTGTGGTCTTGTTTTAGGATGCTTTGGAGTAAACACTGTACAACAATCTTCATAAGGTTCGATTGAAATATTAAAAGTATCAATTTTTCTTGAAACCTTAATAATTTCATCCTTATCAAGACCGATTAAAGGTCTGAATACAGGCATTTCAACAACTGCATCAGTACAAGCAAGTGCGTTAAGTGTCTGACTTGCAACCTGACCAAGGCTTTCACCTGTTATGAGTGCTTTACAATCTTCGCGGTCAGCAATTCGTTGTGAAATTCGCATCATAAAACGACGCATAATAAGAGTAAATAATTCTTCAGGACATTTATCTCTTATTTCCTCCTGAATTTCAGTAAAACCGACTGTAAACAAGCAGATGTTTCCACTATATCTTGAAACCTTGCGAAGAAGATTGTGAACCTTTTCTTCAGACTGTGGTAAAGTATATGGCGGTGATGCAAAGTGAATTGCATTAAGCACAAGACCACGCTTTGCCATCATATATGCTGCAACTGGACTATCAATACCGCCTGAAATAAGGATTGCGGCTTTTCCTGCTGTGCCTGTCGGCATACCGCCTGCACCCTTTGTTTGGTTACCACGAATAAAAGCAAATTTTTCTCTTATCTCAATAGTAACAAGAATATCGGGATTTTTAACATCAACCTTCAAGTGAGGGAATTTACTTAAAATTGCTCCGCCGACTTCTGCTGAAATCTCGGGTGATTTAAGTGGAAATTTTTTATCCGAACGCTTACCCTCAACCTTAAATGTTTTTGCTTCCTTTAACTGTTCCGCAAGATAGTCAGGTGCATTATCGAGAATGACTGACATATCCTTTTCAACCTGTAATGCTCTTGAATAAGCTGCGATACCGAAAACACGACTTATTCTGTCGCTTACTTCGTCCATATCTATGTAATCGTCAACAGGAATAACAGAAATTGTTGATTGCTCTTTTCTGTATTCAAATTCACCTAATGGTTTTATGCGTTTACGAATATTTTTGATTAAAATATCTTCAAATGTGGAACGGTTAAGACCTTTTAATGCTAACTCACCGTTCTTAATCAATATAATTTCTTTCATATTCATCTCCTGACACGGTTAATGGTTTCAATTATTCCATTATACAACAAATCCAAATCATTTTCTGTGGTAAATTTTGACAAGCTGATTCTTATAGCACTATCAATTCCTGTGGGTGAAACACCCATTGCTGTGAGAACATCACTTCTGTGACCTTTGGCACAGGCAGAACCTGCTGAAACATAAATACCCATTGAAGAAAGTGAATTGAGCATAACCTGTGAAGGTACACCCTCAACAGAAATGTTGATAATATATGGTAAGGCATCCTGTGGGGAGTTTACATATACTTTATCAACATCTTTTATTTTATTGACAAAATAATCCCTTATAGCAGTAACATTATGAAGATTCTTCTCAACATTACCTATATCCCCTACTGCCTCGGCAAAAGCACATATCATAGGAGTTGATTCAGTACCTGAAATCATTCCGTTTTCCTGACCGCCACCAAGGATGTACGGTGAAATGCGAATATCGTTACTTACAAACAATGCACCTGCACCTTTTACTCCGTGAATTTTATGAGCACTCATACTCATAAGGTCAATGCCAAGTTTTTTAGGCTTTATCTGTAATTTACCAAAAGCCTGAACGGCATCACAATGGAAATATGTTTTTGATTTTTTGTTTTTTATAATACTTTTTACTTTTGCAAAATCCTGAATTGAACCGACCTCATTATTAACTGCCATAACACTTACAAGAATTGTGTTTTCATCAACTGCATTTGATAACTCATCAAGATTGATTTTTCCGTTAATATCAGGTTTGAGATAAACAACTTCAAATCCCTGTTCATCAAGATTTTCAAAACACTTAAGTACGCTTGGATGCTCCAACATAGTTGTTATAACTTTTTTACCTTCACGGCGTTTTGCATTAGCAGTACCAAAAATTGCCGTATTATTGGCAACTGTACCGCTTGGAGTAAAGAAAACTTCCTTATCCTCACATCCTAAAAAAATAGAAAGAATATGACGAGCAGAGTCAATTTCTTTTTTAGCATTGAAGCCACACATATGAAGTGAAGACGGATTACCGAATTTTTCGTTCATCATTTCAAGCGCTTTTTTTACCGATTTTTCACACGGTTTTGTTGTTGCACTGTTGTCAAGATAAACGCTCAAATTCTTCGCCCCCATTCTACATACTTAAACACAGTAATTATACTACAAAAACTATGATTTGGCAAATAAAAATTGCATTTTTTTAAGCATAATTTTAAATTTTTTGTGAACAATATTTCCAAATGTTTAAAGGAGTGCATTTTAATGGAAAAAATCAACTTATCTACACGCGCAAAAGCACGAATTATACTATATTTAACCACCTTGATTGTTGTTTTGGGAATATTCTCAATTGTTCAAACTGTAAAGGCAAACAGATATGAAAAAGAATCAATGATTCTAAAACAAATGGCTTTGATTGCGTTGGATGAAAACCTTAATAATATTTCGACAAATCTTGAAAAAACTATTTATGTCAGCACTCCCACAATGCTTTCAAAACTTTCTGCTGAATTATGGCGAGAGGCTTCAGGTGCTAAAAACAATCTTTCAATTTTGCCGACGGGTGAAAACACAGTAAATAACACATATAAGTTTTTATCACAGATTGGTGAATTTGTTATGTCACTTGAGCGAAAAAGTGCATCAGGTGAACAGTTGACAGATAAAGAAAGAGAACAGCTTAAGCAGTTGAATTCACTTTGTAAAAATCTTAATGATAATGTTAACCAGATGTGCCACGATATGCAAAATGGGAACTTCACCTTTGATGAGTCATCATCTACCCTGTTAAACACAAATGCTGATTTGCAGACAATTGGTGAAGGCTTTGATGATACTGAACAAGCTATGACAGATGTTCCTACACTAATTTATGACGGACCTTTTTCCGACCACCTTACTCAAAGCAAACCAAAACTTTTAGAAGGTCTTAAAACAGTCAGTAAAGATGATGCCTTAATAATTGCGAAATCAGTTTGTAATATGGAAAAGGACATTCTTGCGTTTTCTCACGAAGAAGACGGCGATATCCCTTGTTATGTTTTCAAAGGTGAAAAATGTACTGTTGCAATCACCAAGCAGGGCGGTAACCCATGTTATATGTTGTGTTCGGAATTTTCAGGTGAAATGAAAGTAAAATACGAAGATGCCATAAGATACGCTGAAAATTTTCTTGAAAAAATCGGATACGATGATATGGAAGAAAGATATTATTTTACTGATGACGGAATATGTACAATTAATTTTGCATACGAAGATAATGATGTAATAATGTATCCTGACCTTATTAAAGTAAGCGTGTGTCTTGAAACAGGCAACATTTTATCATTTGACGCTACGGGATATATTGCAAATCATACAGAACGAAATAACATGAACAGAAAACTTTCACTTAAAGATGCAGAAAACAAATTAAATAAGCATCTTGATGTAATTGATTCGCAGATTTGTGTTATTCCTACTGAATGGAAAACTGAACAGCTTTGTTATGAATTCCATTGTAAAACTGACTCAAGACAAGAACTGCTTGTATATGTTGATTGTGAAACAGGTGAAGAAAACAATATTCTTATCCTTTTATACAGTGATGGCGGAGTTTTGACGAAATAGAATAAAAACACATTCAATTACAAATAATATAATTACCAATATTTTTTAGGAGGTAAAATATGAAAAAAGCAATTATAGTTTCACTTGTTGTGATTGCATTGTTCAGTATTTTTATGACAGGATGCAGTAATCCGGAGGACGGAATGGTGACGGGTGACAATAACCAGAGTTCAACATCTTCGACCAACCCAAGCGGTTCAACAAGTACGACGAACAATAACAACACAGCCAATAATAACAACGCAACGGACAATGCTGCATCTGATGTTGGTGAAGGTGCAAGTAACATGGCAGGTGCTGTTGGAGATGCAGCATCAAATGTTGCTGATGGCGTAGGTGAAGCTGCTTCAGATGTTGCAAATGGCATTGGAAGAGGCTTCAGAGATATGACAAACTAAAGGAAACAGCCGATGCTCTACATCGGCTGTTTTTAGTTACATAATCTTTGATTTTTTTCCATTTTTACCCAACTTATAAATCCATATATATCATTAACAAGAAAAACAAAGAAACAAATGACAACTGAAAAATATGAATTATCTTTTAGTGTTGCAAGTATCCACAACATAATCAAAACAATGTCATTACAGGCATATGCAAGGGCAAAAAAAGAACTTCGTTTAAAGGTCAAATACACGGCTATAAAACTTGTTGTAACAGAAAGTGTACTGAATATAAGATTGGCAGTATTAAAAGTTTTAAGAACAAAATAGAAAGCTACTGTTACAACTACCGTAAGTACAACCATGAAAGCATATTCATTTTTTGACAATTTATTTACTTTTACTTGTGCTTTATTATTTTTATATGGATATTTAAGCCAGGAAATCAATGCAAAACAAGCCATTGGCATAGTCATTCCAAGATATGTAATCATTTCACCATAATAGGCAAATCTGTACGATATTATGCCATACATAATACTGAAGATAATTGTAAGAAACTGACCGATTGGATTTCCTTTTGCATTAAAAATAAGAAAAGTTGCACCGATTATTGATGCTATAAAAGTCAAAATGTCTTTTCCATCAAAAAAGAAATATGAAAAAGTAATTACAATAACCGATGACATCCAAAGCCCTATTTCAAATCCTGTAAAATAATTTTTAATTTTTCTCATTCATTACACCTCAAAAAAATAACACCCACGGATATATCTTCAAAGACCTAACGATATATCGGTGGATGCATTGCATCACACTACCCGGTGGCAGTCAAATATTTAATTATGAAAATATATTTGTTGTTCACTAACGAGATTATAGGTTATCAAATCATTTTTGTCAAGGTCTTCGTTGTGCATATTTACTGCTGAAAGTTGATTGTTATTGTATGTTTTGTAATAATAAATACCTTTATCTGTATTACAGCAAGATGAATATATTGTTTTTTCAAAGGTATCTCCAACTCTTACACAACCATTTGTCTGTGAAACTGTATCAAGAATATGAAAAAATTGACTGATGCTTTCACTTTCTGTTTCTCCGCAAACAGAGTTAAGTCTTGTAAATGATGCACGGATAAATCGTGACATTGAAGAAAGGTCACCAGGTAAACCAATTGCACCCATTCCCCTGCTGTATTTGTTCAAGTCGAATCCCTCTGCAAATCGTGTTTCGGGTTCTTCACGAGTAAGATTTATATAATTGTTAATATTGAAAACCTGCATTGGAAATTCAGGGTTGTTTGTGAGAACATGAACCGGGTTATAATAAATTTTCATACCATCATCAACACATTCAAGAACAATGGAATAGTCCCTGTCAGATATCATCCAATGAAGCTGTGCAGATTTATATTTTTTATTGAAATCCATACTGACAATATTAGTTTCAGTTAATAATTCACGAGTTTCATTGACAGAAGAACAATTACCTAAAATCCAAGGGATAAGCTCAAAAACACCAATATTATTTTTATCTTTTACAGGTTCACAGTACTTTGCTGAAACAGGAAAATTTAAGCCTGCGACTGATAAACCTTTCTCGTTGGTTGCGTCATAGTACAACGGATAGTTATCAACAACTGTTCCAATTCCTATAATTGCATAATGATTGTTCAATTCTTTTGACATTCTGAATTTAAAGTTATAGTTTTTTGGCGTTATAATCACTTTTTCATTATAGGAACATTCCATATCAAGTGTTCTGCCAAAATAGTGGTCCTTCGTAAAAAAAGAAATTGAAGTACACATAATAATCACTCCTTTGGATTATTATATGTACTTCTTAAAGTATTATTTTTTTCTTACAATAGAAATTGTTACTTCGTTTACAATAAATAATGCTACAATAAGAACCAATAAAACAAATGTTGTAATTTTGAATGTTGTTGCAGTTGCTACAAATCCGAAAACAAGCTGAACTGCAAAACCGATACCATATGCACCACCCATATGGAAGCCTGTTATATCAGCTGAATATTCCTTACCAAACCTATCGGGAACACTATGAAGAACACTTGGAAATATAGGACCAAAACCGATACCTATAAGAAGAAAACCGAGAAAAGAAACCTGACCCAATGGTAAGGACAATAAGACTATACCTAAACAAGAAACAACAATACCACCACGAATCATTGTATTATCAGATGCTTTCATAGAAATAAATCCAGAAATAATTCGTCCCACCATAATTCCGCCAAAATACAATGAAATCCATTTTGCTGCTTCATCAGGCATTAATGAATGGACATTGACGAGATATGATGCACCCCAAGTTCCAATCAAAAATTCCATACTGCAATACAGACCTTGCGAAAGAACACCTGTCATAACACCTTTAATTTTCAAAATTTCAAAAAAGTTTTTATGTGGTTGGCCGGTTTCTTCGTGAGAAAAATCTTCTTTTACAATCTTCCATTTACCAAGTGTAATTGCAATTATAATTCCAATAGACAACTGTAAAAGTGCAACTATACGATAGCCACTACGCCAAGAGCCAGTATCACCTGATAAAAATACTGACATAATTAAAGGGCTGATTGTAACACCAGCACCCCAACAAGCGTGAAGCCAATTCATATGCTGTGCTTTATAATGCAAGGAAACAAAGTTATTTAACGCAGTATCAATAACTCCTGCACCATATCCAAGTACAACAGCACTTATTATCAACACTACAATATTGGGCGATATACTCATAAAGAAAAGTCCAACAACTGTAAGTAGTGTTGAAATAAGTGTTACATTTCCGGTGCCGAATTTTCTGATAAGTTTACCGGCAACAAAGCTTACACCGCCTGTGCATACACCCATTATAACACCATAAACAGAAGCAAAGCTTTCTTCGATTCCAAAATCAAGATGCATTACAGGCCAAGCAACTCCAAAGAGAGAGTCAGGTAATCCTAATGAAACAAAAACAATATAGATAATAACTAAAAGAAATGTCATATTTTACCTCATCAGTGTTTTTGAGTATTTTATCATATTAAAAATTTAATATCAATACAAAAACGTTGAAATACAAATCAAAATACTTTATAATTATTTCACATTAAATATGGAGAGATTATATGAAGACTTTTGTTCCAAATTATTATAAAGAATTCAATTGTATTGCCCAGAAATGCAAACATAACTGCTGTATCGGTTGGGAAATTGATATTGACGAAGATACATTATCCTACTACGAAAATCTTAAAGGCAAATTCAGCAGAAAACTCAAACAAGGCATAGAATACAATGATGACTGTGCTTGTTTTCGTCTTGACGGTAAAGGTCGATGTTCATTTCTTAACGAAAAAAATTTATGTGACATAATTCTCAATTTGGGTGAAGAGTCGCTTTGTCAGGTTTGCAGTGACCACCCACGATTCAGAAATTACTATTCTGACCGTATTGAAATGGGATTAGGTCTTTGCTGTGAGGAAGCAGGACGAATAATTCTTAATCAAGATATCCCATTCTCACTTGTTTTGCTTGATGACGACGGTTGTGAGGATGAAAGGGATAATGATGATTTTGGGGAATACAGGGAAAATCTGTTTGAGATGCTAAATGACCCTACAAATACAATAAGTGAAAAAATTAATCAGTTTTCAACATACTGTAAGATTGAAATTCCTAAATTATCCAAGGATGAATGGGTTGATTTATTCTTATCTCTTGAAAGACTTGATGATTATTGGAGTGTTGTATTAAATCAATTAAAAGAGACAGAAATTGGTGATATTGAAATACCCGAAATATTCAATAAGCAATTTGAAAATCTTTTAAAATATTTTACATACAGACATATCACAGTAAAAGGTGATTCAGAAGTGTTTTTCTTCATTCTGACAAGCTATCATATGATTGAAATGCTTTGTAAAATGCACATAAAAAATTATGGTGATTTAACAAGTGATTATATTGTTGAGTATTGTCGTTTGTATTCATCAGAAATTGAATATTCGGATGAAAATATTGATGAAATAATTGAAATACTGTATAAAAATGAGCCCTGAAAATTCAAGGCTCACTTTTATTATTCTGTTTCTTCAACTGCTTTTTGTAGAATCATTCTTGCATCAACAGATGTAATTTCTCCGTTACCGTCCATATCTGCAGAATAGATTTGTTTACCGGCTAACGACTGAAGATTAACCGTAGTCAGCAATACAATTCGTGCATCAATTGCAGATACTCTTCCGTCAAAATTAAGGTCACCCAAAACAAATGAATTCTTGACTAAAGTTAACATTTCCTGCAACTGCTGAACATAAGTATCAAGAATATCCTGTTGTGAAAGCTTCAAATCTGACATATCAACATTTGATAACTCATCAAGTTGATTAAGAAGTTCTTCGTCGTACAAATTGCGATTTAAAGAATAAATCTCCTGTTTCAAATTGTTGTACTGTGAATAATCTGCTTTTCTGTAATCAGGAGCGTTAACAATTGGTAAAGTAGTATTAGAACTTACATGCTCACCGTTTCTGCTTGTCACAACACAATAATATGCAGCAGAATCATCGTCAGGTGACGGCATATAATAGAAGCTTGTTGCTCCCTCAATTGGTGTACCACCCACATTAGATAATATATCATTCTTATACCACTGGTATTCACAATTAAAACCAAAAGCATAAACGACGATATATTTATCACCAACAGTTACTTGTGTTGATGAGCTTTCATGAAATACAGGTACTTTTTTAAATGCCTTACCATTATTATCGGCATATTTCTCAGCATAAGTATCTTCAAATCCGTATACAACAAAGTCACCTGCGGGAACTGATGTAATAGATGTTGTAGTTCCTGACAACATTATACCTTTCAACGTGTTCGGTAAGCTTCTGACTGTTTGTACTTTTTCGAACATTATATTTTCAACATAAGAATTTTTGAAGGCATCTTTAAGAACTGTTTTTACATTTGGCAAGTACAAATTTGTAAGCAACTGACAATTTGCAAATGTGTTACTGTTGACTTCTTCCAATGCAGGGAGATATGCAATTTTCAAAGCTGTACAATTATGGAAAAGATAAGCACCTGTTGATGGTACTTTCATCAATGCACAAGCAACAAGATGCGGATTATCGGCAAAGGCATAGTTACCTACACTTTCAACATTTAATCCGACAAACGTATCAATTGCAGTATTTCTTAACGCATTCGCTTTAATATCAGTTACGGAATCCAACTCAACCCTTGAAAGGGATATACAGTTTTTAAATGTGCCAAGCGATAAAACGGTAAGTGCAGGCATAGAGGCAGAAATAAGATTATGACAATCAACAAAAACATTATTTTCCATTGATGTTAATTTTGGTGCACTGAAAAGCGAAATACCCGATTGAGCAAATGCTTCCGTACCGATTTCGGTAAGATTATCACAGATAACCGGACCAAGACTTGTTGTACCTGAAAATGCATAAGAATTGATTGATTCAACATTGGACAATGTTATTGATTTAAGCTCTGAACAGCCTGCAAAGGCATATGAACCGATTGATTCAAGATTCGGGAAATCAATTATTTCAACAGGTGAATTCTCGAAGGCATTTATAGAAATATCCTCTACTCCTGCTCCTGAAACAGACTTAAGCGATACACAATCCTTGAATGCAGCAGGATTGATTGTTTTACAGGTATCGGGTAAAACAATATTTTGTGTTTTTCTATTTTCTTGGAAGGCACCGATAGCAATACCGTTTACAACTTTACCCTTGATAACATCAGGAACCACAAGGTCAGCATCCGAACCGTAATAATTCGTTATAAATCCCAGAATATTGATATCATAGTAATCCTCTTCCGCATTGCCGACTCTGTCATATTCAACAGTTACAATTGAACTGAGTTTACAGCCTTTTTTTAATGCAACAGCATATATTTTGGCATCTATTGAAACTGTTATCGGATTTTGATAAACAATACCGTTTTCAAAAACAAATGTTGAAAAATCGTTGTCAGAAACATAATAATATATTTCCGCATCCTCGTCCGGACAAGTTATTTCAACAGTAAATGTCCGGTCAAAGGTACCGCTCGGCACACTGAAAACAGGGTCAGCAGTTGTTGGTTTGCCATCAAGTATATATTTTAAATACAGAACACCTGAACCGAAGTGGTTTTCACCGACATTTTCTCTGATATCAATGGCAAAATCTTTAATCAGTTCCTCACATTTTGACGCACTTATATCTAACAAAATTGATTTAAGAATAGCAAGACCTGCTGCTACCTGAGGTGCAGCCATTGAAGTGCCGTTTAATGAAGTATATGTATTATTAAGATAACTACTCTCAATATCAACACCCGGTGCAGCGATATCAATAGTTCCGTTATAATTAGAAAAAGATGCTAAATTATCATTTCTATCTGTAGCACTTACAGTAATTGCCGATTCAATGCAAGCAGGAGAAACATAATTTTTATTAAGGTCAAGTTTGCTGTTACCTGCAGCAACTACCACGTTTACATCATTTTCCACAGCATTATTAACTGAATTTGTCATTGTAGGGCTTACACTTCTGCCTGATATACTTATATTAACAATATCAGCACCATCAAGAACTGCCATATCAAGAGCAAGAGCAATAGTGCTCAATGACCCTTTACCTTCACTGTTAAGCACCTTATATGGTTTGATTTTAACATTACTCAATGTGTTATTTACGATAATTCCTGCCACATGTGTTCCATGGCCATAATCATCTTCTGCTGTATTAAGATTACCTGAACCACTCATATTAACATTACATTCAACAAGTCTGTCTTTGAGAAGTTCATGGTCAGTATCAACACCGCTGTCAAGCACCGCAACAAGAATGTAGTCATCTTCAATTCTTTCAGCAAGTCTTTCCTTAATTTCATTAAAACCAATTTTATCAGATAGCCATTGAATTGCTGCTGCAGTAACATCATTATATTCGTTACCTTCTTTATCCGGTATTATTACACTGGGTTCATCTTCCTGTGATGAATAGATTGTATCAGGTTCAACATACTCAGCTGAAGAAGAATTAAGATAGTATTCATAAGCTTTTTTTGCCGATAACCGGCTTTCATACTGTAAAATGTACAAATCGTTGTATCCGCTTACACAGTCAATAGCGCCTCTGTAATCGTGAAGACTTTTTGCCTTGACAATAAGTCTTTTTGTTTCAAAGGAATCACCATACAAGTTATCATAGATAGATGAAGACGATTGAGTCTGATTGAAAAAATAGTCCAATCTGAACAAAATGTCATCAAAGGATATATCATCGCTTGAAAAAGAAGCATCAACATCATTTTCACGGATAATTCTTGACAAATCATCTGCAAAAGAATATATAGCAGTGCTATCTTTAAAATCTTCAGCAACAGCAATCAATTCTTGAGAAACAGTCGCAAAAACTATGGTCATAATCAGGATAACTGACAAAATTTTCTTCACAGTCTACACCTCATATAATAATAAACACAAGTCACAATATTCAACACAATGTATACCAATTTTTAATTGTTAATTTTATCACTATATATACTAAATTACAATAGAAAAATGCGATAAAGGACGATATAAAAATAATTGTTCAATATGTTTTAATGATTAATGAACACTATTTAAACAAATGTTTATTTAGTTGTAAAATGCCGTATCAGCAGTACTGAAACGGCATTATCTTTAATAATAAAAATACTTATAAAATGTAGGATATTCGTTTAAAAACTGTTGCAGATTTGTTCTGTATTTTGTTCCCGGGTCATTAATTTTAAACATTGATGCATTTATTGAATTACCACCTGTAAAACCTGTAATAACAACCCAATGTTGAGTACCTGAATAATTCTTTGCACCGAAAAGTACGGGTTTCCCTTCTTTTAGTTTATTGTATATTTTATTAAGATAATCAGTACTGCTTGTTACAACTGTATAATCGCTTGGCCAGTAAAGATTGCCCGTTGATGAATAACTCAACTTTTTTGACATAACATCAGGATAAATTGTTTTTTCTGTACGATACGATTCAATCATTGCTATCGCTGTTGTTGCGCAACCGATTTTTCCTATTGTTTTGCCTGAATTACCGATTATTACATTTGCCCAACGAGAGTCAGTCTGTTTAAAATCAGGAACATTCAAAGAAACTGCTGAATATTCACCTGTTGTCTGCTTGGTTTTAAGATACTGACTACTTACATATCCTGTTTTTACTCCGTCATAAAGGATTTTACTCCAACTGTTTGAAGATGAAAGAATTATTACTATATCACCTTTTGAAACCGAGTCTTTAATTGAATAGTTTGTACCTGCACCTGAACGAACATTAAGTGAAGTTGAGTTTGTTGTTACAGTTGCTGTTTTACCTGAATCGGGTTTTATATAGTTTTTATGACAATATCCGTATTTACCGTCAGCATACTCAACATAATACCAGCTTCCTGAAACTGAAATTAATGTAATATATGAACCATTTGATAATGATGTTAAAATTGTACTGCCTGTTGATGCACTTTTTCGAACATTGAGTCTTCCGCTTGAAACTGACACAACACCCGCCTGTGAAGTAATAGTTGCACCATATGATTTTATAGGGAAAACAAATAATGATAATAAAATTGTAATTATTATAGTTATTGATAATAATCTTTTCATAAGTCACCTCTTTATTACTTACTTTTTTGCATATATGCATACACAGTATAACAGAGGTGTTTTATATTGTTAATAGTCCAAATATTGGGATTGTATTACAGATTTTTGTCTTTTACTATTGAAAAAATTGCTACATCAATATATAATTCAAGAGTAATTGTTATGCTTTTGGAGGAACTAATATGCATTTATTAAAAGTTGACAAATCTCATTATGTTGGTCAGGCTGACCCATATATTATAAAAAGCAACGGCAGATATTACATCTATGTCACAGGCCACGATGCTGTTTACGCTTATCATTCGGACAACCTTTTTGATGGTTGGGAATATTACGGTGTTGTTATGACAGTACCTAACCACGATTCATTCTGGGCACCGAGTGTAATTGAACTAGATGGTAAATTCTATATGTACAATTCGATTGAAATTTACAATGATACACCTGACAAGGGTGGTCACAGAGGTGCTATGCACGTTTCAGTTGCCGATAACCCGCTCGGACCATTCACAGGCACAAAGCAGATTCTTCATCCATTCTCTATTGACTCACACATTGTAAAGAATGAAGCAGGACTTTTCCTTTTCTATTCTGCTAACAGATTTGAGGGTGACAGAATCGGTACTTGTATTTATGTTGATAAGATGCTTGACCCATTCACACCTGCAGGAAATCCCGTTTTGGTTGTTGAGCCTACTCTTGATGAGGATATTTACTGTCGTGACAGATACAAAAAAGGTCAGCACTGGCACACAATTGAAGGTGCTTTTTACTTCAAAGAGGGCGATTGGCATTATCTTATGTATTCAGGTAACTGTTTTGAACAGCCTACATATTATATTGGTTATGCAAGAGCAAAAACTGACGAAACTGACCTTACAAAGATTAAATTTAAGAAGTATCCTGATGATAATACATATCATCCTGTACTAAAAGCAAATGAATTTGAGGAAGGCACAGGACATCATTCAATGATTAAGGAAGACGGTCAATGGTATGCGATTTATCACGCTCGTGATTATGATGACGGACTTAATGCAAGTGCTTTTGATGCAAGAAATGCAAGAATCTGTAAATTGAATGTTGAAGACGGTGTTATTACCGCAGAAAGATATAAAGACCATATATAAATGCAAAACGAAAAGTGCATAGTGCAAAATTTAATTACAAAAGCAGTAGGTTTTCTACTGCTTTTTGTTGACAATGAAATTGTGTTTTGATAAAATATTTAAGTAATTTTGGAGATGTACCCAAGTGGTTGAAGGGTCCGCACTCGAAATGCGGTAGGTCGTGAATAGCGACGCAAGAGTTCAAATCTCTTCATCTCCGCCAAAAAGCAAAAGAATCCATTATAAAAATGGGTTCTTTTTTTGTTTCTATTATATTATCGGAGATTTGAACTCGCGAGAGTTTTGCCGTTAAGAAAACAATTCGGTGAATTGTTTTTAGGCAAAAGCGGTTGGCGGGTACCGAAATTCGTAAGAATTTGGGTCGCCAATCGGTCAGTATGCACGGCGAAGCCGTAGCAGACGGTCAAATCTCTTCATCTCCGCCAAGCAAAGAAAGAATCCATTATAAAATGGGTTCTTTTTTGTTTTATTTTTAAACAAATCATAATTTATCGGGCCCATCAGTCACCTCACGGTGACAGCTCCCCATCAAGTGGGGAGCCTATTTTTGGCCTTCCCCTTGAGGGGAAGGTGGCGAGGAACGAGGCGGATGAGGTGGAAAAGTTGTTTTACCATGATAATTAACGGTTGCTATCGCAACCTACACCTCATCAGTCTGCTTCGCAGACAGCTTCTCCTCAAGGAGAAGCCTCAACGAAAAACTAAATTTAAACTATTGATTTTGCGTTGTGAAATGTTATAATATGTCAAAAAGGTGGCATTGATATGGATAAATACACAATTGAAAAACTAGATATCAAGGATTACAAAAAGTGTAACAACATCTGGAATATGAAAAAATGTGAGTTTACAGAAAAATTTCGTCACGAAATTGAAACAGGTAATCGCGTTGTCTTTATATATAAAATCAACGGTAAATTCATCGGTGAAATTGCTTATGTATTTGATATGAATGATAGTGATTACACAATTCCAAACAGAAGAATTTATATTTCCCGTCTTATTGTGAAAAAAGAATACCGTAATCAAGGTATCGGCGGAATTCTTATTGATTACATTTTAGAACAAATTAAAGAAATGGGATATAAGGAAGCTACCATCGGTGTTGATAAAGACAATTTGTCTGCTTTGCATCTTTACCAAAAGAAAGGTTTTACTAATGTAATTTTTGACGGTAAAGATGAATACGGTGAATTTTTTAAATTGATGAAAGAGATTTAATATGACTAAAGTTAATAATTTTATAAAAAATGATATTGTTCTGATATTATCATTTGTTTTGGCAGTAACTTCAGCATTTTTTGTTGCACCAAACAAAGGATATTTTGAGTATATTGATTTTCGTACGTTAGGTTTATTGTTTTGCCTTATGGCTGTTATGGCCGGTCTTAACAGTATGGGTGTTTTTAAATTCATTGCAGAAAAGATGCTTTCAAAAGTAAAGAGTATTTCAGGTTTGTCGCTGATTTTAGGATTACTATGTTTCTTTTCTTCAATGATAATCACAAATGATGTTGCACTTATAACCTTTGTGCCATTTACAATTACTGCATTAAAACTATCGGGTAAGTCAGATAAACTTATATGGATTGTAACTATTGAAACGATTGCTGCAAATCTTGGCAGTATGTTGACACCTATCGGCAATCCACAGAATTTGTATTTATTTTCTGCATTCAATATGAGTATAGGTGATTTTTTTGTGACCATACTCCCCTATGCTTTGTTATCCCTTGTTCTTGTTATTGTATCTTGCGTTATGACAGGAAAAAGTGAAATTAATTCAAACTCAACAGAAAACAAAAATGTTTTTTCGAAATTACATATTTGTGTCTACATAGCATTATTTATGCTTTCACTTCTAACTGTTTTTCGTGTATTTCCTTATATTATAACTGTTATTGCTACAATCATTATCTTATTGATATTTGATAGAAAAACAATATTGAAGATTGATTACAGTTTACTTTTCACTTTTGTTTTCTTGTTTATTTTTATAGGAAATCTTGGTGAAATAAAACCAATAAGTGACTTTTTGAAAAGTGTTGTTAATGGTAATGAAGTGATTGTTGGTGTTATTTCAAGTCAGGTATTTTCAAATGTTCCTGCCGTACTCCTTCTTTCAAAGTTTACAGAAAATGCACGAGATTTACTCATTGGTGTAAATCTTGGGGGACTTGGTACTTTAATTGCTTCAATGGCAAGTCTTATTTCATTCAAGTTTATTGCAAAAGAAAAAGTAAGTACAGGAAAATACATACTGACCTTTACGGTTATGAATATTGTTTTTTTGGTATTGAATTTAGGATTGTGGTTGATAATTAAATAGCATAGTAAAACGGATATTCCTAATTTGGAATATCCGTTAAATTTTTTTGAGAATCTTGCTTTTCTCAGAATGACATCATTATTTATTTTTTTGTCCGTAGTAGGCGTTTGCACCGTGTTTACGAAGATAATGTTTGTCAAGGAGTTCCTGCTGCATTGGCTGAATCCCAGGATTCATCATAATATTATGCCAAGCCATAAATGCAAGTTCTTCGAGCACAACAGCATTATGAACTGCATTATATGGGTCAGTGCCCCAAGTAAATGGTCCGTGACTGTGTACAAGGACTGCAGGAATGTCATTAGGCTTTTTATCGTTAAAAGTTTCAATGATTACATTACCTGTTTCAAGTTCATATTTGCCACCGATTTCCTCAGGTGTCATTTTGCGTGTACAAGGAATTTCACCATAGAAATAGTCACCGTGAGTAGTACCGAGTGCAGGAATCCCCATTCCTGCCTGTGCAAATGTTGTTGCCCAACGAGAATGCGTGTGAACAACACCTTTGACATCAGGGAATGCATTGTAAAGTGACACATGAGTATCAGTATCAGATGATGGATTTAAGTCACCCTCAACTTTTTTACCTGATTTCAAATCAACAACGACCATGTCGTCTGCTTTCATTGTGTCATATTCAACACCTGATGGCTTAATTACCATCAACCCTTTTTCACGGTCAACACCTGAAACATTACCCCAAGTGAATGTTATAAGTCCATATTTTGGCAAAAGCATATTTGCCTCAAACACTTCTTTTTTTAACTGTTCAAGCATATTTTCACCTTATTTCAACTTCCAAGCAAGGTCAGCAAGGAACAAGTCTTGCTGGAGTCCTGCAACTGTTGTGTCTTTATTGATATGAACGAATTCAATGTCCATCATATTTGCCCAATCTTTCATCTGTCCTGCAGTAACATCATAACTAAGAACTGTATGATGAGCACCACCTGCTGTAATCCAACATTCGATACCTGTTTCCAAATCAGGCATTGCTCTCCACATTACACGAGCAACAGGAAGATTTGGCATTTCCATAATTGGTTTAACACATTCGATATCCTGACAGATAAGACGAAGACGACCGCCCATATCAACTAATGATACAACGATTGCACTACCTGCTTTACCTTCAAAAACAAGACGAGCAGGGTCTTTTTCATTCATACCGATTCCAAGGTGATGAGTTTCAATTCTTGGTTTATCAGCAGCCATTGACGGACAAACCTCAAGCATATGTGCACCAAGGCTGTATTCTTCACCTTCAACAAGGTGGTATGTATAGTCTTCCATAAAGCCTGTACCGCCGTTTTTACCCTCTGCCATTGCTTTCATTATAGCAGTCATAGCAGCAACTTTCCAATCACCTTCACCACCGTAGCCATAGCCCTGTGCCATTAAGTGCTGACTTGCAAGACCGGGAAGTTGTTCCATACCATAAAGGTCTTGGAATGTATTTGAGAATGCCATACAGCCTTCGCTGTCAAGCATTTTCTTCATTGCGATTTCTTCACGAGCCTGATAACGGATTGCTTCCACATTATCTGTTGCAAAATCATATTCTGCCTTGTAAACATCCATAAGAGCCTCGATTTCAGCATCAGTTACCTCGTTCATAACCTTTACAAGGTCACCAACCGCCCAGGTGTTAACCTGCCAACCAAGTTTTGCCTGAACTTCAACTTTATCGCCTTCAGTAACAGCAACTTCACGCATATTGTCGCCAAAACGCATAACTTTAAGTTCTTTACTTACTGCAACACCAACTGCTGAACGCATCCAATCGCCAAGACGAGAGCGTACAGACTCCTTTGTCCAATGACCTGCAATAACTTTACGAGGCATACGAAGTCTTGCTGCAATAAATCCGTGTTCACGGTCACCGTGAGCAGCCTGATTAAGGTTCATAAAGTCCATATCAATTTCATCATTTGGAATTTCTGTATTATACTGTGTTGCAAGGTGGCAATATGGTTTCTGCAAATCAACAAAACCGTTTATCCACATTTTTGATGGGCTGAATGTATGACACCATGTGATAATACCGGCACATTTTTTGTCGTAGTTTGCTTCTCTTACAACATCTGTGATTTCTTTGTTAGTTTTTGCAGTAACTTTGTATACAACCTTGCAAGGAAGCGAACCTGATGCATTGAGTTCATCAACCATTTCCTGTGCACGATCTGCAACTGTTTCTAAAACTTCAGGACCATAAAGGAACTGACTACCAACTACAAACCAAAATTCATAATTTTTTAAACTCATAATAATTTCCCCTTATTTTAAGTTAGTAATAGCAGATTTTTCAACTGCAACTGCTGACTCATATCTCTTAATGTATGCGTTAAAACCTTCAACATCTTTCATATCAGGTTCAATAACTGATGCTTTATAATCAGCAAAAACTTTATTTTCAAGATAATCTTCAAGAGTTTCATTATCACTCTTATTTACCATATACGATGCGAGAAGAGCAATACCCCAAGCACCGCCTTCACCCGCTGTTTCCATAACTGCAACAGGAGTATTAAGTGCACCTGCCATAAGTTTTTGACCAACAACAGGAGTCTTGAAAAGTCCGCCATGACCTAAAAGCTTTTCGATTTTAACATTTTCTTTATCAAAAAGAATGTTCATACCAAGACGAAGTGTTGCCATTGTGCCATAAAGCTGTGCACGCATAAAGTTTGCAAGACTGAATTTACTGTCAGGCATTCTTACAAGTAATGGTCTGCCCTCTGCAGTATCAGTTACAGGCTCACCTGAATAATAGTTAAAACTGATAATACCGTTACAATCTGAATCACCTTTAAGAGCTTCAGCATAAAGCATATCATAAAGTGCAGGTTTATTAACCTCTACACCACTGTTTGCAAGAACCTCTGAAAATAGTTTTACATAAGCATCCAAATCAGATGTACAAGTGTTACAATGCACCATAGCAACAGGCTTACCTGTTGGAGTTGTTACCATATCAATTTCTGTGTAAACATCTGAAAGTGCTTTATCAAGGACAATCATACCGAAAATTGATGTACCCGCTGAAATGTTACCTGTTTTTGCTGCAACACTATTTGTTGCAACCATACCTGTACCTGCATCACCCTCAGGAGGACAAAGGGGACAACCTGCTTGGAGTTCTCCGGTTGGGTCAAGAAGTAATGCACCTTCTTTTGTGAGTGCTCCTGCATTTTCACCTGCTACAAGGATTTTTGGTAATATATCAATGAGTTTCCAACCATATCCCTTATCTTGAATTTTAGCATCAAAATCAGCAACCATTTTTTCATCATAGCAATTTTTTGTGCTGTCTATCGGGAACATACCAGCTGCTTCACCGATACCAATTACTTTTTCACCTGTGAGCATCCAATGAACATAACCCTCAAGTGTTGTAAGAAAATCAATCTGTGAAAGATGGTCTTCGTTGTTGAGAACTGCCTGATATAGGTGGGCAATACTCCAACGCTGTGGGATATTAAAATTAAAAAGTTCAGTAAGCTCTGCAGCAGCCTGTTCAGTAATTGTGTTTCTCCAGGTTCTGAACTCTGCAAGTTGTTTTCCATCTTTTGAGAATGGGAGATAACCATGCATCATAGCGGAAAAACCCATTGATTTTACTTTTGTGAGTTTAACACCATACTTTTCAAAAACATCTTCTTTAAGATTTTTATACGCATCCTGAATACCTGTCCAAACATCGTCCATATGGTATGTCCAGACACCGTTTTCAAAGCGGTTTTCCCATCCGTGACTACCCGATGCAATCGGATTATGTTTTTCATCAATCAAAACGGCTTTGATTCGTGTTGAACCCATTTCAATACCAAGAACGGCATTACCATTTTCGATTGTATTTTTAACAGTTTGAATATCCATTTTACATATCTCCTGACTGTAAAAAAATTTCATCTTATTATATCACTTTAAAGTATATTTCGCAATAGAATTAAAGTAATTTACTCATTTCAACATCGTTGAATTCAAAACTATCTGTCAGTGCAATTTCTTTCACAAATTCAATAATTTCTTCATAAGATGCGGTCTTTATATCTATTCTGTCAACATTCTGATTGAACAAGCCCCACTGTTTGCCTGCATTAAATGTCTTGTAGTTCCACTTTGTACGATTTATATCGCAGAATTTATAGAGCATCTGAGCAAAGTGTTCATTTTCGCCGTTGTTATACTCTCCATTATAAACTGCCACATTCCATTTTTTTCTGATTTTACGAAGTTCATTTACACGGTAATTAATCATATTTTTATCTTTGTCATATATGTGCAACTGATACATTACATTTTCATATCCGTTTTCTTTTGGATTTGGTAAAACATCAGTTGACCATATTCCTTCAAATGAGATTATATGGTTTTCATCAACTTCTCTTATAGCTTTATAGAGAATATCATATGCTTTATTTGTCTGTGCCATAGCCTCAGGAGTACCTGCCTCCCATGAATAATCGCCGCTATATCCACCATTGTTCTGTGGCTCATTAAGAAGGTCATACGCAGCAACTACATAAGAATCCTTATATCTTTCTGCAATTGTTGTCCAGAGTTCAACACAAGCATCCATTTTCTCTTTCACTTCGTAAAGCTCATTTCTGCCTGCTTTTCCTGTGCTGTGGTTTTTACTTTGTCCGCCCGGTGCACCGTGCATATCAAGAATAATATAAATTCCGTATTTTTCACATATTTCTATAAGCCAATCGATTCGTTTAAATCCTGGATTGTCGTTATGATTTTCAGTAAGCCAAGTGCCATCTTCATTCATAAAATTACGATACCAGAATGGTACACGGACACAGTTAAAACCAAGTTTTTCAATCTGTGCAATATCGTCTTCGGTGATAAAGTTATCCATAAATGTTTTTTCGATTTCAGCTGTCTTTTCTTCACCAAAGCGTTCTGTTAAAACTTGGAGTGTATCATAATGTGCCCAATCGTTAGTATATTCGGGTACAAATCCCATCCATGTTTCCCACAAAAGCCAGTTGCCGATATTAACACCGTTTAAAACGATTTTTTTACCGTCTTCATTTACTAATTTTCCATTTTTGTTAACAGACAACATACTCATTTCATAAGTGTTTTCGTGATTATAATCTGCCAAAGGCTTTACATCAGGTGTTTTACCTATCCCTAATAAAGATAAAAGCACGGATATTATTAAAGAAATTGATGTAAAAATTTTCATAAAGCATCTCTCCTTTTCTATATTATATTTGATATTATTTCTTTTTTCAATACAAAAAGAAAAACCGTTTCATTCAGAAACGGTCAAAAAATTATTTAATTGCATCTAGCCACTCGTTTTCACGAAAACCAACATAAATTTTGTCTTCTGTCACAAGAATAGGTCTTTTAACGAGCATTCCGTCAGTAGCAAGCAATTCTAACTGTTCTTCTTCACTCATATTGGTAAGTTTATTTTTTAAATCCATTGATTTATACAAAAGACCACTTGTGTTGAAAAATCTTTTTAATGGCAATCCACTTTTTTCATACCAGAGTTTGAGTTCAGCATAAGTTGGGTTATCTTCCTTGATGTGACGAGCAGTAAAACTCACATTATTATCTGTAAGAAACTTTTTGGCTTTCTGACAGGTTGTACATTTGGGATATTCTATAAAAAGCATAATTTCACCTTATTTCTTTTTACAAACGAAGCAAAGCCATCCGCCGTCCTCGTATCTTTCAATAATGTCAAAGTTGTTTTCGTGGAATGCTTTTGTTACTTCTTCCTCACGAGGCTCAATAATGCCTGAAGTGATGAAAACACCGTCATCCTTTAAAAATGCACCAACCTGTGATGAGAAAAGAATGATTATATCTGCAACGATATTTGCAACAACAACATCAAAAGTACCTGTCACTTTATCAACAAGGTTACCGTTAAGAATATTGTATTTTGGTGCTTCAAACCCGTTTACCTTACCGTTTTCAATTGCTGTTTTAACTGCAAGTTTATCGATATCAACACCTGTTGCATTATCAGCACCCATTAAAAGTGATGCCACTGACAAAATACCGCTACCGCAACCACAATCAAGAACACTATCCCCTGTTATTACATGCTTTTCAAGTGTTTCAAGACAAAGACGAGTTGTATTATGTCCGCCACTACCAAATGCAAGACCAGGTTCAATACTTAATACTGCTCTGCCCTCTGCATCATAATCATCAATCCAGAGTGGGCGGATAAGAAGTTTTTCGCCAATTTTCATTGGTTTAAAATATTCTTTCCAATTATTCTCCCAATCTTCATTTTTACAAGGCTTGTATTCGATTGAATGTGAAATATTTTCACTTTCATATCTTTCAGTTAAAAATGAAATTGCTTCTTTATAATTTTCTTCAGGTGAAATGTAAATATGCACACAGCCCTTTGTACGGTCCTTTGCAAGTAGTTCTTCGTCAATAAGGTCAATGTTAGCAATTTCCCATGCTTCCTGTTCGAGTGTTCTGTAATCTTCAATATAAATACCGTAAGGCACAGCCATACTTGCAATATCGGCTGCACGGTCAATGTTTTCAGCATCAATTTCTATTATAATTTCGGTCCAGTCCATAATTTGAATCCCTCCAACGTCTTCGACGGTCCCCCTCATTACTCGCCTACCGGCTCAGACAGCGCTAATTCAGCATCCACCGGATGCTCGCGCCCTTTGACAAGGGAGGCATAATTTTAATAAACAAAAAGCAGAGATTGCTCTCTGCCTTGTTTGTTTTTTGACGATTCGATTATATCTGCTCTTTAACTTTAGCAGCCTTACCAACTCTGTCACGAAGATAATAGAGCTTGCTTCTGCGAACCTTACCGCGTCTTACTGTCTCTACCTTTGCAACATTTGGTGAATTAACAGGGAATACTCTTTCAACACCAACACCGTATGATACACGACGTACTGTGAATGTTTCAGAAACACCAGCACCCTTGCGAGCAATGATTGTTCCTTCGAATACCTGAATTCTTTCTCTTTCGCCTTCACGAATCTTAACGTGTACTTTAACAACGTCACCGACTCTGATTGCTGGATTTGCTTCTTTGATGCAATCCTGTGCCATTAATTTTAATGCGTCCATAACTAACCTCCGATAAAAATTTTTCAAGTGTTCATACCGAATGTCAGCAGAGGACCACCCGAGATAATAGTTATTTTTTGCAGTTTCCCACAAATGCCTAAATATAATATCACAAGTCAATAGAAAATGCAAGAGTTTTTTGGAAAAAGTTTTCAAATGTAAATAATCACTTTTTCGCCCTGTCTTGTGGTTATATTCACAATTTCAAAGTTTTTATACTCCTTTGACTTTTTTATTATTGGTTTGATATGTTTATATTTAATTTTAAAAAGAGGATATAACTTTAAACCAAATATTATTTTAATTAACCAAAAAGAGAATCGATTAATTATAAGTGCATTGGGTATTTTTAAACACGTTGTTTTCTGGTTAACAGGAAATACGATTTTCATTTTTCAACAACCACCCGTATGTCGTCACCATTCTGTGTTTCCACAGTAACTATTTCACCGAGTACACCCATTTCAACCATTTTGAAAATGCTTTCGAAATTCACTTTACCTAAATCTATACCTGTGAACATAAAAGAAATATCTTTACCCACATTTATAAGTTCTTTAACCAATAAATAAGGAAGATTAACTTTAATATCATCACCTTGAGCAGTATCAACATATACTCTTAAAACAAGTTCATTTTCATTGACTTTTTCTGTCTTTTCATATTTCACATTTGATTGAATATCATCATTTTTGAATAGTTCATCAACAGTAATTCCGTAAAGTTCTGCAATATTAGGTAAAGTCATAATATCGGGACAAGCAATATCATTTTCCCACTTTGACACAGCTTGTGCAGACACACCTAACTTTTCTGCAACATAGTCCTGAGTAAAACCTGACTGTTTTCTTAATTCGTGAAGTTTCTTACCAATTGTTTTTTCCATAAAAATCTCTCCTTTGAAATTTTTGAACCGGTTTCAACTGCATTGTATGTGTAAAATCTCAAAAAGTAAATGTAACAAAAGTTGATTTTTCATTTTTCAACCGTTGGTTGAGTTTGTTTTGATTGTTTTAACATAACAAAAGTAGATATTGCCGTTATTACAAATGCAATTATCTGGAATATGCTGAAAATATCGGTGGTAAATCTTTCTGCAAGAATACCGAAAGTAATTGGCGAAAGAAGAATACTGCAATATGATATTGCACCCTGAAGGCCTATAAACGATTGAGAAATATCTCTGCCCATATGAACAGGTGTTAAATGTGTCATATTCGGGAAAACAGGTCCGTTGCCGAGACCGATAAGGAAAAGTCCTGCACTTGCAATAAGATAATTTTTACTAAATGTCATTATAATTGCAATAAATACTATCAATTCTCCAACAACAATTATAGTTTTTGGTTTAATCTTGTTTACAATTATACCTGACAAAAGTCTGCCGATTGTCATTCCAAGAAAATAGAATGTTATCATCTGTGCAGCTTTATCAGGAGTAAGTCCTTTTGAGTTTACAAGAAATGTACTCCCCCACGCAAGACAAACGGATTCTATTGCACATGAACCAAAATAAATAACAAGGCTACTTCTTGCGATGGGGATTTTTAATAAATGGGAAATGGATACTACTTTTGTTTCTTCTTCCTCTGCTTTTTGTTCCTTTACCTTTTTCCAAACAGGAATTGATAAAAAGCACATTAATGTAAGAGCAAGTTGAAACAAGAACATTGTTCTGTATCCACCCTGCCAATCGTTGCTGTTTTTCAAAGCAAATGACATTAAAAACGGACTAAGTGTTACACCAACACCATAAGAACAATGCAAGAAGTTCACATGAGTTGCTTTGTAATTCAGTGCCACATAACTGTTAAGTACATTGTCAATAGCACCTGCACCAAGTCCTAAAGGAATTGAAAACAGACAAAGCATAATTATATTGTGTGAACAGGAAAAACCAAAAATTGCAACCGCAGTAAGTGCTGTACTTATCGCGACAACAAGAGGTGTTCCAAGTTTTTTAGTCAATCTTGCACTCAATAGGCTTGATATAATTGTGCCTAAATACATAAGTCCTGTTACAAAATTCGAATATGAAATGGGCAAATCCATTTCGGTGTATATAGCAGGCCACGCAGTCCCGAAAAGAGAATCGGGAATACCAAGACCTATATATGTAACAAAAATAATAATTACCAATAAAGTTGCCATATTATCTGAATACTTTCATATCCTCTGTATAGGATTGAACTTTTATTATATCCACATCCTGCTCATCGGTTGCAGTATCTTTAACTAACGCACCAATTAAAAGCATAGGATTGATATTGATACTTGTACCTGAAGAAAGAACTGTTTGAAGAATAAGCTTACCATCTTCTTCATTAAGTTCAAATGATTTAATGTGTTCTTTAATATTAACTTCTTTATCCACCTTTTTTCTGCCTTGTTTTGCTTTTTTTAGCACTATTATTTCATCGGCAGAAAGAACTGAATGAGCCTTGTCAAGTAACAAACTGTCAGGATTGTTGAATATAATTTTATATTCAGCCCAACGGATATAATTAGGAGAAGTTTCATATACATAAATTTCTTTAACTGTTATATCAACGGGTAAAGCATCGTTGATTTTCTTTGCAAGTTCATTCAAATCAACCTCTTCCATAAGACGGAAGTCAACTGTTTCACAAAGGCTTTCAAACCCTAATGAAAGTGGCATTGCAAATGTAAGAAAAGCATGAGGATTAAACCCTTCTGTAAACCATATCGGAACATTCGCTCTTTTCATTGCTCTTGTAATACAGCGAACTGTATCAAGATGAGAGATAAACTTTGCCATTCCTGTTTTTTCGAAGGACATTCGCACATCAATTGCCCATTTTTTAACTTCTGGCATCACATTTACCTCCGTTCAACTTATTAGCACCACAAGCAGCACATTTGATTCTGCATTGCGGAGTTGTCACACTCATATGTGCTTTTTTGTTTTCTTCAATAAGGAATTCCTTACGGATACCGTAATCCATAACATCCCAAGGAAGAATCTCATCATATTCACGACGACGATTAGCGTAAAAATCCGTTGTAAGTCCACATTCATTAAATGCTTCTGTCCACTTTGAAAAATCAAAGAATTCATCCCACGCATCAAACTTACAACCCTTTTGCCACGCTTTGTAAATTACTTCACCAAGACGACGGTCACCGCGAGCAAATACACCTTCAAGAACTGATGTTTCAGATTGATGATAACTGATTGTAATTTTACGGCTTGTTGTACTACTGAGAAGATGCTTTTGTTTTTCATTTAAGCTTTCAGGAGTGTCCTGTGGCTCCCATTGGAATGGTGTAAACGGCTTTGGAACAAAGGACGCACAACTGACACTTACCTGAACACCCTTGCCCTTTTCTCTGTTTGGATTGCGATAGAATGTATCAACAACCTTTTGAGCAAGGTCGGCAATTCCTTTTATATCATCAAGAGTTTCTGTGGGAAGTCCCATCATAAAGTAAAGTTTAACGCTTGTCCAACCACCGTCGAAGGCTTTTAAAGCTGTACGAAGAACTTCTTCTTCCGTAACATTTTTATTGATTGCGTCACGAAGTCGTTGTGTACCTGCTTCAGGAGCAAATGTGAGACCACTGCGACGGACTTTTTTAAGTTCTTCCATAAGCTCGTCAGAAAAATTATCCACTCTTAAAGACGGTAATGAAACATTGATGTTTTCTTTCAAGGCCCAATCAAAAAGCATTGGAATAAGTTGCTCAATTTTAGTGTAATCACTTGTTGAAAGTGAACATAGTGAAATTCCGTCATAACCTGTTGCACTACTTATACTGCGACATTGTTCATTAATAGTTTCAGGTGATTTTTCACGAATTGGTCTTGTGATATAACAAGCCTGACAAAAACGGCAACCACGAGTACAACCACGGAACACTTCACCCACCGTTCTGTCCTGAACAACATCAATAAATGGTACAACAAAATTCTTTGGATAATGTGCTTTATCAAGGTCCGATACAATTCTTTTTGTTACTTTTTGGGGAGCATTTTCTGTATTTTCTATTGATTTTATAGTTCCGTCTTCGTTGTACTTGACATCATAAAATTCAGGAACATAAACACCTTGAATCTGTGCTGCTTCTTTTAAAAACTCAAGTTTTGTTGAGCCTAACTCCTTATGTTTAATAAGCAAATCAATAATGTCATTTGTAACCTCTTCACCTTCACCAGGTAAGAAGATATCAACAAAATCAACCATTGGTTCTGCATTACACGCACAAGGTCCACCTGCAATAACGATAGGAGTAAGGCTTGTTCTGTCCTTTTTAAGTACAGGCAAACCACCTAAATCAAGCATATTAAGTACATTAGAGTAACATAATTCGTATTGTAATGAAAAACCGATTAAATCAAACTCATCAAGACTGTCGCCACTTTCAAGAGCATAAAGCTTAACATCGTTTTCACGCATAAATTTTTCCATATCTTCCCAAGGTGCAAAAACGCGTTCGCACCAAGCATCCTTACGCTCATTTACAACGCTGTAAAGAATCTTCATACCAAGATGTGACATACCGATTTCATAGCTGTCAGGGAAACAGAAAGCATATCTAAGTTTTACATCATCTTTATTTTTAACCACACTATTAAGTTCTCCACCTGTGTATCTTGCAGGTTTTTGAACTTTTTTTAACAGTTTTTCAACTTCTTTTTTTACCATAATAGACCTCACATATAGTTATTCAATTTATTGTACTATAAAATAAAATTTATTTCAATATTCATTATCGTTAAAGTATGAAATAAAGAGAAATACTGCAATTATAATCAAGGAAAAGTTATAACTGCTGACAACGAAAATGTATATTCCCCAAACAAATATAATTGAAATAAAACACAAGGATGTAACTTTTAATACCTTTGAAGAAAACATAAAGTCAAACTTCATTGATAAAAGAAAATAGAGTATTCTTCCTCCATCAAGTTTTTTTATAGGTAAAAGATTAAATGTCATCAAAATAAGATTGATACAAGCAAATATAAGCACTTTTTCGTTATTATAAAATGGTAAGGCGATACAACAAACAGCGGTCATTATAGCATTTATTAAAGGGCCACCAAGAGAAATCAATATTTCATTTTTAGTGCTTATGGCTATTTCCTGATTTCTTATAATATTTATACCAGTCAATTCAAATCTTACTTTTTCGGGTTTATTACCCAATGAAATCATTGTAAACAGATGACCTGTTTCGTGAAGCATTGATGACAAAACAGTTATAAGCACATTTGACGGTGCATCAAGTAAAATTACGAACGAAACAAATGCTACAAACGGAAAGGTAATTTCAACCTTAATCCCCTTTATATTAAACACCATAATCAAGCACCCACGTAGGATTTACATATTTATCATTGATAATCAATTCAAAATGCAAATGATTTCCCGTTGCGTAACCTGTTTCACCAACAAGTGCTATGCACTCCCCTTTTTTCACTTTATCACCTTTTTGTACGAGCAGTTTATTACAATGATTGTATGTTGTTTTTAATGAGTCACTGTGTTTAATTATAATGTAGTTTCCGTTTATGCTGTTATATTCTGCTTTTTCTACAACACCATCATAGACAGCATATATTTTTGAGTTTGCATTTGCAGGAATATCAATCCCCTTGTGTAATGAGTATTCTTTAGTAATTGGACTTACGCGATATCCGAAATGCGATGAAATATAACCTTTCTCAATAGGTTTAGCAATATTAACTGTTAAAAAAACAGGAGAAAAGTCTGCCTTTTCCCCTGAATCTTCTGTTGTTTCTCCTGATGCAGTTTCTTCTATAATAGTCGGTGCAAAGGTTTGCTTGGCTACATTTTTAAATACTCCTAAAATTGTTGAAACTGCAATATCAGTTTTTGAAATTTCAGTATAAAACGATTTAATGTTCTTTGAAAGATTACTGTCAGTTTTACAAACTGCAAACATAATCCCTGACACCACAAGAGATAAAACAAGCTGAACAACAATTACTTTTGTCATTACATTCTGCTTTTTTTGCTCTCTTTTTTTATTTCTTGTTGAACTTCTTTCATAAAAATCATTGTCCATAATATCACCACTTAAATCTATGCTGATATTATGGACAATATGTTATCTTTTGAATTGACGAATGATTTTTGCAAGTTCCTCTGAACTTACTTTTTCTCTGCCTTTGGTATTTTGGATAAAATCAAGTAAAGACTCTTCATTGTTGATGATTGCAACATTAAGATTTGCATCATCCTGAATTTTAAGTTCTGTTCGACTATCAACAAAGTACAAGACAGGATAAATACTTGCTGTAATTTTCAAATCCCAGAACAGTTCTTCAAGTCTTCGTTTCTGACGGAAAGATTGTTTAGCAGGGTTTGAAACTTCCTTTTCATAAACCTTGTTATTTTTGCCGTGCTTAATCTGTTTCCAATAGGTTTTTGATGTTTTACCCGAAACGATACCACGATTATTTTTACTTTCAATAATGAAAACACCGTTTTTGCAGATAACAACAAAATCAAGTTCCATTGTAACTCCGCGATTGAGAATTACAGGATTAGTAAGCACAGTGAATTCCTTTGGCAGTTTTCGTAAAATTTTAAGTGTAGTTTCTTCACCACGAACACCTGATTGTAAAATATCATATTTCTTTTTGAATACAACGAACGCAATAAATCCAACAAAAGCCAACACAATAAGTATGACAGGAATTGAAATGTGTAATGTTGACTTTTTAAGAAGAATGGCAAAGAGTATTCCAAGTCCTAATCCTGCGAATGCTAATGCAAGGAAAAGTGACACAACAACTCTTAAAAAGGACTTGTTTTTCTCTTGTTTAAGTTGAGATTTGATTCTTACAACCTTTGGCATAGGTTCACATCCTTAAAATACCTTTTTCATAACTGCACCGTCTTTTGCAGATGATACAAGTGTTGAATATCGAGCAAGCCAACCTGATTTAATATTTGGTTCAGGTTTAACATAAGTCTTTCTTCTACATTCAAGCTCTTCGTCAGAAACCTTAACATTAATTTTACTTGCAGGGATATCAATTTCAATAATATCGCCTTCGTAGATAAGACCGATTTCACCGCCTGCAGCAGCCTCAGGTGAAACATGACCGATAGATGCACCACGAGATGCACCGCTAAAACGACCGTCAGTAATAAGAGCAACAGTCTTGTCAAGCTTCATACCTGCAAGTGCTGATGTAGGATTGAGCATTTCCCTCATACCGGGACCACCAACAGGGCCTTCGTAACAAATAACAACAACATCACCGTGAGTAATTTTGCCGTTGTAAATAGCATCAATAGCCTCGTCTTCAGAGTTAAACACTCTTGCAGGACCTGAATGAACAAGCATTTCAGGTGCAACAGCACTTCTCTTTACTACACAACCGTCTTTTGCGATATTACCCCAAAGAATTGCGATACCACCTGTTTCGCTATATGGGTTATCAATAGGACGAATTGCATCTGTATTCTTAATATATGCACCCTCAATGTTTTCACCAACTGTTTTACCTGTTGCAGTAATAAGTGACAAATCAAGAAGTTCTTTCTTTGCAAGTTCAGCCTGAACAGCAGGAATACCACCTGCATTGTTAAGGTCGTGCATATGAGTTCCGCCTGCAGGAGCAAGGTGGCAAAGATTAGGAACCTTTGCACTGATTTCGTTGAACATCTCAAGGTCAACTGGAATTTCTGCTTCGTTAGCAATAGCAAGAAGATGAAGAACGCTGTTTGATGAACAACCAAGAGCCATATCACAAGCAAGAGCATTGCGGATTGATTTTTCGTTGATGATATCACGAGCCTTGATATCTTTTTCAACAAGGTTCATAATTGCCATACCTGCGTGTTTTGCAAGCTGAATACGACCGCTATGTACTGCAGGAATTGTACCGTTACCGGGAAGTGCAATACCAACTGCTTCTGCAAGACAGTTCATTGAGTTCGCTGTGTACATACCTGAACAAGAACCACAACCGGGACAAACATTTTCTTCAAATTCACAAAGTTTGCAGTCATCAATAATACCTGCTTTTTTAGCACCAACTGCTTCAAACATTTTTGAAAGAGATGTTTCAACACCGTCAATAAGACCTGACATCATAGGTCCGCCTGAACATACAACTGCAGGGATATTAAGACGAACTGCAGCCATAATCATACCGGGAACAATCTTGTCACAGTTAGGAACAAGAACTGCACCGTCAAATCCGTGAGCCATAATCATTGTTTCAACGCTGTCAGCAATAAGTTCACGAGATGCAAGTGAATATTTCATACCAATGTGTCCCATTGCGATACCGTCACAAACGCCGATTGCAGGAACCATAACAGGAGTACCGCCTGCCATACGGATACCTGCTTTTACAGCCTCTGTAATTTTATCAAGATGAATGTGACCGGGAACGATTTCGCTGTGTGCAGACACAACAGCAATCATTGGTCTTTCGAGTTCTTCTTTAGTATAGCCCATTGCGTAGAAAAGGCTTCTGTTAGGTGCTCTTTCAACACCTCTTAATACATTTTCACTTCTTAAATTCATAATGAGTCCTCCTAAAAATAAGGGAATGAATCCCTCCGCCCTTTCACAAGGGAGGAAATATACATTATATTTTATACTTATACGATAGATTTTGCAAGGGGTAAAAGAAATTTAGTGATAATAAAATCGGCTCACTTTTTCAGCAAACTATGAAAAAGGGACGATGTAGGTATCGTCCCCGAAAAAGTAATATTGAAATTTTTAATGCAAATCAATTTTAATCAACATATTTGATATAACCTAAACTTTCATCCTTAACAAAAATATATTTGATTTTTCCGCTAAGTATTTTCTCATTTTTACCGACCGTTTCAATAAATTTAATTATTTCTTCCTTATTGACATTTTCGCTGTTTGTATAAAGCTTCATATTTAAATCATAGCTTTCATCAACAGACATAGTTACCTCTGCATCAAATATACCATTATGAACAGTTGCAAGGTCTTCTAATTTAAGTCCGTTAATATTGATTTTATTGTTTCGTGTTCTTATTATTTCAGATTTAACCTTATAAACTGTAGGTCTATGGAACTCCTGAACATTTTCATTTACAAGAGTAATAATTTCATCAAGTGTTTTTTTTGTCGTGGTACTATCTTTTAAAACTATGTGAGCACTTGGAACTTGTCCCTCTTCTTTATCAAACTTACCAACAACAATACATTGTAAAACATTTGAGTGTTCAAGAACAACATCTTCAATTTCTTTAGGTGAGAACTTAAAGGATTTTCTTGCAATGACATTTTTAATTCTTCCCTCATAGAAGTAGAATCCATCCTCATCAAAATATGCAAGGTCACCCATATGCACCCATACTTTTCCGTCAGGATGTTTTTTAAATACTTCTGCAGTTTCTTCAATACTGTTTCCTGCATAACCTTTTGTTACACCAGGACCTGTAAGACACAACTCACCAACTGTATTTGGAGTAGTTATTTCATCAAATGTTCCTACATCAACAATTTTAGCTTTTACATCACCTGCAGGTTTGCCTAAAGAACCAACCTTGTGGGTATTAGGCAAATTAAACATTGTTACAGCACTCATTTCCGATGAACCGTAACCCTGATAAATAAGTGCATTAGAATTGTTTTCTTTCATATAATCATATGCCTTTAATTCTATATCATCAAAGGCATCACCACCAACAACGATTAAAATAGAATTACTCATATCAACTGGTCTCTTAACTAATTCCCGAATGTGCGAAGGTGTAGAATAACTGTAGTGTGGTTTGAAATTCTTGATTAAATCATAAAAATTTTTTGGATTCATTTCAGGTATCAAAACTATAACGACATTATGACAAAGATAAGTATGATTTGTAGTTTTGCCATATTCAACAAAATGTGGAATAGTTTGTACTGCAACATTATTGGGGATATATTTGAAATCTACTATATCGTAAATCCTTGATATAGCATTTACATTTTCATTCGTTTCCATAATGGCTTTTGGAATTTTTGATGTACCGCTACTGTGAACGATTGAACAAGTGTCATTTTCCACATAAGGATTTTCTTTAACTTCCTTAATGGTTTTACCACCTTTAATAAAATCAGACCAATTTATAATAAAATCAGATTGACGGAGTTTTGGTTTTCCATTCTTTAGTTCCGCAATCTTTTTAAAAAGCAAAGGAAACGATTCCAATACACCTGATGCAATAACTGCTTTTATGTCAAAGCCCTCAATACTTTCAAGCACCATATTTCTTATATCGGGTTCATCAAGAATATATATGTAATGTGTCTCGATTTCACTTAAATAAAATCTCATTTCTTCAACGGTTATGTTGGGATAAACATAGTTTGGTATAGCACCGATTTTATTTAATGCATAATCCATATAAAGCATTTCAGGAACATTTGAAGAACACATAACAACATAGTCGCCCTTTTTCACACCTAGTGCAACCAATGCTTTTGCAGTTTTTTCAATCATATCTACAAACTTTTTATTTGAAATGTCAACAACAGGATAATCTCTGTTATAAAAACCTTCAGGTGACGGCGGTGCTTTATCGACAGGAATTGTGTATTTTATAGCTGTTCTTTTCACTGACAAATCAAAACAATCCATAAAATAACGATATTTTGTTTTGTTGATGTTCATAAATTGGTCACTCATATTTATCTCCCCATATTCTGTATTTTTAACACTTTTTTATCGAATTTTATCATTGGGAACAAAAAAATTCTATACTCTATCAGCATACAGTTAAATCTTTATTACACAATGCATAAAAACAAAAAGTGCGACCACCGAAGCAGCCGCACAAAAAACGCAAACTCCGATAGTCGCCAAACCAATTCAATATAAAGGGCAATTAAGCACAATCACATTGTCAGAATCTGCATTTTTATCAAATTCACATTATGTGATTATGCAAAAAAGAGTAAAATATCCCTATAAAAAAATAGAAATCGCCCTCATTTTTATATTCAATTGGTTTGGCAATTATAAGTTTACCATAATTTATGAGAATATTCAATATTAAGTTTTGTTTTGTTTTTTGAGATTCTTCGCTACGCTCAGAATGACTAGCATTTCGATGAATCGGAGTTTATCAGCGATAAATGAACACCCATTGGTGTCACGGTATGGCGGGGTCAAGACCCCGCCATACAATAAGTTATTATTTAAGTTTCGCGTTAAAGTTTTTGCTTGTGGCTTTGATTGTGAAATACACAATACCCCACACTACAAAATAGACCACCATAAAGATTATTGTGAAAATCAAAAGCACTTTTGGTTCAAAAGGAATCCATGTATTTGCCACATAACAAAGAGAATATGCAATATAGAGTGTTGAGAGATGACAAAGCAGAGATTTCATAATTGACCAATGCTCAATCTGATTAAACACGCTTGCACCTGCGTGAACAAATGCCAACAAATAAGTTGAAACAATACCTGTCATCACTTCTACGCCACTTAATGTGAATCCATCAACAGTTTTTGAAAGTACAAAATATATAATTCCTAAAATTATTGGTCCGAAACCACTGAATATGAGTCCTCGATGAATAAATTCCTTTACATATTTATTCATAATTACAAACCTAACCTTTCTTTTACTTTTTTGAGATTTCTTCGTGACACAAAATCCACATATCCATTTTTAAAAATCACAGTTAATGAACCACCAACAGTTGCCTTAAATCTATCAATCTTTTTGATATTTGCTATGCAGGACTGATTGATTTTTACAAAGTTATTATTAAGATTTTCTTCTAACTGATAAAGTCTTAATTTCAGCCTGTATTTGCCCTTTTCAGTCAATGCATACACCTTGTTGTCTTCTGTGACAAAACAATAAACATCATTAAGATTGAGTTTTACTGTTTCGTTTTCTGTATAGCCTTTTAAATCAATAAAGTTATTATTGACAAGTTCTTCGATTTCACATATTAACGGCGTTTTTTCGTGGGCATATATAAGTATTTCTTCGTCACGATTTTTCTCTATTACAATTTGAAGTTTCATGAAATTCCTCCTTGCAATTGTATGATATCATTCTGTTTTTCGGTTTGCAACATATTCAAAGTGTTCGGTTATTTTACGAATATATTCGGTAAAAAAACATGAACGGCGGGGTCAAGACCCCGCCCTACCATCATATTCAATTTTGAATTAGATTATCTCTCCGCCGCCGAGGACTGTGTCACCGTCAAAGATTACGAGTGACTGTCCTTTAGTAATTGCGCGTTGTGGTTCGTCAAATTTAACATGTAAAACTCCGTCTTCGGTTTGCCAAGCCGTTGCCGGTTGTTCCTTATGTCTGTAACGTACACGGGCAAGTACACGGATTGGCTCTGTAATCGGTTTTCCGCTGATTATGTTTACATTTTTAGCACATACTTCGTCAGTAAACAAGTCTTCATTATCCCCTAAAATAACGTTGTTTGTTTCAGGGTCAATGTTAAGTACATAAAGAGGATTTTTATATGCAATTCCAAGTCCTTTTCGCTGACCTATAGTGTAGTTCACAATGCCTTTATGTTCACCGAACGAAAAGCCTGTTTTGTGAACAAACTGTCCTTTGGGATAGTCCTTATTATTATATGATTTTATAAAGTTTACATAGTCACCATCAGGGACAAAACAGATATCCTGACTATCCTTTTTTCGTGCAGTTATAAGGTCATTTTCTTCTGCGATTTCACGGATTTCAGGTTTTGTGTATTCACCTAACGGAAATTTTATATGTTTGAGTTGCTCTTGTGTGAGCATATAGAGGAAATAACTCTGGTCTTTGCTTTCGTCAACTGCTTTTTTAAGCTTGTATTCACCGTTTTCAAAGACTACTCTTGCATAATGACCTGTTACAACAAAATCAGCATCCAATTCGTGCATTTTATCCATCATAGCACCGAATTTTAATGTACGATTACACTCAACACATGGATTAGGTGTTTTACCCTGTTCATAAAATTCAATGAACTTGTCAATTACCTGTGCTTTGAATTCTTCTTTTAATGGGAAAATATAAAAAGGCATACCGAGTTTATCGGCAACTGCTTTTGCATCACTGCAATCCCCTTCGGAATAGAGCTGCATTGTAGCACCGACACAGGTATAACCTTCATTTTTCATAAGTAAAGCAGCGACGGAGCTGTCAACTCCGCCACTCATAGCAATAACTGCTTTCATATTGTCACCCAAGTTCAAGCATTTTATCAATGCACTTTTTAGCATCTTTGATGGTTTGTTCGTCCATAATAATTTCTTCGCCACCGTCACCGTTGACAGCATTATAAAGGTCAATAAGAGTGGTTGATTTCATATTAGGACAGATAAGTTCTTTTGAAAGAGGATAGAATTTTTTATCAGGACACTCATACTGTAAAGATTCAGCAATACTGATTTCTGTACCGATAATGAATTCCTTTGCATCACTCTTCTTTGCAAACTCCACAATACCTGATGTTGAGCCGATATAATCAGCTTCTTCTACAACTTCAGGTCTGCACTCTGGATGAACAAGGAAAAGTGCGTCAGGATGAAGTTTTTTTGCCTCTATAACATCTTTTTTGTTCATTCTTGCATGAACAGGACATCCACCCTGTAAAAGTTTGAATTCCTTTTCGGGAACCTGTTCTGCCACATATGCACCAAGGTTACAATCCGGAATAAAGAGAATTTTATCGTTATCAATTTTCTTTACGATTTTAACTGCTGATGATGAAGTTACACACACATCACAAACAGTTTTAAGGTCTGAAGTTGTGTTAATATAGGCAACAACAGTATAGTCCGGATATTGTTTTTTCACTTGCGAAATAAGTTCTTTATCCATCTGCTCAGCCATTGGACAACCGGCAATTGGAGATGCAAGAATTACTGTTTTTTCCGGCGAGAGAATTTTAACAGTTTCTGCCATAAAGCGAACACCACACATAATAACTGTTTTCTGCGGTGCTTTTTCTGCCAAAACACTTAACTGAAAACTATCCCCTGTGAAATCAGCAATTTCTATGATTTCACGAGCAACATAACTGTGTGCCAATATGCAAATGTCTTTTTCTTTTTTTAGTTGTAGGATTTTATCCTGCATTTCTCTAACTGTCATTTTAATCTTCCTTTATAAAGATTACATTAACGGGTCGTCGAGGACGCCGACCCCTACAAATTGTAAATTGATTTATTTTTTCGCAAGACAATGTGGTTGAGGCGAAGCTGTATCAGGTATACTGCGAGCCGAATCCACGCAGTATTGCGGAAAAAGAAACAATTTTAATGATGATGTTCCTCAAACTTAAACATCTCTGCATCATATTCTATACCGTTTTTGTCGTAATAATCCTTAACGGCTGCTTTGATTGCCTGTTCAGCAAGAACTGAACAATGAATTTTTACTGCAGGAAGACCATCAAGTGCCTCAACAACTGCTTTGTTTGTAAGTTTAAGTGCTTCACTCAATGGCTGACCTTTAATCATATCAGTTGCGATTGAGCTTGTTGCGATTGCAGATGCGCAACCGTAAGTATTGAACTTTACATCTGTGATAATTTCATTCTCAATTTTGAGATACATTTTCATAATATCGCCACATTTTGCGTTACCAACTTCTCCGATACCGTCAGCATCATCAAGTTTACCTACATTATGAGGATTGACAAAATGTTCCATTACTTTTTCTGAATATTCCATTAGTTGTTACCTTCCTTTACTATCTTTTCCCACAACGGTGACATATCACGAAGTCTGTTGATAATTGGTGGGATTTGCTCAATTATATATTCCATTTCTTCAGGTGTATTTTCTTCACAAAGGCTCAAACGAAGTGAACCGTGAGCAACTTCGTGAGGAAGACCGATTGAGAGTAAAACATGGCTTGGGTCAAGTGAGCCTGATGTACAAGCTGAACCTGATGAAGCACTTATTCCCATTAAATCAAGGTAAAGAAGAAGTGATTCACCTTCAACACCTTCAAAACAAACACTTACATTACCCGGTAATCTGTGTTCACGGTCACCGTTTATGCGACTGCGTTCAACCTTGAGAATACCGTCTATAAGCTGTTCTCTCATAGAAATGAGTTTCTTTGTATTTTCTTCCATATTGTCACAGGCATCCTTGAGTGCTGCCGCCATACCAACGATTGCAGGAACATTTTCTGTACCTGCACGACGGTTTCTTTCCTGTGCACCGCCTTCAATAAGGTTTGGAAGTCTTATACCCTTTTTGCAGTACAAAGCACCTACACCCTTTGGTCCGTGGAACTTGTGACCTGAAAGTGACAACATATCGATGTTGTCAGCCTTTACATCAACAGGAATATGACCAACAGCCTGAACAGCATCTGTGTGGAACAAAACTCCTTTTTCACGGCATACTGCACCGATTTCACGGATAGGCTGAACTGTTCCGATTTCGTTGTTAGCATACATAATTGTCACAAGTGCTGTATCTTCACGAATTGCATTTTTTACATCTTCTACTTTTACAAGACCATTTTCATAAACATCAAGTAAAGTGATTTCAAAACCATCTTTTTCCAAAGCATTAAGTGTATGAAGAACAGCATGATGTTCAAATTTTGAACTGATAATATGCTTTTTACCCTTTTTAGCCATTAAGTATGCTGCACCCTTGATTGCCCAGTTGTCGCTTTCACTACCGCCTGATGAAAAATACACATCATTAGGGTCAGCATTGATACACTCGGCAACTATATTTCTTGCATCTCTTACCTTATGAAAAGCATCTTGACCTACTGAATGAAGACTTGACGGATTGCCATAAAACTCCTGAAAGCAAGGCATCATTGCATCGAGGGCTACTTTTGAAATTTTTGTTGTTGCAGCATTATCTGCATAAACTTTCATATATACATCTCTTTTCGATAAAATTAAACTGATTTCTTATTTCACAGTAAATTACTATGAATTCATTAATATGATACTACTACTGTAAAATTTTGTCAATTATAACATTGTACAAATAGCACTAATTAAGGAAGAATTTTTCAGCAATTCTTACAGATGACATTGCGTCTTTACCATAATAGTCTGCACCTATCATTTCAGCATATTCCTCTGTAAGTACTGCACCACCGACCATAACAGAAACATCAGTTGTCTGCTCTTTTATGAGTTTTATTGTTTCAGCCATACTTGGTACTGTGGTTGTCATAAGTGCTGAAAGACCTACGAGTTTCACATTATGAGTTTTCACTGCGTCAACTATTGCTTGTGGTGTGACATCCTTGCCCAAATCAATCACATCATAACCATAATTTTCAAGAAGAACTTTCACAATGTTTTTACCTATATCGTGAATATCACCTTTGACAGTTGCGATTACTATTTTACCTTTTTTTGCAGTTTCAGTACCATTTTTAACAAGGTGTTTTTTAATGATTTCAAAACTTACACCTGCAGTTTCAGCACTCATTAAAAGTCCCGGTAAAAAGACATTATTGTTTTCAAAATCCTTACCAACAATATCAAGCGCAGGAATTAAAATCCCGTCGATAATTTCAAGCGGTGTTTTTGACTGAAGTTCTTTTTCGGTTTCTTGTTTCGCCCGTTCTTTCAGTCCTTTTATAACCGCTGTTTTAAGGTCAACATTGTCAGTTTTTACTTCATTTTTTGTTTCAGTTACATTCCCGATGTAGTTTTCAAAATTGTTATCGTATCCCATTAAAGCACAGTATGAATAATATGCATTCATCATCATTTCACTTTTTGGATTTATAATTCCTGAACTCAAGCCATTTTGCATAGCAAGAGTAAAAAATGATGAATTGAGAAGTTCACGATTAGGAAGTCCAAAGGACACATTGGAAACACCTAAAACTGTATGAACACCTAAATCTTTTTTAAGTCTACGGACACATTCAAGAGTAATTTTTGCATTATCCTTATTTGTGCTGACAGTCATACAAAGCGGGTCAAACACAAGGTCTTTCTTTTCTATTCCAAAATCGTTTGCTTTGTTAATGATTTTTTCTGCAATAGCAAGTCTGCCTTCAACAGTTTCGGGAATACCGTTTTCATCAAGAGTAAGGCAGACAACCACACCACCGTATTTCTTAACAAGTGGGAAGACAGAATTCATTGATTCTTCCTTACCATTAACTGAGTTAATCATTGGTTTACCGTTATAAATGCGAAGTGCTTTTTCCATAGCAACTGTATCAGATGTATCAATCTGTAATGGTGTATCGAGAATACTCTGGAGTCCTTTAACTGCATTCACCATCATTGTTGGCTCGTCAATTTCAGGTAGTCCCACATTAACATCAAGAATATCTGCTCCTGAATCAGTCTGTGTAACACCTTCACGATAAATATAGTCCATATCGTTGTTGCGAAGTGCTTCTTTAAGAAGCTTTTTGCCTGTTGGATTGATTCTTTCACCGATGATTACAGGCTTTTCATTGAAGATTACAGTTTTTGAATATGAAGAAACTGCTGTATAGCTTTTCTTTGCATTTTCAATTATTTTTTCATTTTTACAAAGGTCAATCATTGCTTTTATATGCTCGGGAGTTGTACCACAACAACCACCTAAAGCACAAGCACCGTTTTTGAGAATTTCCAGTTGTTTTTCAGCAAATTCTTCAGGAGTAACATTGTATGTTGTTTTACCGTTTACGCTGATAGGAAGACCTGCATTTGGCTGAATGAAAATTGGTGTGCTTGAATACTCTTTCATTTCTTTTAAAAGTTCAAGCATCTGGTCAGGCCCAAGACCACAGTTCATACCGATACCGTCAACACCTAAACCTTCAAGAGTTACAACTGCAGTTTTAATGTCTGCACCCGTTAAAAGTATTCCCTTTTCGTCAAAAATCATTGACACAAGGACAGGAAGATTTGTATTTTCTTTAGCTGCTAAAACTGCTGCTTTGATTTCATATAAATCACCCATTGTTTCGATTAAAACAAGGTCTGCACCTGCATTTTCGCCTGCTATAACTTGTTCTTTAAAAAGTTCATAAGCCTGTTCAAATGGCAAATCACCGCAAGGTTCTAAAAGTCTGCCGATAGGACCTACATCAAGTGCTACAAAGGTATCTCTGTCATATTCTTCTGCAGATTTTTTCGCAAGAGATACTGCTGATGTAATAATTTCTTTTACATTGTTGAATTTGAGAGAATTAGCACCAAATGTATTTGTTGTTATAACATTACATCCTGCATCAAGGTACTCCTTATGAATTTTAAGTAGCACATCAGGATGGGTAATATTCATATTTTCAGGCAATTCACCTGTTTTTAAACCATTTTTCTGGAGCATTGTACCCATTGCGCCGTCAAAAAACAGTATTTCTTTTCCAAATTTTTCTTTAAATTTCATAGCATTTACTCCTTTATTACGCCAATGAAGGCTGTAACTGTTTTTGTTGGAGTCATCATAAATCCATCTGAAAGTGATATTCCAAGTTGCTTATTCATTGGCAGAAGCCTGAAAAAATCTTCCTGTGCAGATATGTGAAAATCACCGTATCCCGGACTAAAACGAGGTCTGTGTTCACCTTTGATTTCCTTTTTCATTTCATCACACGCAATATCGCAAAGATTTTCAACCATTGACCCTGCAACAGCTTGTGCTACTGCTGTCATAGCAATATCTGTTACGGAATATTTTCGGATAAGTGCATCTGCGCCCTGCCCTAATGTAGCACCAAAAAGAATTATTGAAGTGGATTTGCGAATATGAGTAAGCAATTTTTTGCTCTTAAACTCAATACCGTCAACCATTATTCCATCTTCTGTCCTTGTGAAATCGTATTCTTTATAAATGTATTTTGGTTGGATTACTTTGCAGAGTTCTATATAGGCTTCATCAACTAACTCACAGATTTCTTCACTTGGCTCTGCTCCGTGTTTATAGCCCATATATCGCGCAGTTTCTTGTAATTCGTATTTTAACAACATCCGCAATTACCTTTTTCTTTCTGCTTATCAACCAAGTATTGTAAAGTAATTGAATCTACAACTTTATTGACTGCATCAAGGACACATTGCCATATTTCAAGTGTTACACAGTCCATACAGTTTTCACAAGTGTTTTCATCAGTTGCAAGGCAAGCAACAGGAGCAAGGCTACCCTCTGTCACACGAAGAATTTCACCTACTGTATATTCAATCGGCTCTCGTGTCAGACGATAACCACCTTGAGCACCACGGATACTTTCAACAAGGTTTTCTTTTGCAAGCATTTTAATAATCTGTTCAAGATATTTTTCACTTATATTCTGTCTTTGGGAAACAGTTTTTATTGAGATATATCCGTCATCCTTATGAATTGCCAAATCGGTCATAAGACGAAGTGCATATCTGCCTTTTGTTGAAATTTTCATATTTTTTGCACCCTTTTGGAGTATTGTTTTTTATTACTGAAATAATATACTACAAAATCAGTAGGAATTCAATAGTTAATTCATATAATTTTGGTGGGAATTGAATTTTTAAGTGCAAAATGCGAAGAAAATTGGAGTTTGTAAGGATAATTCGTAATGCGTAATTCGTAATTCGGAATTAAGGGTCTGCGACGCGATTATAACGCCTCCCTCTGACGAGGGAGGTGGCAAAATCTTTGATTTTGACGGAGGGAGAGATAGTTTTTCTGCACACTAAATCTCTCCCTCAGTCTGCTTCGCAGACAGCTCCCTCGTCAGAGGGAGC
>JAFQEE010000041.1 GCA_017399175.1 Clostridia bacterium | reverse complement strand
AAGAACAAGTAAGCAAAAAAACAAACAACCGCACGAGAGCGGTTGCTTGAAATAGTAATGCGATGTCAAACTTCTATGCCGACTTTTAGTCGGCAAGCCAGTAGGCGGCCCTTATAGGGCCTGTGCAAACCACCCGTTCAACTGGTGGTTATGATTTGGTTAAAACATTGAATTTTCTTGCATTGTAATAAGAAGTGTGGTAAAATTACAATGATTAATTATAAAAAATGTCGAAATAAGGATACAGTAAAATGAATAAATCTGAAGGTTTCACCACTCTTATTGCGAATATGATAAAAGAGTGGAAATGGATAATGAAATATGCAAAAAAATATAGACTTATGTGTTTTGTCTATATTTTATTCGGCTTTATTGCAACTGTTATGTCGTTGTGCGTTTCAGTTGCATCAAAGTATCTTATTGATTCAGTTGTTTCACATACCAAGGAACAGCTGGTTATTTCCGCTACAATTGTTATTGCTCTTACTGTTTTTCAGTTCATATTCACATCGGTGTCCTCTTGGATAACTGCTAAGGTGAACTCAAAGGTCGATAACGAGGTAAGAGAGGATATTTATTCGCATATTGTTACTGCTGATTGGCAAAAAATCGGAAAATATCATTCAGGTGATTTAATTAACAGACTTGAGAGAGATGTTTCAGCTGTTTCGTCCGGAGTTATCGGGTTTATACCAAGTATGATTACTCGTTTTGTTCAGTTTTTCGGCTCCTTAGCCATAGTACTTTATTATGATAAAACTATGGCTGTGTTGGCACTCCTCAGCGCACCGTTTTTCTTTTTATCATCAAGATTGCTGGTTAAGACTATAAGAAAATACAGTAAGGAAACAAGAAAAATTAACGGCGATGTTTTGTCGTACTCGGAGGAGTCTGTTCAGAATATTCAGATTATCAAGGCATTTGACCTTACTAAGGACTACATAAGCAACTTTTCAAAATTACTTGATACTTACAGAAAAACTCGCCTTGAATATGAAAAGTTCAATATATTAATGACTTTGATTTTCTCCGTTATCGGAATGATTGTTTCATATTTTTGCTATGGCTGGGGTGTTTACCGATTGTGGCAGGGTGCTATCACCTACGGCACAATGACTTTGTTTTTACAAATTTCAGGTACACTTTCATCTTCCTTTAATTCGTTGGCTTCATTGGCACCAACTGCCATATCTGTTGCAACGTCTGCCGGCAGAATTATGGAAATAACAAGTTTTAAAACAGAAATGGATGCGCAAAGAGAAAAAGCCCTTGAAATTATTGACAAGGCTAAAAATACAGGTGTGGAAATTGAGTTTAAAAATGTTTCCTTTGAATATCAAGACGGTGAAGCTCCTGTTTTGAAAAATATAGATTTAAAAATAATGCCGGGTGAAACAGTTGCACTTATCGGTGCTTCCGGTGAGGGAAAAACCACATTATTTAAACTGATTTTAGGCTTGCTTGAGCCTACGGAGGGTGAAATCATTTTTACTACCTCACAGGGCAAGAGTATAAATGTCTCCGATAGCACAAGACGCTTTTGCTCCTATGTTCCTCAGGATATAGGTGTATTTTCCGGTAGCATTGAGGATAACCTGCGAATAGTAAAAAAAGATGCCACAGATGAGGAACTGCAAAATGTATTGCAGCAAGCAGAACTTACTTCTTTAATAAATTCCCTTCCTCAGGGGATTAAAACAGAGCTTAACGAGAATGGAGCAAATTTTTCACAGGGTCAGCTTCAACGTTTAGCAATTGCAAGGTCTCTTCTCAGAAAATCACTTGTATTGCTTATGGATGAGGCAACATCTGCACTTGATTCGCAGACAGAGTCACGAGTGCTTGAAAATATTATGGTGTCTGAGCCGACACAAGTGAGGATTATTACAACTCACAGGGCAAGTATGCTTAAATATTGCAAGGCTGTGTATAAGATTATGGAAGACGGAACATTAGAAAAGCAATAGCTTTGAGAAATATCACACAATCAGGCAGTTCAGTTTTTTAAGCATCATTGAAGGTTGAAAATAAAATGAAATACTCAGTAATTATTCCCGTTTATAATTCAGAAAAAACTATAAAAAGATGTATAGATTCAATAGCATCGCAAGAACGAACTGATGTGGAAATTATCGTTATAAATGATGGTTCCACAGATATGACTGAGAGTATTTGCAATAAAATGCAGAACAAATATAGCAACATTGTATATATATATAAAGAAAATGGTGGTGTTTCTTCAGCTAGAAATTTAGGGCTTTCCGCTGCAAAAGGAAAATATGTTATGTTTATTGACAGTGATGATTATGTTGACGGTAAATGCTTTGAAATATTTGACAGCTACACGCAGAGTGATGCGGACTATTATCAATTTGTTTTTTCAATTGAAGCAAACGGCACTGTTAAGAAAGTGATATCGTGGCCTGAACGCTATGTTAATACGGAAAGTGAAAGAGAAGCCTTTATTGTTGAGAGTGTAGTTACACGGTCAATCAATTCGTGCTGGGCAAAACTTTATAGGCGAGAGATTATAGAGAAAACAGGTTTGAGATTTTACGAGGAACTGAGCATGGGTGAGGATTTGACTTTTGTTTTTACATTCTTGCTCTCTGCAGATAAAATCGAGAGAATAGACAGCAGAATCTATTTTGCAGATGTGACTAACAAGGAGTCTCTTTCCAGAAGATACAGGGAAAAACTTCCAGAGCAGAAAATTTTAGTTTATGAAAAGATGCTTAACGCTTTGGAGAAAAGCAACATAAAAGGAGAGTCTGTAAAAAATTCTTTAGCATGGCTTCATTACAGAAATGCTTATTCTGTGGTAAACGACCTTACAAAAAGCAATTTAGGCTTTTTGGAACGAAGAAAAAAATTGTTGACTATGTGCAACTTGTTTAACAGCAAAAAGGTTGCTCCTGTAGGCTTAAAATGTAAAATAATATCAATTCCCATAAAGTTTAAGCTTGTTACTATAGTGGATGTAGCATTTCAGGTGATTAATAAGTTGAGATAATTATGTGTTTTGAATTTAACGGTAGGGTGACAGAGGTGATTTAAATGGAAGAGAATATTATATTGGAAATTCTTTCTGCATTTATACACAACAGAGAGCCTCATTTAAACTGCGATGTGCAGGAACTTAAGGTTTTTTATACTTTTTATTTTCAAAACATATTGCCTGTTTTAGCCTATATGGATAAAAAATGGGATATAATAAAAGATGAAGGAATTAAACGAAAACTTACGGATTGCTATTATCAGACAGTCGCCGAAAATTTCAAAAAGGTAGCGATGTTTGAATTTATGTCGCAAAAGCTGAGTGAAAATAATATTCCTCATATGCCCGTAAAGGGTTGGTATCTTCGTACTCTTTATCCTGTCCCTGAGCTTCGTACCTTTGGTGATATAGATATTCTTATCCGTAAGCAGGACAGGGAAAAGGCAGATAAAATATTTATTCAGAATGGTTATAATGTAAAAGAAAATTGGGAGCCGACCTACAGTTATTATAATGATTTAAGCAGGTGTGAGGTACACACAGAGCTTATGGATTCCGATTTGGGTAAAGGTGAACAGGTGATTTCATTCTTTTCTGATGCCCTGGAAAGGGCTGAAAAGGATACCGGTGAACGATTATCACCACAAAAGGATACTCACCTTATATATCTTTTTTGTCATTTGGCAAAGCATTTATATAAGGGTGGTGCAGGAATAAGAATGTATATGGATATTGCCTTGTTTATTAAGGCAAACAGAGATGTCCTGAACTTTGAAAAAATGTATGAAGATTTCAAAAAACTGCATTTAGAACAGTTTTTTGAAACGGTTACTCTTGCCTGCTGCCAGTGGTTTCAGATTGAGCTGCCTTTTGAAATAAACGATGTAAAATCAAACAGTACAGAGATTTTGAAGGAATATACCTTCAGTGCTGATTTGTTTGGTAAAACAAGAGATAAATCAGTAATTTCTATAAGAAATAATGAATACGGCTCAAAAGCAAGTGTTTTGAGGGAAACATTGTTTCCAAGCATTCAAAAAATAGAAGAACGCTATAAATTCATTAAGGGTAGAAAATATCTTTTACCTGTAGCGTGGGTAGCAAGAGGATTTGTAAATCTGAAGGAGATACCTAAAAAGCTTAAATATGTAAAGAATGTTTCGAAAACAGATATGAATCTGGTCAGCGAGTATGATGAATTTATATCCGGAATTGGGCTGTAGTTGTATTCATTGATGAAGTCGGTAGCTGATTTCGTAAGGCAATAATTTACTAAAATTAAAATTCAATATTCATAGTACGAGTAGAACGATATGAATTAAGCATAAAGTTTTCAGTCGAATAAACAAAAAGCGTTGCAAGAGGGGAGTAAAATACACCCAAATGCAACGCTTAATTCTTTTATATGGCTTAAATGCTACGATTTTTGCAGTAAAACAACGAAACCTACTACTGGCACAAATTTATATCAATAGTGGTATCTGATTTGGCATTGATTACGCTATTTGATACAATTCGTCGTTTTTAAATATCGTTGCATAAAAACACGAAATAATTAAAAGAAGTTTTTAATTACTCTTTAAAGTGACTTTTCGCGTTTTCAAACAATTCAGAACGGTTATTGATGTTAAGCTTTTTGAAAATGCTTGATGTATGTTTTTTGATTGTGCTCTCTGTTACAAAAAGTTCATCGGCAATATCTTTTCGCTTTTTGTTTTGCATAATCAGTCTTAAAACCTCTTTTTCGCGTTGAGAAAGAGAATGGATATCATCCCAGTTTGCAAAAATAACATCAATCTGATTTTGCTCAAAATACCTGATATTTGCCATTTGTTCGTTAGAGACAGTTTGTGCTGTTTCGGTTTGAATTACAACAGATTCGGAAGAAATTCCTTGGGTGTCTGCAAGACCGTAATCCTGTAAAATCCCGTAGAGGAATAATATTAAGCCCTCTGTGATTATATAGGAAATTGACATGAATTCAAATCCTGCGTTTATACTGTTTTCAATAAGCCAGATTGCAATATTGCCGATAACAACAAATGCGAGAAAAATAGAGTGCTTGACAGAAACGACAGTCTTTTTAATGGCTGTGTATATGATAATTACAATCATTGCGGAGAAATATGCAAACAGAAAAACCTTATATAAATTATGTAAAGGACCGTAGTCTTTAATAAGAGTACCAACTCCATTTATAATTTCAAAAGAAACATTTTTATAATAAATCGGCAACCATCCGCCACTTGAAACAATTAAAAGCATTACAATATTGATAACAATTAAAATTCGTGGTAACCATTTAGGATAAGTGAATCTTGAAAGATTCATAATCATCATAAGTATGGAAAAAGGTAAAAAGACATTTCCAAGATAAGCAATTCTGTTTGCCCATAAAGCAAAATCAAGATTTTCTGCCACGGAGAGAAGAAAATACCCGAAATCACACACAGCCACACATACAAAGAGAAGAAGTAACCAAATATCACGTTTTCTGTCAACATAATAATATGTAGCAATCATCAAAAGAGAAATGACAAAAATAATACCATAAAGTGTAGTCATATTATTCCTCCTTTGTTGTCTTGATTTCAATTCCGTTACGCATACAGAATGAATAGAATTTACCTACCATCGCAAGATGCGGTGTTCTGTTTTCTCTTTCCCAACGGCTGACTGTAGCGTAGGAAATGCCGATTTGCTCAGCAAGTTCAGTCTGTGTCAGTTGTAAAAGTACGCGAACTGTTTTAACTTGTTCAGGAAAGCTTAAGGTTTTTATATCAATTTTCATAGTTTAACTCCATAACTTTATATATCATAATATAGCATAATTTGAATTTTGTGTCAATTTATGCGTTAAATTGTTATATATCTTTTCGTTTATGCAATATGTACAAATGGATAGTTTGCTTTTTGACATGGTAGCCCTAAAGGTAGCCTTCTTTTTAAGAAAGTAACCTTTAAGGCTACTTATTTTAATGAGTTTTAACAAGTAAAATTGTATTGTAAATACTTATATAAGGAGGTTGCTAAAAATGCTGAAAGCTGTAACAAAAAGATTTACTGACAAGTCAACGATAAAGCAGTTTGAGTTTGAGTTCTATTGTGACTGTTGCGGTAAACCAATTAAAACAGATGTTCACGAATTTGTTTCAGGTTTCAAAGATAAAAAGTTTTTAAGTAATGATGAACGAGAAGCAAGAGCAATCATTTACGCAAATGACCACGGAAAAGCATATGAGCGTGCAAACAATGAAGTACGACTTGAACTTAATAAATGTGAAATTTGCGGAAATATGGTTTGTGAAGAATGCACGGTATATGGGGTGGACCTTCAAGGAGGCCTATGCTGTAAAAACTGTGCTGAAAAATAAAATAGTTAGCTGAAGGGAGAAATAAATATGGGACTTATTAAAGCAGGCATAGGAGCACTCGGCGGTGTTCTTGCTGACCAATGGAAAGAGTTTTTCTATTGTGATTCAATAGACAAGGATGTAATGGTGGTAAAAGGAACAAAGCGTGTAGGCGGACGTTCTTCAAACACAAAAGGAAGCGACAATATCATTTCAAACGGTTCAGGCATCGCAGTTGCTGACGGACAATGTATGATTATTGTTGAACAGGGCAAAATTGTTGAAATCTGTGCTGAACCCGGTGAGTTCACTTATGATGCATCAACTGAGCCAAGTATTTTTTCAGGCAAACTCGGTGACAGCATAAAAGAATCTTTCAGGACAATCGGTAAACGATTTGCTTATGGTGGGGATACAGGAAAAGACCAGAGAGTTTACTATTTCAATACAAAAGAACTTGTGGGCAATATGTTTGGTACACCAAACCCTGTTCCCTTCAGAGTTGTTGACAGAAATATCGGATTGGACATTGATATTTCAGTTCGTTGTAACGGTACATATTCATATAAAATCAGCGACCCGATTTTATTCTACACAAATGTATGCGGTAATGTTGAACAAGAATACACAAGAGAAGAAATTGATGCTCAATTAAAGTCAGAGTTTTTAAATGCTTTACAACCTGCATTTGCAAAAATTTCTGATATGGGAATTCGATACAGTGCATTACCGGGACATACAATGGAATTGTCCGATGCAATGAACGATGTTCTTACTGAAAAATGGGTAAATCTTCGCGGACTTTCAGTAGTGTCTGTTGCAATCAATTCAATCACAGCACCTAAAGAAGACGAAGATATGATTAAACAGCTTCAGAGGAATGCTGTTATGCGTGACCCGACAATGGCTGCTGCAACACTCGTTGGTGCTCAGGCTCAAGCTATGCAGGATGCTGCAAAGAATGAAGCAGGTGCTATGACAGGCTTTATGGGTATGGGTATGGCAATGAATGCAGGTGGCGGAATGAATGCACAGAACCTTTTTGCTATGGGACAACAGCAAGCTCCACAGCAGACGCCTGTACAGAATGGCTGGAGTTGTTCTTGCGGTAATACAGTTTCAGGCAATTTCTGTCCTAACTGCGGTGCCAAGAAGCCTGAATCTAAACCTGCGGGAGATGGTTGGAAATGTAGTTGCGGTGCAACGGTAAACGGTAAATTCTGCCCTGAATGCGGTTCACCAAAACCTGCTGATGAAGGTTGGACTTGTTCCTGTGGTGCAGTAAATAAAGGTAAATTCTGTCAAAATTGTGGTAGTCAGAAACCGGCTGGTGCACCTCTTTATCAATGTGATAAATGTGGTTGGAAACCTGCCGACCCGCACAATCCACCAAAATTCTGCCCTGAATGTGGCGACATTTTTGATGTAAACGATGCTAAATAATTATTAGGAGGAAAATATAATGGGACTTTTTGATAAAAAATATTGTGATATTTGTGGTGAAAAAATTGGTCTTTTAGGTAACAGAAAACTTGAAGACGGAAACATGTGTAAGGATTGTGCAAAGAAACTTTCACCTTTCTTCAGCGAAAGAAGAAGCTCAACTGTTGACGAAATCAAACAACAGCTTGCATACAGAGAGCAGAATAAACAGATTCTTGCAGGCTTTACACCGATGTTCACCTTTGGTGAAGACGATAAAATCTACATCGACCCGATGAAACAGAGCTTTGTTGTTTCACGTCGTAATCCCGGAAGCTGGAGTGACGAAAACCCCGATGTTATTCCGCTTTCAAGTGTTATGAGTTGTAACCTTAGAATTGATGAAGATAAAGACGAAATCTATACTCAGGGCAAAGACGGTGAAGAAGTAAGTTATAACCCACCAAGATATAATTTCTATTATGATTTTATTCTTGAAATCAAAGTTAACAATCCATATTTTGACGAAATTGAGGTTAAACTCAACGGTTCCCATGTTGAGGGTATGGGTACAATGGAATACAACCGTTTCCAGCAGATGGCTATGCAAGTTACAAACAACCTTATGCAAAACGGTAATGCAGGAATGAATAATGGCTTTAATCAGCTTATGAATAACGGTTACAATCAGCCAATGAACAATGGTTATAATCAGCCAATGAATAACGGTTACAATCAACCTATGAATAATGGTTATAATCAACCGATGAACAATGGCTATAACCAGCCAATGAATAACGGTTACAATCAGCCTATGAACAGTGGCTACAATCAACCGATGAACAATGGTTATAATCAGCAACCGGCTTATGGTCAGCCTGTTCAACCGCAAGCACCTGTATCTCAGGCTTGGGTTTGTCCTGCTTGTAACGCTACAAATGAGGGTGGAAGATTCTGTATGGCTTGTGGTACACCACGAGGATAAACAATGAAAAATAAAATTATACTCGCAATAATTATTATTCTTGTAATCATTTTAATCGGAGTAATATATTACGTGAAAAATGTAATGATTGTACGTGATAAAGACGGAATGGTCTATAACCCCAAAAATCAGATTACTATGAATGATGAAACTTATGATAAAGGAGATGATTGACAGTGCCTACTATTGCTGAACAAAAATGTCCTTGTTGTGGCGGTGGAGTACAGTTTGACGCAGGTGTACAAAAACTGAAATGTCCCTATTGTGAAACCGAGTTTGAAATCAATCAGTTAAACCAAGAAACTGCTGACAATGTTGATTCAATAAACTGGTCTGCACAGGATAATCAATGGTCATCAGGCGAAACTGACGGGATGAATGTTTATTCCTGTCAGTCATGTGGTGGCGAAATAATTGCCGACAGTACAACAGGTGCTTCAAAATGTCCGTATTGTGATAATCCTGTTGTAATGAAAGGTCAGTTTTCAGGTGCTTTGCGTCCCGATTTGGTTATTCCTTTCAAGCTTAACAAAAAAGCCGCCAAGGAAGCATTGAAAAAACATCTTGCTGACAAGAAGTTCGTCCCAAAAGCATTTCTTGACAACAACAGAATAGAAGAAATCAAAGGTGTTTATGTTCCTCATTGGCTTTTCACATGTGATGCAATAGGAAATGCTAATTTTAAAGCGACACAGGTAAAAACCTGGTCGGACAACAATTACAATTACAAAGAAACATCATATTACGATGTTTACAGAAGCGGAAATATAGGCTTTGACAATGTTCCCGTTGATGGCTCAACAAAAATGCCCGATGACCTTATGGAATCCGTAGAGCCATTCGATTTATCACAGGCAGTTGATTTCAACACAGCATATTTGGCGGGATATCTTGCAGATAAATATGATGTTACAGCAGAAGAAAGTATGAACAGAGCAAACGAAAGAATCCGTACAAGTGTAGGAGATGCTTTAGTAGAAACTGTAAAAGGTTACGACTCAATAGATTCACGCGTTGTAAATATGAATATTGCAAACGGATTTTATAAATATGCTCTTTATCCAGTATGGATTCTTAATACATCGTGGAACGGTGAAAAATTTACTTTTGCTATGAATGGTCAGACAGGTAAGTTTGTAGGTAATCTTCCTACTGATAAAAAAGCGGTTGTGAAGGCATCGTTGTTACTCGGTGCAGGAATAAGTGCAGTTTTATGTGGCTTATCCTTCCTGCTTGGATGGCTTTAAGGAGGTGTCGGATATGATTAAAAAATTACTGACTATTTTCCTTATTACCGCAATTTGTATCTGTTCGTCAATTTCAGTTTCGGCATATACTGAACAGTATGTTTTTGATTATGAAAATGCACTTTCCTATGACGAAGTTCAAGAATTGGAAAGCACAGCCGAGCAGATTGAAAATGAATACGGCTACTGTGTAATGTTCTGTATCACAGACGAAGAAACAGATGAAAACTATGCACAAAACATTTATGATACATACACAGACAATGAAAATGGTATGGTTTTCGTTCACGATACAGAAAGCGAAAGCTATCATTACTATGTAACTGAACCTGCAAAATCAAGATTTGATTTAACAAAAATGCAGGATGCCTATGATTCAAACAACAGCTATTTCGGTGGAATAGAGTATTTTTACACAGTTGTTGAAAACTCGTTGAGTTACGATGACACTGAAATTGAATATACCGACACAGATGTATATACAACAGGCGACGAAACAGACAGCAGTAAAAGTCCTGTAAAAACAATCATTCTCTGTATTGTGGTGGGTATGGCTATGGGCTTTATTATCATTTTTGCCATAGCATCAAAAAACAAGTCTGTGAGGATGCAGAAAAATGCAACGGTTTATACAAGACCGGGAAGTTTTGTTGTAACAGGCAGTTATGACAATTTCCTGTATAAAAATCTTGATAAAACACCAAAACCAAAACAAGAAAACAAGAATTAAACCTTAATCTTTAAGGAGGGATATCCAATGGGGCTTTTTGATTCTCTTAAAAGGCAGGCAGAATCTACAATCAAAAGAGAGGTTTCGCAAGGAATAAACAAAGCAGTGAACAACGCTGCTCAATCTGTTGCAAAAGGAAGAAATTATACTGAAACTTTTACTTTTGCATCACTTCCTACAAATGTTGCTGAACTTCAAGCACTTCCTGAATCAAGTCTTGATTCTGCTTTTAAAACAACAGCGCTTACGCTTGCGGCTTTGTGCAATTACGAGCACAATCCTGATGCCACAATAGAAATGCTGGGTTTCCTTAAAGGTCCCGGTGAAGTCAGCGGATTTGAAAAGCAGTTTATCAAAGAACACCTTGGTTCTGAGGGCTATAAAGCACGTTCGTTTTTTGAGGGTGCAACTCCACAGAATAGTTACAAACCAAATGTTCCTTATAAAATAACAGTTATTGAAAATCCGTATTCTTTTGATAACGAAAACTGGGCAACACTCTATCTTCAGAGTAGTGGTGCGGATAACCCAAGACCGATGAAACTTCGCAAGAAGCCTTCAACAGGACAATGGTTCCTTGTTGAAATTCAATGTCTTGCAGATATACGTGTTCCGGTAGAGGAAGACCCTTGGGCATAAAAAAAGGAGAAACTATTATGAAAAAAATATTTGCAATTATTCTTGCATGTTTAATGCTATTTTCACTTGCAGCTTGCGGTAATAAAAATTCTGAAAAACCAAACGAAACAAAACAGCCTTCAGGCGATGCAGACATCACAGCCTCATTCTTCGAGATTAGACTCAGTGACGATTGGATAAACATTGAAGATGACTTCAAGAATGAAGAAGAATATTCCAAAGCGGTTCTTCAGGTGCTTGACCCCGAAGACGAAGAATATTACTTAATCGAGGCAACAATCAGCGTTGAAATTGACGAACCTTACGATTTCCGTGAAGACCTTGTATATTATGGCTTCAATCAGTATGAATATGAAGTAAATAAGGCTTATGAAACCGTTAAAATCGGCGGCGTTGACCTTCTTAAATATGATGACGGCGAAGAAACTCTCGTTTATTTTAACCGTATTGAAGGTGCAAACGCAACGGTTTATGTCAAGTTTGACGCAACTGACATCAAAGATGCTCATATTCAGGCACTTCTCGACGGCATAACATTTAATATTAAGGATATAGGTAACGAAGATGGTCCTTGGGAATGGGAAGGAACACCTTTCTCTGCAACAGATAAGAGTGCAACAGCAGGTTCATTAAATATACAGTCAAAATGGATAAAACTTGATGAGTACATTTCAACATTTGAAACATTTGACCATTCAGTTGCAGCAGTTGGCAACAACATTTACCTTCTTGTTGACGGTGAATTGAGAAAATGTATATTGGTGGACGGAGCATTAGCCTTTGATAAAGTAATAGAGCTTCCGGAAGATGATTATGAAAGTGTTGAAGCAACAAGCGACGGCACACTCTGGCTCAGCGGTTCAATGAATGACATCATCTGCATCAAAAATGACAAAATTGCCACAACTTATGAAGATATTGACAATCTTGCAATGCATCCGTCAGGAACTTGGGGTATTAACTACTTTACATCAAGTGAATGCAGCAAAGTAACATTCAACGGTGAGTCATACACTTCTGTTCCAATGAACTTTAAAGAAGTTGAAACAATTATGCATCTCAATGTTGACGAAAATAATATTTATGTATGTGGTAGTGCAGCAGATGACAGCGGACACAAAGTTTTCGTTTATAATGCGGACGGCAAATTACAGAAAACATTATGTGATGCTGAAGGCGAGGGTCTTGGCAGTATCACATTTATGGCAAAGAGTGCAAACGGATATATCGGATTTGACGGCAATATGAGAGATGTTCTTCTTTGGGACAACGATGGTAAATTTGTTGCTGAAATTTCTGACGGAGATTTGTTCAGCACAAATTATCCTTGGTTCTGCAATTCAGCATTACTTTCTGATGGTAGCATCATTACAATTATGACTGAAGAACGTGAAGACAAATCAGCAACAGAACTTGTTGTATTCATAGTTAAAGGATTTTAATGAATATGGATAATTTAAAAAGAATTCTTTGTGTTCTGCTTTCATTATGTATCATAATCGGCTTTGCTTCTTGTAAAAAAGACAATCCCGATGAAAATGTAACGGATACTCCTTCAACAACGCAGGTTTCCAATGAAAATACAAAGGATGAAATAAAAGTTCTTTCTCTTAATAAGGAATACATTTCTCATTATGAGTGGCATGAAGATACTTCTACAATGCTCGTAAGAAGTGAATATTCGGATGTTACTCTTGATAAATCTATGGAGAAACAATATCCGCTTCTTGCAAAAACTCTTTCGGAAACTTCTGCTATGAGAAAACGAGCAATGGAAGACGAGAAGGATAATTACCTCTCTTTTGCTACGGAAGATTTTAAAAAGGATAGTGAGTCCTTCTCGACTTACGTTTCAACTCTTGATGTTCAGGTAAGACGTGCTGACAGTATTGCAGTAAGTATCCTTGAAGATTACGGCACAGAAGACTCACGCTCCTTCAACGGAATTAATTATGATACCGAAAGCGGAAAAGAGCTTGGACTTGCAGATGTTTTTATTGACACTTCGAGAATTTCCGCAACAGTTGAAAAGGAGATTATGAGCCGTATAGGTGAAGATGAGCCTTTTGGCGATACTGCTGTTGTTGAATATTTTAAAAATACTCCTGAGGACAGTATCACATGGACTCTTGATTATGACGGTGTAACTTTCTATTTCAATCCGGGTGACATTGCTCCTACCAATTTCGGTGTTCAGGTTGTACCTGTAACTTTTGCAAAATATCCCGATTTGTATAATAAAAAATATACTATCGTGCCTGATGAGTATATTGTAAGTCTGCCTGTATCAGCACCGTTTTACACCGATATCACGGGTGACAAAAAAACGGAAGAACTTATCGTTTCAGGTGATTATGATGAAGACACTAAGTTTTATCATGCCATCAGCATAAATTCTGAAACCTCAGAGTATGAAACAGAGTGGTTCTCATATATCGAACCATATTATGTTAAAACAGCAGACGGAAAAAGTTATGTTTGTGTTTTCAGCGTGAACAATGAAGAAGAGAGCAAAGACTTTACACTTAGTGTCTATGAACTCAAAAATGATAAAGCTAAACTCTTCAGCACTTCAAAAACTGGTTTGGATTGCAAAGGAGAAAATATCTTTGCTTTGCCCACTACCCCGTCGGAATTGTTGTCGATAGGATAAAAAAACTAATTGTTATTCAAGTTAAAGTTAATAGTAACTAAAAAAGCGTTGCAAGAGGGGAGTAAAGTTCCCCAAATGCAACGCTTAGTTCTTTTATATGGCTTAAATGCTACGATTTTCGCCGTAAAACAACGATACCACTATCAATTAGTTGTTGATTTAAGCTTTTCTGTTTGGTATAATTTTATTATTAATATAAAAGGGAAAGAATGGTAATGAAAACTATACTTGAAGCACCAATAAATATACACAATAGAAAAGTTCACAACAGAGTTGTTTTTCAGCCTATGGAGGGTTGTGACGGAACCGAAAACGGTGGAATTGGCGAACTTACTCGCCGCAGATATTTGCGTTTTGCAGAGGGTGGAGCAGGTGTTATTTGGTTTGAGGCAACTGCTGTTTCTCCTGAGGGCAGAGCAAACCCACGCCAACTTTACATAAATGACGAAACTGTAGAAAGTTTTCAGTACCTTGTAACAGAAATCAAGCAAACAGCACTTGATACGTGTGGTTTTGAGCCTTTAATTATTGTTCAACTTACTCATAGCGGTCGTTTCAGTAAACCTAACGGCACACCTGAACCTATTGTGGCTTATCGCAACAGCCTTTGGGAGAAAGACAAAGAAAACCAGCCATATGTAATCGCAACTGACGATTACTGCAAAACCATTCCAGAGAAATATGCAAAGGCTTCAAAACTAGCCTTGCAAGCAGGCTTTGACGGAATTGACATAAAATGTTGTCACGGCTATCTTTTCAACGAGTTCCTAAGTGCTAAAGCCCGTGATGGTATTTATGGTGGAAGTCTTGAAAATCGTACAAGACTCTATTTTGAGTGCATTGATGCTGTTAAAGAAAGCGTTGGTGATAGTATGATTGTTACCACAAGACTTAATGCTTGTGACTGTTTCCCTTATTCTTATGGTTACGGTGTTGACGAAAACAATAACATTGATTTAAGTGAAACAAAAATAATAATAGAAAACCTTGAGAAAAAAGGTATAGAGTTAATCGACATTACTCTTGGCAATCCGTACCTTATTCCTCACATCAATCGTCCTTGTATAAATTCTCCCGAAGATGGAAATATGGGACTTAAAAGAATTTATGATGTGACAAAAGAGTTGAAAAATAGTTTTCCAAATGTGAAGATTGTGTCTTCGGGTCTTTCATTTCCAGGTGAAAATGCTATGGAATATGCAGAAAAACTCATAAATGAAAATGTATGTGATTTTGCAGGATTCGGAAGAATGACATTTGCATATCCTATGTTTTACAGAGAATATCTTGAAAATGGTAAACTGAATAAAGGCAAGGTGTGTTTAAAATGCAGTAAGTGTACTGAACTTATGAGAAATGGTACGGTTTCAGGATGTCCCATAAGAGATTCTGAAACATATATGCCTTATTACAACAAATATGTGCTCAAAAAGTGAATTTGAGGTGAAAAGAATGGTAGCAGTTATAACAGGTGGAAGTCGCGGAATAGGACTTGGAATTGCAAAAGAACTTTTAAAAGAGGATTTTACAGTTGTTCTCACATCTCGAAACGAAAGTGAAGAAGTTACAGAACTAAAGGCAAAGTATACAAATAAAGTACATTTTGTTTCTTGTGATATTTCAAAGGAAGAAGATATCAATAATCTTGTGTCTTTCGTTAAAGACAAATTTGGCAAAATCGACTTGCTTGTGAATAATGCAGGCGTTGCACCGAAAGAGAGAAAAGATATTCTCACAATTACAGGTGACGATTTCGACTTTGTTATGGATATAAATCTTAAAGGTACATTTTTCGTGACACAAGAGTTTGTACCACTTCTTAAAAAGAATGAAAAATCAAGAATTGTAAATATCTCTTCAATGTCCGCTTATACTGCCTCTGTTAATCGTGGCGAATACTGTATTTCAAAAGCGGGAATTTCGATGATTACCAAACTTTTTGCCACTCGTCTTGCAGAATATGGTATTAGCGTTCTTGAAATAAGACCGGGAATAATTGAAACGGATATGACCGCAAAGGTCAAAGAAAAGTATGAGAAAATGATAGATGAGGGTATTACACCAATCAGACGTATGGGGAAACCAGAAGATATAGGCAAATGTGTCCTCAGTATTGCAAAAGGAAATTTTGATTTCTGTACAGGCACAGTAATTGACTGTGACGGCGGATTTAATGTGAGATGTTTATGAGAAGGATTTATGATGCAATAATAATCGGAAGCGGTGCAGCGGCATATAGCGTTGCAGACTGGCTTTACAAAGAGAATATAGAGAATATTGCAGTTGTTACGGAAAATCGACTTAGCGGAACATCACGAAACACAGGTAGTGACAAGCAGACTTACTATAAACTGTCTATGGATGGAAAAACCCTTGACAGTCCGTACAAAATGGCTTCAGATATGTGCCAAGCAGGGTGTACCGATGGTGAAAAAATGTATTTACAAGCTGTTAACAGTACTCGCTGTTTTTTGCGGCTTTGTGATTATGGTGTGAATTTTCCGACGGATAAATTTGGCGGTTATCCGGGATATAAAACTGACCACGATAATACAGTTCGAGCAACTTCTGTAGGTCCGCTAACATCAAAAGTGATGACCGAAAAACTTGAAAAAATAGTGCTTGAAAACAATAAAACTACTCTTCTTGATAATAGACAAGTGGTTGAGATAATCACTCATAACTCTCGTGCAGTAGGTGTGGTTGTGCTGAATACTGAAACAAACGAGTTTGAAGTTATCTCATCTAAAAATGTGATTTGTGCCACAGGTGCACCTGCCTGTATTTATGAAAAATCAGTTTATCCCAAGTCACAACACGGAATGACAGGTGTTTTGCTCAGAGCCGGTGTGAGCCTTTGTAATTATTCGCAGTGGCAGTACGGTATGGCATCAACTGATTTTCGTTGGAATGTGTCAGGCAGTTTTATGCAGGTTGTTCCGCGATTTGTAAGCGTTGATGAAAAAGGTATTGAGAGAGAATTTTTGGGAGAGTACTTTGAAAATTTCACAGAAATATATAATAATGTTTTTCTTAAAGGCTATCAATGGCCATTCAGTTTCGAGAAAATTGATAGGTCATCAAAGGTAGATATTGCCGTACATAACGAAACAAAAAAAGGTAGAAAAGTTTATCTTGATTACACTAAAAATCCAAAAGACTTTTCCTTTGATTTGCTTTGTGACGAGGCAAAAGAATATCTATTAATGAACAATGCAACAGGAAATACACCTATTGAAAGACTATATAAACTTAATATCAAAGCAATAGATGTTTACGCAAGACAAAATATAGATTTATATACAGAAAAGTTGAGGATTGCCGTTTGTGCCCAGCATAATAACGGCGGTGTGAATACGGATAACAATTACGAAACTGATATAAAAGGACTTTATGTAATCGGTGAGGCGGCAGGCACATTTGGTCTTGCTCGTCCCGGTGGAACAGCACTTAATGACACCCAAGTTAGCGGTCTTTTATGTGCACGTCATATTAAATCAAAAAATACTTATTATGATTATGAAGAAATCATAAAGGACGTTGAAAATCAATTTAAGGATTATAAGAAATCCTTCACAACAGATTTGAATACAGATTATTCATACATAAGCGCAAAAATGAGTAAGTCCGCTGCTTTTTTGCGTGATAAAGAAGAATGTGAAAATCTGCTTTTGAAAATCAGCGGTATTTTAAACGATTTTCCATACAAGCATCGTAATTTAAGCCAGTATTATTATGACTTAGATATGTTGATAAGTTCCAAGGCGCTTCTTGAAACAATTCTCGGTGAAATGACAAAAACAGGTAGCCGAGGCGGCGCGGTTTTCATGTCTGGCGGTGAAGTTATTCAAGAGAACAAAGAATACAGAGATTATCTTACAATTACTGATAATGGCAAGGTTGTCTTTAAAAAGGTGACAGCAGTTCCCACTGCTTGTGAGCCTTTTGAAAAATATTTAAGCAATATTGATGAGAACAGGTTATAAGGGAAGGGGTATGAAAAAATGAGAAAAAGTTTTGATATTAAAAGAGCAACAAATCGAGAAATTCTTGCTTTCTCACTTTTGCCGTTAGGCATATTTTTCATTGACTGCACGGTTTATACAGTTATAAATTTCTATATGACAGATGTTTTAAAGCTCAGTATGGGACTTGTTTCAATTGTGCTTTTAGGAACAAAAGCTTGGGATGCAATCAATGACCCGATTATGGGACAAATAGTAGAACGAACAAGAACAAAATGGGGCAAATGTCGTCCTTATCTTTTGTGGGTTCCTATTCCCTTAGCAATAACAACTGCCCTTTTGTTTTTGCCGATTCAGTTCCCTGAGTCTTGGAATATCATAGCAAAAGACGGAACAAATTTAGGTAACGCAGGTAACTTCATTTTCATGCTTATTATGTATATGGTTTACATAACTGCATATACAGCTATTGAAATTCCTCGTAATAGCCTTAATCCTCTTGTTTTTCCTCAAAAAGACCAGCGAGTTAAAGCAGTTTCTATTTCAAGCACAATAGGCTCATTGGGAACAATTCTTCCGTCTGTTCTTATTTGGACAATGGCGGGTCTTTTAGGTAACGGCAAAAAAGATATGACCGATATGGGATATTTTTATTCAGCACTCATATTCGCTGTGTTTGGTGCTGCTGTTATTATGGTGTCTTTCTTTGGAATGAAAGAAAAAGTTTACATTCCACCAAAGAAAGAAAAGTCATCAAAAAATATTAAGGTTATATTAAAAGATAAAAGAATATTGATGCTTTTAATCGCATCATTTTTTAACGGAATTATAAATATCGGTGCGATTTTCCTTTCATATTTCGCAAGATGGAACTGTATTGGTATTTTACCAATGGATAAAATCAATAATTTTATCTTTGAACTTGTAGGCAAAAACCCGCAAATTGACGCTGTGGCAATTTTACCCACATTGTTGTCAATCACAAGCGGTATCTCATATATGCTTTCAATGCTTATCGTTCCTAAATTCCTTAAAAAAATGAGTAAAAAGACATTGTGGATATGGATGTCGTTGATAGGTGCCGCGGCAAATGTAGTAGTATATATTATCGGAATTTATCTTGTGCCATACAACACAGTTGCAGGTTTTGTAATATATGCAGTACTTAGATTCTTCACTAATTTCCCTGTTGGTATGAGTACGGTGCTTTTGGTTTCAATTATCGCTGATGTTACAGATAGTATTGAAATGGAAAAAGGTGACCGACTTGAAGCAACCGTATATTCATTTAAAGGTTTGCTTTATAAATTCTCAGCAGCGCTCTTTAATGTAGTTGTTCTTCAGGTAATCGATTTCCTTGGATACAATGCAGAAAAGCTTGAAATAATCACCGAAAACGTAACAAAGCCTTTAATCCAGTCAACCTTACAGCCAAATATCATTGATGGTGTAAATTATACTGCGTTGCTTAACGGAATTTTCTTTATGCTCACCGCTATGGGTGCAATAGGCCTTGTTTTACAGGCGATTCCGATGTTCTTCTTCAAGTTTGACGAGAATGAAATGGAAGAAAAACTTATAGTTTACCGTAAACAAAAAGAGGCAGAAAAAGAACAGGAACTTTCACAAGCCGCATCAGTTTAAAGGTGGATACATAAATGAGCAGTTTTAAAATAGGTGTGGCAAGTGTCACATTCCGCAATAAAACAGTTGAAGCAATAGTCGAAATCTGCAAAAAAGCAAAGGTTGGATTTATTGAATGGGGCTCAGACGTCCACGTTAAGACAGCAGAAGACGCTAAAAAAGCAAAATCTCTTTGTGATGAGGCAAATATAAAAATCAGTTCCTATGGCAGTTATTATTCAGTTGGCATTGGTGAGCATTCTCAATGGGAAAAGCTTTGCGAAAATGCAAGTATTATGGGCGCTTCTTCTGTCAGGGTTTGGCTGGGCAAAAAAGACAGCGAAAAGACAAATGAAAAAGAATACAAAAACATACTTTCTGACTGTCAAAAAATTTGTGATATAGCAAAGAAATACGGACTTTTAGTATGTCCTGAGTGTCACGATAATACTTTTAACAATAACACGGATGCAATTATAAAATTCAAAAACGATTTAAACAGAGATAATTTCAAAACATATTTCCAGTCAAGGTATTTCAGAATGGAATATGACCTTGACAGGATAGATAGGACTTTTGATTTTATCGAAAATGTCCATGTGTCATATTCTGACCTGATTCGTGAGCAGTTATTTCGTAAGAAGGATAAAAACTACCTTGATAAACTGCTTAAAAAGTTTATATCAAAGGATTATAAAGGCATTGTAATCCTTGAATTTACAAAGAATTCAAGCGAAAAATCCTTTATTGAAGATATTAAGAAATTAAAAAGCTATTGAAGGTGATTTCAATGAAAATCGCATTGTTTGGCTCAAGTCAATATAATTTTTCAAGAGTATATACTGATAAGGTGATGAAAAAACTATCAGGTTTGGGCGAACTTTCACCGAGAATAAGTAAAAGCAATATAAAAGAGAATACAGAATTTTTAAAGGATTGTGAAATCGCTTTTTCAACTTGGGGAATGCCACATTTTTCCGAAGAAGAAATAAAAAAATATATGCCAAACCTTAAAATGCTATTTTACAGTGCAGGTTCGGTTCAAGCCTTTGCAAGACCTTTTATTAATTGCGGTGTGAGGGTGTTCAGTGCATTCTCTGCAAATGCTGTTCCTGTTGCGGAATACACATTTTCTCAAATCGTACTTGCGACAAAAGGGTATTATCAGTCAGCAAAAAGATTTAAAATTGCTTTTCCCTTATCGGTAAAATATGGTAACAGTACACCAGGAAATTTTGAAACGAAAATCGGTCTTGTGGGACTTGGTGCAATCGGCAGTATGGTTGCTGAAAGGCTTAAGACTATCGATGTTGAGGTTTTAGCTTATGACCCCTTTGTAAGCGAAGAAAAAGCAGAAAAACTCGGTGTTAAACTCGTATCCCTTGAAACTCTGTTTAAGGAATGTGATGTAATCAGCAATCACCTTGCAAACAAAAAGGAACTTACCAATATCTTTGACAACAAGTATTTTAAACTTATGAAAAAGTATTCTGTGTTCATAAATACCGGCAGAGGCGGTCAGGTTAATGAATGGGCATTGGCAAAAAGTCTTATTTTGCATCCGTCACGAACTGCACTTCTTGATGTGCTTAAAAGAGAGTATTTCCCATATATAAACCCACTGTTTTGGTGTCCGAATGCAATAATCACGCCACATATTGCAGGTAGTATGGGCAAGGAAACACAGCGAATGGCTTATTATATGATTGAACAGTTTGAAAATTATCTTAATGGCATAGATATGCAGTATGAAGTGACAGCAGAAATGCTTGACGCAATGGCATAGAGAAAGGCGGTAATTTTATGAATTTTAACAAAGCACTTGAACAATACACAGCAGAACCGACCATAGAAAAAGCAAAACACCTTGCGAAACAGTTAACAAGCGAAATGACCGTTAAAGAGAAAATTCGTATGCTGCAGGGCCACGCAATGGGCGTTACTGTAAAAAACACTCTCACCAAGGGTAGATATTATAATGGTGAGGCATATCCTGCAGGTGGTTGTAAAAGACTTGGTATTCCGCCTGTACTCTTTACCGATGGTCCAAGGGGAATTGTTATGGGTAAATGTACGTGTTTTCCTGTTTCAATGCTTCGTGGTGCTACTTTTGATGACGAACTTGAATATAAAGTCGGCGAAGTTTTCGCAAAAGAGGCGAGTGCTCTCGGTGCAAATCTTTTTGCAGGTGTGTGTATAAATCTTCTTCGTAACCCAATGTGGGGACGTGCCCAGGAAACTTATGGCGAAGACCCGTATCTTCTTTCAAAAATGGGTGAGGCACTGACTCGTGCTATGCAGGATAACGGTATAATCGCTTGTCCAAAGCATTATGCCCTTAACAGTATCGAGGATTTGCGTTTTTCAGTTGATGCAAAGGTGGATGAGCGTACTTTGCACGAAGTTTATCTTCCGCATTTCAAAAAATGTATTGATGCGGGTGCTATGTCCATAATGGGTGCTTACAATAAGGTTAATGGAACATATTGCTGCGAAAATAAAGAATTACTTATTGATATTTTAAGAGATAAATGGAACTTTGAGGGCTTTTCACTTTCCGATTTCTTCTACGGAATTTATGACGGTGCAAGAAGTCTTAAAGCAGGCATGGATGTTGAAATGCCATATACTTTCCGTTATGCTTTCTTAAACAGCGAACTTAAAAAAGGCAATATCACCGAAAAGGATATTGATACAAGTGTTCAAAGAGTTCTTGTGGCTCTTATCACAACTTTACCTAAACATAAAAAACAGCCAAAGTCAGTTGTTATGTCAAAGGAGCATACAGATTTGGCACGTAAAGTTGCCGGTAAAGGTACTGTTCTTCTTAAGAACAATAAAAATGTGCTTCCTGTTCCACAGGGTAAGAAAATCGCATTAGTCGGCAGATATGCAAACAAGGTGAATGTGGGTGACCACGGTAGCAGTAACGTTTTCAGCCCATATTCAGTTACTGCATACGAGGGCATGAAAGCTCGTTTTGGCAGTGATTATGTGACTGTTTATAACGGTTGTGATACAAAAAAGGCAATTGATACCGCAAAGGACTGCGAATATATTGTTGTATGTGTTGGCAGCGACTGGCTTCAAGAGGGCGAATATCTTGTAAACCTTGGCAACATTAAGAAAAAGCCAAAGGGTTCGGGCGGTGACCGTGCAAATCTCAGGATTCCACCTGAAGATGTTAAACTCATTAAAGCAGTTGCAAAACTCGGTAAAAAACTCATTGTCAACATTATGGGTGGCAGTGCTTATGTAATAAACGAGTGGCTTAGTGATGCCGACGCAATTCTTTTCTCATTTTACAGCGGACTTGAGGGGGGGAATGCCCTTGCAGATGTACTGAGTGGCGACGTAAACCCTGGTGGTAAATTGCCATTTACAATAGCAAAAAGCGAAAGTGATTATCCGTCATTCTTGCATATCGGAAGTAAAGAAAAAGAAATAGAATACGGTTATTATCATGGTTATACGCTACTTGACAAAAAGAATATCCAACCTGAATATCCCTTTGGTTTTGGTCTTTCATATACAAATTTTGAAATATCAAACACAACAATTTCACAGAATGGTGATAATGTAAAAATTACTGTTGATGTTCAAAATATAGGTGCTGTTGACGGTGACGAAGCTGTTCAAGTTTATGTCGCAAGTGAAAACACTGAACAAGACCGTCCTGTAAAACTTCTCAAAGGCTTTAAACGTGTAAGTGTCAAGGCAGGTGGAATTGTAACAGCTGAAATAAGTTTCTGTCTTGACGACATTAAGTTTTATAATCCCGAAAAATCATATTGGGAACTTGATAAGTGCTATAATGTATTTGTGGGTAACAGTAGCAGTGATGTTACATCTATCGGTAAATTGGAATTTTAAGAGGTGCAAAAATGAAAACAAGTCCTTATTCACCCGACAAATTTATGACGAGACTTTATGATAATATTGTTTCAAGCCCTTATGAACAAGTGAATAATGAACAAGAAGTTTTTACAGTGAGTGAGGAAACTAAAGCAAAGGCAAAATCTTTATTTAACCTTGATAAAATTCCAAACAAAACAACACAGTTTAATTTGGTAGCTGTGGGTAAAACACTTGAATACGATAGCTACACCTTGCAGAAATATTCGGTTGAAATTTGCCAGGGGCTTAATATGGCAGTCTTTATACTCACACCTAAAAAGATAGAAAAAACTGCTCCTGGTGTGGTTGCCCTTTGCGGACACGGTTATGGTGTAAGACATATTCTTAATATCAGCAAAAAAGGTAACAAAAAAATCTTGCCTTATATTGATAACTACCAAAAGAATTTTGCAGTAGAACTTGCAAAACGTGGTTGTGTGGTAGTAGCACCTGAACTTTTTGGTTTTGGTGAGGCAAGACTAAATAAAGACTTAATCAAACCATTTTATATAAGTTCCTGTGACGAACTTTCTCACCACTTGTTGCCATACGGCTTAACCGTTGCATCTATTCGAGTGTATCAGGCTCTTGTTTGTGCAGAAATTCTGTTGCAACAAACAAATGCTGACAAGGATAAACTTTCCTGTATGGGCATTTCGGGTGGAGGACTGACTGCTCTTTATGCATCAGTTCTTGATGAGAGAATAAAGAAAATTGTAATCAGCGGATATGTAAATACTTTCCGTGACAGTATTCTTTCTCGTTGGCATTGTCCTGATAATTATATTCCCGACATTTTAAATGTTGGCGAGATTTATGACTTTGCCTGTGCATTAGCACCTCGCCAGTTGCTTATTGAATCGGGTACAAAAGATAAACTTTTCCCAATTACAGCCAGTAAAAAAGCCCATGAAAACATAAAAAGAATTTATGCTCTCATGGGTGCTGAAAATAATTTGCATATTGATATTTTTGACGGAAAACACTCTGTCAGCGGAAAAAAGTCCTTTGATTTTCTCTCGAAATAGTTGAAAAATAACCGTATGGTTTTTGCCATACGGTTATTTTTCATGGTCTTTAGCAAAGATATAATCCCCCGGTTCTACCGGGGGATAAAAAAAGCTTTAGTAAAAATAAAACGTGGCGAGCAATGGCAAGCCACGAAAAGCAGTAGAGAAAAGATTAACCTCCAAGTATAATAGTGATGGTT
>JAFQEE010000040.1 GCA_017399175.1 Clostridia bacterium | reverse complement strand
TTGTTGAAAAGCTCGCAGAGGTTGCAGAGGAAATCAAGAAGGTTGATGAAGCTGTTAAGTCCTATGACGAAGAAACGGTAAAGTCAACCGACAAGGAAGACCTCGCACAGCTCAAAGAAGATATTCAGAATCTTATCGACAACGGTAACACAACCGAAAAAGAAAAGACCACTCTTGGTGAAATGATTGTAAAGGTTGAAGGTCTTGAAGATAAGATTACCGAAACAGAAGAAAAGCTTGAAGAAATCAAGGATATCGAAAACAACTTCAATCCCGAAACCGTTTCAAGCGACGACAAGGCAGCTATCGAAGATAAGATTGCTGAAATCGAAGCAGTAAATCCCAATAATCTCACCGATGAGCAAAGGGAAGAATACGAAGAAATCAAGGTAGGATTTGAAGCTCTCCTTGAAGAAATCGCAACAGCAGAAAAGAATGTTGCAGACATCGGCACAGAACTTGAAATGTTTGACGAAAAGAGAGTAACAAAGTTCTGGAAAGATGATATTGAAGCTCTCAAAGCAAAGATTGACGAACTCCTTGCAGACGAGAATATGGGCGAAGCAGAAAAAGCAAAGCTGGATGAATACAAGGCTCAGGCTGAAAAGCTCATTGAAATCATCAACACTCCCAAAGAGTATTTCTCACTCCGTTTCTTCTACCTCGTATGGGACTTCTTTGCTTGGGTAGTTGACAGCATAGTCGGCTTCTTTATCAAGTAAAATTTAAAATTAACACACCAATAACATCAAACCGCACGGACCTGAAAAATCCGTGCGGTTTGCTTGTTAAACACTCAACTATATTTATATTCCCTCAAAAAATTAATTAAAGGTACATACAGGATAATACTCTACATCCGGAATGTATTTCAGGAAATCATTAATGGATGATTGACTTGGGTGGGTGTGGGTGGTACATCTGGCATCTCAGTTTCATCTATGTACCACACCTCACAATTGTACCTTCCATCTTTCAGCTTATTGTTGATGCATATAATTCTTTGTTGCCGTACATCGAGCAATTATAACTATTAAACTGTATAATTGTAGCCAAAGGAGGTCTTTCGCTATGATATGATACGTACAGGTCTAAAAATGTCTTTTGATATATATGTCAAAAACGGTCGAAAAGTTACCTAATAAAATAAAAAAAATAGACTGTTTCACTTTTTTCGATGAAGCAGTCCATTGGGGTTAATTTGTTGTTCTGATTTTCACTTTCTGGTGATTTCCGCATTCGTGACAACGAAAGCTTGTGTCCATCGTGCCGTCACCCTTGCTGACATTAACACGGGTGTTGTCAAGATATCCGCACACGTCGCACTTTTTCTGGTATTTAAAGTTCCGGGTGCCGTCCTGCTCGACAATCACCGCTCCCTGTAACGCCGCATGGTAATATGTCTTTTGGGTATGCAGTTCTTGCGGAGTATAAGCAGTTGTTGCTGATGTCTGTACCTGTGCCGTTGTTTCGGCTGTAGTTGTTTCCTCTGCCGTTTCATCACCGCAAGCCGTGAAACTCAAGCACCAAACAGCAGCAGACATCAACAATAAAGCTTCTCTGAAATTCATAAAAATACCTCCTGAATTGTTTTTACTCATTATAAGTCAGGAGGTGGTCTTATTTAAGGACACAGAATAGATTTACAACTCAATCTCAATCTTTTTAAAGTATAAATCAATTTTTGTTTTTGTAGGAATCTTCCAGTAACCGTCTTTTTGTTCAGCGTTGGTTTCATTCAAGAAATTTGAAATGTCCGTATTATTTCTTTCTATTTTGTCTGGCAAATAAGAACCTTCTTTCTTGAACACAAGAACCAACAGCAAAGCTTTGCTTAAATTTCTTTCCTTAGCCTCCAACAATGTCGCTGTGCTTGCCGTAATGAGCTGATAGCGTAGATTTTTATGATTTTCAGCTTTATCATCAAACAGCATTTGAATCATACCGTCAATTCGATTCTTTTTGTTTGCACCGGCTTTTCCAAGTTCTTCACCGAGCAAATTACCAAGAGACTCATCAGCTTTTCCTTCGATACCGACAAATATATCTCCGTTAACCATCATACAGTCATGGTTACGACCTTCACCTTTACCAAGTCCGTACTTTTCAAAATCCGTAACATATTCTGCATCCCACTTAAATCCAGACCCGGCGGATGTGAATTTCAACAGTAAATCTTCAATTTTTTTCGGAACATTAGGATAGTTTTTTGTCATATACCGTGCTAATTCTTTGGCGGAACGTCCGTTTTTCCACTGCTTTTTGCCACCCATAGGAGGTCTGAGAGCAAACCACGAATTAATATCGGTAATTTTGGTTCTCTCAAACCTCATAGCGTTTTCAAGAACAAAATATTTTCCGTCTTCTTCTTTTTTAATATAGTACGGCTTACTGTTAAGCAAATTCATAGCCTTTTTCAGCCATGGTCTGTCTTCTTTCATTTCGTTATGCTGCTTTTCATCCAGAAAAACAAACGGACAGGTAATGACACTGGTGCTGAGTGGAAGCTCAAAATCCGCCAAAAGCTTTTCTGCATCAAGCGTTTTCAGATAAGTAAAGCCTTCAAGCACACAACGCAGCATTGTTTCTTCACTGTCAGGCTTTTTGAGTTCAAGAATATAGAGCTTCTGGTCATCGTAAGCGAGCAAATCTATTTTGCCTACGCCCTCATTATCTTCATCTCTCTTGTTTTTCAAAGGTGTCTGATAATCAATAACTTCGCCGATATAATCAAAATGCTTCTGATTAAAAATCTCAACGGCAATCTTCTCTTCCTGTCTTGAATCGCTCGGTATACTCTTTCCGGTATGGCTTGCGGTTTTGTATGTGTTTTCTCTTGTTATTTTCTTTATTCCGCCGACAAACTCTTTTAAGTGCTTGCACACATACTCTGCAACAATTTCGTTATAAAGTTCACCTTCAGCTGTTCTGCCGCTGTAATTAATAAAACCTTCTTTATAAAATGTTGACGGGGTCTTCATTGCTTCATCACACATTTTAATAATCTGTTCTCTTGTATAAGCCATTCGATTCACCTCATTACTATTAAATATACCGGAATTTATAATATGTAGTTTTATGAAACATCTCAAGATACAATCTTAATAAGTTTCCTTTATATCTTCTTGGTGTTCTTTCTTGTTTTTAAACCGCAAGCCTCAAAATCGATTGCAAAACGAACCGGAACAATCTCTGATTGATATGACATCCTACTTGGATGGGCAGGATAACTGCCATTGGTTTTTTTAATACAATACAGTTTTTCTGCATATCCGGCAAGCACCGGTATAGTATTGTGTTTATCTTGGAAATGTTTATCTACACCCCATACTAACAAAATAATATCAGCTTTATCCAACAAATCTTTCTTCTTACTGAAATCGGTTATACGGTTTCTGTTAATTTCATCTTGTTTGGGTGTGACGCTTTCAAATAAATTAAGCATTGTTACGTTATTAAATCCATACATATCGAGGAAGCGACAAAATTTTGTCATCGTAGTATCTGATTCCCCATCCTGAGCAGTGCTGGGGTTTATTCCTATAGCAACAACTTTTTCGGCTTTATTCAGCTCACTGTCCCAATTTACAGTTAACGATTCTCGGATAAAGTCGTTGTCTGAAACTTCTTTTCTCGCAGCATTTACGGGTATTATAGGGAAGTTTGTGCGATAATCCTTTCTGTATTTGCAAAACGATGCTTTTCCGGAAAGACTGTTAAGGATACTCATAGCTGTTTCCATCCAAATACCATAAATATAATGTGGGCGACTGCTGCTTTTGTCTACAATTTTATAAAAAAGCGTATCGAGCCATTCTATCATAAACAAATGATTACCGGCGCCTAAATCAGTGTATTTCCAACCTGCAGTAACTTTTTTTCCGCTCTTTGACGAATAATCAAGCTTATGACGAATTTCATGAAAAACATCAAAGATATTTGTTCTCTCTATCTCTTTACCGTAAATATAATCTATAAACGCTTTTTGGTCTGTAAGAACAATTACCCTTCCCTTGTCTCCCATGGCACCGCTTTCTGCTACAGATATTGCAACAATATGTTTGGCAAATTCTTTTGTGATTTGTGTCTTATCCATAAATTCAATCATTTTAACTGCACCTCATATTTAATATAGCATTAATTATTCTTCTTTTCAAT
>JAFQEE010000039.1 GCA_017399175.1 Clostridia bacterium | reverse complement strand
GCATAAGCTAGTAAGACCCCATATGGACTATATGGTTGATAGGCTGGAGGTGTACGCACGGTGACGTGTTTAGCTTGCCAGTACTAATAGGTCGAGGGCTTGACCATTATGCTTGGTTCAACAATGTACAATTTCTCAATTAGACATAATACATCACCTTAACTTTGTTCAGTTTTCAGGGTGTATACTCAAAGACCTTCAATCGAAGGTCTTTTTTCTTTTTGATTGATAATAATTTTTATAAATTTCAAATCAACATTATAATTAAATCTTGTTGTTCACTTATACTCCTGTAATACTTATAATAGTTTTATAAAAATAAAAGGAGGTTCATAATATGAACACAGATAAAATTTTAGCAGAATCAATTGCAAAAGAATATGCACCAAAGGATAATTCGAAAATTATTGCCCTGAAAAAATTGGACAAAAAAGCCAAACTTCCTGCAACAATATTTACATACACATTTGGTATTATTTCTTCTCTTGTTGCAGGTACTGGTATGTGCTTGTCTATGCAGGTAATCGGAAGTGGAACATTATTAATGGTCTTTGGTATTATTATTGGTGTTGTTGGTTTTATTGGATGTGGTATTAATTATCAAATTTACAAAAAAATGATTGAAAAAGGCAAATCAAAGTATGCTTACGAAATTGTTGAACTTGCACGCGAAATTAGTGAACAGTAACATTAAACATAACTGTTAGTGAAAGAAGGAAAAGTTTTGAATAAATCAGAAAGCAAATATTTCAATACAGCTGTTAAGATGGATATTGCATTAATTTCTTTGTTGAAAAAGAAACCCTTGGAATATATTACTATCAGTGAACTGTGTGAAACAGCAGGTGTAAATCGTTCTACTTTTTATCTTCATTATGAAAGCATTTGTGATTTACTCGACGAAACAACACGATATTTGCTTGATAATTTTCTTTCTTATTTTTCAAATGAAACGAAAACGATTGCCATAAATCTTTCAGAATGTGAATTAAGTGAATTGAATTTCATATGTGATAAGTATTTAATACCATATCTTACATACATCAAAGAGAATAAAGAAGTATTTTTAACTGCTTTATCCCACATAAATTCTTTTGGCTTCGAAAAGGTTTATAATCGATTATTTGAGAATATATTCAATCCGGTTTTGGAAAGATTTAAATATCCAAAAGATAACAGGAAATATGTTATGAAGTATTATTTAAATGGTATCAACGCAATAATTCTTGAGTGGGTAAAAGATGAATGCAGAAAAAGTGTTTCTGAAATATCTGATATAATAAAAGATTGCGTTTTTGGATTAAATAATATATTATTAATGAATGATTTTTAATTATCAAAGTTGCCTTTGTGCATATATTTTATAATAAACAATACAGTAAAATAAGCCATCGTAGAATTTTCTGCGTTGGCTTTATTATTTTTTAGTAATAAACTATAAAACTATTGCAACCACATTTAATTTTTGATAAAATTATTATATAATGGCAAAGGATGTGATATTTTTATGAAAGCTATTGTTGGTGGCCAAATTATTCTTAAAGACAGAGTAGCAGAAAACTGTGCTTTACTCTATACAGATAAAATTGAAGGAATAGTTCCTGAAAACCTTGTTCCGTTAGATGCAGAAATCATTGATGCTAAAGGTTGCTATGTTGCACCGGGTCTTATAGATATGCATATTCACGGATATCTCAGTAAGGATGTCTGTGACGGTGAAGAAGAAAGCATCCGTGTAATATCAGAAGGTCTTCTCAGCAATGGTGTTACAGGTTATCTTCCAACAACAATGACAGAGGATATGGCTGTTATCCGTAAAGCTTTTGAAGTTTGTCGTGATTTGAAAGAAGAAAGTAAAACTTGGAATGGTAGTACTATTTTGGGTTGTCATGCAGAAGGTCCTTTTATCAGCGAAAGCAAAAAAGGTGCTCAGGATGCAAAATATATCCTTAAACCTGATGCTTCCATCGTAAAAGAATACAAAGATATCATTAAAGTAATCACACTTGCTCCTGAAACTGATACAGATGATTTCAGTGCAATTCGTGAAATTTTCCGTGACACAGATGTTGTTGTTTCAATGGGACACACATCTGCTGATTATGAAACTGCAATGGCAAGTATCAATGCAGGAGTTAAGCATACAACACATCTTTTCAACGCAATGACTCCGCTTACTCATCGTGAACCAGGTGTTGTTGGTGCAGCACTTAACGGCGATGTTAGTGTCGAGCTTATCGTAGATACTGTTCACGTTGCTCCGTCACTATATAATATGTTATGGAAGCTTAAAGGAAGAAAGCTTTGTTTTATCACGGACTGTTTACCTGCAGGTGGTTTGCCTGTGGGTGAATATACATTAGGCGGTCAGAAGATTGTTTATGACGGCACAATCTGCAAACTTGAAGACAGCACAATTGCAGGTAGTGTATTACGCATAAACAAAGGCGTTTGGAATGTTTATACAAATTCAGATATTCCACTTTATGAATGCGTAAACTGTGCATCTCTTAATCCTGCAACAGTATTAGGTTTAGAGAAAACAAAAGGCTCACTTGAAGTAGGAAAAGATGCTGATATTATTATTACAGATAATGAATTTGAAATTATAAAAACTATTATAGCAGGAGATGTTAAATATGAATCTTAAAGTAAAAGCAAAACTCGACCCAAAATTTGAGCCATTATCAGTTGTTGTTCGTGAAATGCGAGAAGCAACTAAAGAAAACGGTCAGGATGTTATCGTTGCAATCGAAAGAAACAAGGGACAAATCAGTACATATAAAACAAGAATTTATCCTGATGGCACAGGTCATGACGAAGAAAATTTCCGTTTTATTGAAAGAATCGTAAAATCACTTTTGTGGATTGCAGGTGGCTATAAGGTTTTTATTGCAGGTTGTGAAGTTGTAGGTAACAAAATCAAGGAGGCATATACTCCTGACGGCATTCGTGCATTTGATGAAGATTATATGGCAGGAGTTTTTGAACATCCATTTGAAGTTGTTATTTGTTCATTAGAAGAAGCTCCTGAAGAAAACTATATTGCTGAATCAGTCGGCAGACACCTTGACGGTTGTCGTATCGGTTTTGATGCAGGTGGTAGTGACAGAAAAGTTAGTGCTGTTATCAATGGTGAAAGTGTTTATTCAGAAGAAGTTGTTTGGTTCCCAAAACTTAATTCTGACCCTGAATACCATTATCAGGGAATTCTTGAAGCTATGAAAACTGCTGCTTCAAAAATGCCAAGAGTTGATGCTATAGGTGTTTCATCAGCAGGTGTTTATATTGAAAACAGAACAATGGCAGCATCTCTTTTCCTTAAAGTAGGTAAAGAAGATTTTGATAAGAGAATTAAGAATATTTATCTTGATGTTGCAAAGGAAATTGGTGAGGATATTCCTGTTGTTGTTGCAAATGACGGTGATGTTACTGCTCTTGCAGGTGCTATGGACCTTAATGACGACTCTGTTCTCGGTATCGCAATGGGTACAAGTGAAGCAGGTGGTTACATCGACCAGCAAGGCAATATTACAGGTTGGCTTAATGAACTTGCATTCGTTCCTGTTGATTTTAATGAGGATGCAATGGTTGACGAATGGTCAGGTGACTATGGTTGCGGTGTTAAGTATTTCTCACAGGACGGTGTAATCAAACTTGCTCCTTATGCGGGAATTGAACTCGACGAAAACCTTTCTCCTGCTGAAAAACTTAAGGTTGTTCAGGAACTTATGGAAAAGGGCGACCAGAATGCTGCTGATATCTATGATACTATCGGTGCATATTTTGGATACGCTATTGCATATTACTGCGAATTCTATGACATTAAGCACGTTCTTATTATGGGACGAGTTACATCAGGACAAGGCGGACAGATTATTCTTTCCCGTGCACAGGAAGTTCTAGATAAGGAATTCCCTGAACTTGCAAGCAAGATGGAACTTCATATTCCTGACGAAAAATCTCGTCGTGTAGGCCAGTCAGTCGCAGCAGCAAGCTTGCCTGAAATTAAATAATTGAACAAATTATTAATTGGATTAACGGTAGGGCGGGGTCTTGTCTTGACTCCGCCGTTTACTATTCATTGAGGTGTTTGTAAATGAAAAGAACTATTCGTGATAATATTAATCCTGAATATAGCTTACACGATATGACTGTAATTGCATTTGATGTCACAGATAATAATATCATAATGAGAACACAGTCTGGTATGGTTGAAACCATTGCTCCTTATGGACAGCCGGATGGATTTATTGAATTTAATAATGTTCAATGGAATTTTAGTTTCGTTTATTTGCTTGGTGTAACAGGAAATGTTGGTACATTCACAGGCGAGAAAATGTTTTTAAAAGACTTTATTGAACGATATAAACAATTCGGTTTCTCAATTATGGATGAAACTTATGGCTATAACATGACAAAATACTCTGGTTATCTTTTGTCGAACCGACAGCATTGCGAATGTATTATTGAGATATACCACGAAGGTGATATGTTTTTTGTCACAAATGAATAGTTTCACATTCAAATCATAATTTATCGAGCCCCTCAGTCACCTTACGGTGACAGCTCCCCATCAAGTGGGGAGCCTATATTCGCCTTCCCCCTACGAGGGGAAGGTGGCACGAGCAAAGCGAGTGACGGAAGGGGGGGATATACAATCGCGTCGCAGACCCATAATTCTACATTCTGAATTCTGAATTCTGCATTCACATGGACAAACTCCAATTCATCATAAAAACAACCCTTGTACTAAATTGTACAAGGGTTTTACTATTGAATAAACTTTTAAGGATTAATATACACCCTGTGCTACCATTGCATCTGCAACTTTTTCAAAACCTGCAATGTTTGCACCTGCGATAAGGTCATAACCCATACCGTAACGTTCAGCAGCACTTACTGAAATATCATAGATATTCTTCATAGCACTCTTAAGCATTTCATCAACCTTTTCTGCTGTCCAAGCAAGTCTTTGGCTGTTCTGGCTCATTTCAAGACCTGAAACGCAAACACCACCAGCGTTAACTGCTTTTGATGGAGCAACTGTTACACCGTTTTCAAGGAAGTATTCAACCGCTTCAGCAGTTGTTGGCATATTAGCAACTTCAATGTAGTATTTTGTTCCGTTAGCAACGATTTTCTTTGCTTCTTCAAGTGTAACTTCGTTCTGTGTAGCGCAAGGAAGAGCAACGTCAACCTTAACACCCCAAGGCTTCTGACCAGGGAAGAATTCTGCACCAAACTTGTCAGCGTAATCCTTTGCCTTATCTCTACCTGATGCACGCATTTCAAGAAGATAGTTAATCTTTTCTTCTGTTACGATACCATCTTTATCATAAACATATCCGTCAGGACCACTGAGTGTAAGAGGAATACCACCGAGCTCAGCAATCTTTTTAATTGCACCCCAAGCAACATTACCGAAACCTGATACTGCAAATGTCTTGCCCTTAATGTCTTCGTTGTCGTGAGCAAGAACTTCGTTTGTATAGTAAATAGCACCATAACCTGTTGCTTCAGGACGAACAAGTGAACCACCGTATGCAAGACCTTTACCTGTAAGAACACCGTTTTCGAAAGCACCGATAATTCTCTTGTACTGACCGAAAAGGAAACCGATTTCTTTACCGCTAACACCGATGTCACCTGCAGGAACGTCGATGCTTGAACCGATATGACGCTGAAGCTCTGTCATAAATGCCTGACAGAATCTCATGATTTCAGCATCACTCTTACCAACAGGGTTAAAGTCAGAACCACCCTTTGCACCACCCATAGGAAGACCTGTAAGTGAGTTTTTGAAAGTCTGTTCAAAACCAAGGAAATAAACAATACTTGCATTTACACTTGGGTGGAAACGAAGACCGCCTTTGTAAGGACCAATTGCAGAGTTGAACTGTACACGCCAGCCACGGTTAACCTGAGTATTACCTTCGTCATCAACCCAAGCAATTCTGAAACGAACTGTTCTTTCAGGTTCAGCCATTCTGCCGAGAATATCATATTTTTCATATTCTGGATGTGCTTCAATAACTTTTTCAAGAGAACCGTAAACTTCTCTTACGCACTGTAAAAATTCTTTTTTGTCGCCATCGCGTTCTTCTACTCTTTTGAGTATTTTTTCAATGTAACTATTCATAATAAAACCTCCGGTTTATATATACCAATTTACATTGGTACTAATGTAAAAAATAATAACATAATTTATATGTTTTTTTCAATTATCAATAGTGAAAAATATACTGCGATTTCAACACTTTAATTTGTTAAAAATGACAAAACATACAGGCATACTTTCATTTTTGACGGTTTTACCTGCATTTTTTATAGTTTTTTGCAGGAAATTATGTATAATGACTTCATATATCTCAATAAAGAATAAATGTTATTGTGAATATATACAAATTGACAAAAGCAGATATGTTTGATAAAATTATAAAGATAAATTAACATTATGGTGTAGGTATGCAAAGATTTATTTCAAATAGTACAGAAGATACAATTGAATTGGGAAAACGACTTGCAAGCTCTCTTGAAGGCGGAACTGTTGTAGCATTTTTTGGTGGACTTGGTATGGGTAAAACTGCTTTTACAAGAGGTATGGCAAAGGCTCTCGGAGTAGATGAAGAAGTCAGCAGTCCTACATTTGCAATCGTGAATGATTACGGAGGAAATCCACCACTTTATCATTTCGATATGTATCGTGTTGAGAGTTGGGACGACCTTTATTCAAGCGGTTTTTTCGATTTTTATGAAGCAGGCGGAATTCTATCTGTTGAGTGGAGTGAAAACATCGAAAATGCTTTACCGGAAAATACTATAAGGGTTACTATTGAACGAGGCAAAAATGACAATCAGCGTATAATCACCATTGATGGAGGAAAAGAAATATGAAAATACTTTCGATAGATTCTTCATCAGTTACAGCATCCGTTGCCATAACTGAAAATGGTAAAATTCTATCAGAAAAGTTTATAAATAACGGACTTACTCATAGTCAGACATTGATGCCTATGGTCGAAGAAGCAATAAATGAAAGCGGTGTTGACCTTAAGGATATCGATTTGTTTGCCATTACAAATGGTCCCGGTTCATTTACAGGTGTCAGAATTGGAATTGCCTGCGTAAAAGGTATGGCTGATGCACTCTCAAAGAAATGTGTTGCAGTATCAACACTTGAAGCAATTGCCGAGCCACTTAAAAATCAGGATGTAATTGCCTGTGCAGTAATGGACGCAAGATGTAATCAGGTTTATACAGCCATTTTTAGTGAGGGCAATCGTCTTTGTGAGGATAAGGCAGTTTTAATCGACGAATTAGGCGAAGAGTTGAAACAATACGACAAAAAAATTGTTTTCATCGGTGATGGCTCAATTTTATGTTATGAAAAACTTTGCGGAATTATCCAAAATTGTGAAGTAGCAGATGAAAATATCCGTTTCGTTCATGGTTCAAGTATAAGTTTTATTGCAGAAGAAAAAATCAAGAATGGTGAAGAACCAATCAGTTCAGCAAATCTTGTTCCTTTTTACCTGAGATTACCTCAGGCAGAAAGAGAATTAAACAATAAAAAATAAGGAGATATATTATGATAGCTTTAGGTGCAGACCACGGTGGATTTGAATTAAAAGAGGCAATTAAAAAACACCTCGATGAAAAAGGTGTAGAATATATTGATTGCGGTACATATTCTGAGGAGTCAATTGACTATGCTCCAATCGCAAAGGCAACTTGTGAAAAGGTGACAAGCGGAGAATGTGAAAAAGCAATTCTCTGTTGCGGTACAGGTATCGGCATTTCAATGGCAGCAAATAAGGTAAAGGGTATTCGTGCTGCTTGCTGTTCAGACTATTTCAGTGCAAAGTTGACCCGTATGCATAACGACGCAAACGCTCTTTGTATGGGTGGTAGAGTTGTTGGTGTTGGTCTTGCATTGGAACTTGTTGACATCTTCCTCAGTACAGAGTTCGAAGGTGGCAGACATCAGAGAAGAATTGACCAGATTATGGAGATAGAAAATTCATAAAATATTAGGGATGTCACTCGACATCCCTAAGTTCTTTTTAAGACAATCATTTCGACTTGATTTGTGTTTTGATTATATAAGAAATGGCTTTTACACCTCTTGTGATATATTTTCCAAGATTGCCTGAAAGTCCTGTCAGCACAGGATTTTTCAGGTCTTTTTCATTTATACCGTCTGCGTTACCTTCTTTAACAACAATGTTGTCACCTGTAAATGGTTGAACAGGGGAATTTTCATCAGCGGTTATCAATGCACCGTCAGCAAACGCACAGATTTCTGCTTTTTCTCCCTTTGTAATTCCGTTTTTATTCATTGGATAAAGACCGAACATAGCAGTTTCCGAACTACCATTATATGACGGAGCAATACTCTTGCCTTGTGCTGCAACAAGAGTGTATGTATTGAGAATTTCGTCATTACCACGGCTGAAATGATGACGCTGATTTCCGTAATATGTACCGAATGGATTCATTTTTATAGTCTTATCCTTTTCAAGTCGCATAGGACAATGTGCCATTGATGAGAGCACCTGACGGGCATTTGCGACAATAAGACCACAATTCTCGTCATAAAGACCAACAAAACCGCCTGTCAACTGATGATTGAAAGAGTCAACCTTGTCATTTTTCGCATCACATTCAGGGAAACTTTGTGTCCTGAATGAAGACACATCATCCATAAAATTGCGCTTGATAACAGAAATATCACCGTCAAGAGTTGGCGTAACCTGGAATGGCACAGTTTCCTTCCAATCCATATCGCTGTATCGACCAAGTGCAGAGTTTTCAGTTGAAATTGATGTTGTTTCTGCTGTGTATGGATATTCAACAGATGTGCGTACAAAAATTCCGTCGGAAAAATCAGTTTTGAAGAAATCGAATGTGTATTTACCTGATTTGAGTTCTTTCGGCAGGTGAATTTCACCCTGAATTCGAACACCCTCACCATTACCGCCAACAGAAAGTGAAGATATACTCTTGTTTTCAAAGCTGTACTTTTTATTACCGTAGGTGATGTATGATTGTAAAAAGTCATAACCACCAATTTTTTTGCCGTCAATTTGTGCAAATGCAATATTACCCTTTGGTGTAAACATAAGTGAAACGCGAGATGTTTCAAGCAGATTTTTAAAAGGAGCTTTCTCTTTTTTATCACCAAAACTGATGCCTAATTCATATTTATCCTTTATTTCGTTAAACTTCATCATCAAGAATGCAGATTTACATTCATCATCAGTTGCAACAGCAACAAAACTTTCAAGTCCGTCTGCTTTAATCTGTAAGCAAGAAATATCATCAATTTTCTCTTTAATTTCAATCTGCACACATTGTAATTTTGAGTTCGTTGTGTTATAAACTGTGATTTTTTCAGTTTTCGGCATATGCGACATTTCGTCAGCAATAACTTTGTCACTCAATTCAAGTGCAGTTTTTTCGCGTTGAATATTAAGAACGGGAGTAGCAAGACCAAAATGAGTTGTGGAAAGTAAAAGCACTCTGTTCTTAAAGGAAGGGGAGAGCATATCGCGTTCACTTGTAACCTTTGCCATAGTCCTTGCGCGTTCAATTCGTGTCCATATTTTTCTGTTAAATGGCTTTTCTGACCATGATGCATATCCTGTGAAATTACCGTCAGCAGTATCGTGAGTAAAGTCAATTTTGCCGATTGGTTTGTGACTTTTAATGTATCCGCCGGGAGTATCAAAAACAACATAAGGCAAGTCAGCAACTTCCTTTACAAGACCGTGAATACCGTCAGTATTTGCAACCTTACCTGTGAATTTTCCCATATCAATAGTTTCCCAGAAAATTGCATCAGCATCCATATTGATAAAAAGGAAAAGGTCATTGTTGATTTCTCCGCTTTCCTGTTTTTTACGCAAATCCTTTACCCACGCACGAAGACAACCCGCATCACAAACATCGGAGTTTGAATATGTAGGAATAATCGTCATACTATCACCCTTATATGTGTAGGTGAGGGGATTAAATGCCTCTTCGTCAGAAAGTCTTGGAATAATTGTTCTGAAAGCGTCAAAAGGTACACAACTGTAATAAAGGCAAAGTGCCTTGACTCCAAGTTTGTTGTATAAAGAAACCTGCGACGGTGTAAACATAACCTCCTGAGGACGAACAATCATTTCGCAAGTGCCGAAAATATCTTGAAGTCCGCTACCGTCAGGATTAGTAACAGCAAGGTTAATGCTTTCGCAGAATTCATCCTCTGTCATAGCAGACAAAGCACCGTTGTTATATCCCATTATGATGTTTTCATCACCGTATTTAATGACACGCTCTTTCATTTTTTCAATGATGTCGGGCGCATATTGTGGCAGAATTTTTTGTAAAGAGAAAAAGTTTTCAGTATCCCAAGTACCTTTAACAGGAATTCCCTGTTCATTGAATTCTGTAAGTGTGTCAAGAATTTTACGGATGATTCTTATATCCGAACCAAATCCCAAATTGTCATTTGTATTCCCACGATATGAGTGGTAACAGTTAACGTGAAACCCATAAGCTATATGAATTTTATTATCAGTCATTTGTAAAATCCTCCTGATATATTCTCATTTGTATAATATCACATATTCAAACTAAAAACAATTATAAAATGAAATATGAACTTCGTTGGGGTTGGTGTTCCGTTCTCTAAATTGAACGAAAATAGTAGGGGACGATGCCCACATCGTCCCGTCCTTGCTTTATATACTCACTTATTTCGGGCGGATGAAGGGCATCCGCCCCTACATTCCAACCATATTGGTTTTGTTATAATTGCAACGCAGTTCTGACACTTTGCACTTTGCGTTTTGCATTTTGCACTTTCCCCGATAAACTCCAATTTAACGATATACCTTGTCATTCTGAGCGTAGCGAAGAATCTCAATATTTACATATTCTTTATTGAAAACCAACACTATATTTGCTATAATATTCTCATATTTTTACGCGAGGTATTCATTATGAGCAAAGTACTTGAAAAGATGTATGAACATTTAGGAAATTGGGGTCCGTATTCAAAGAAATACAGCGGTATTTCACGAATTGTTGACCACGATACAGAGGGTGGCGTTCGCTTTGACTGCGTTGTTAGTCCTGCTGTGGAAAATGCAGACAGCCGTGTGCCAAATGTAACTGTTCCTGTTGGTGTTCATCCTTGGGAAGCAAAGTCAGACTACTCATTCTATTCATATCGTTACGACCTTGAATGGAAAGACAAGGTCTATGCTGATGTGTCATTTACCAAACTTGACAACGACAGCGTTCTTGTCCGTACAAAGTTTGTGAATAATACAGATATTACACAGATTTGTCTTCTTAATCTTTTCTCTGCAATTGAATATCCCAATGTTTATTCAACAACTCCCGTTTTACCCGAAAAGAACATTTTTATCAAAGCGCTCCAATATAAATCATATGACTATAACACTGTTCGTCCTTGGGATAAGCAGGTTATTGATGCTATGAAAAAAGGTGAATTCTTCGACGACGGATTCACATATCATAAAGGTCTTGGTGATAGGGATAACAACCGTTATATTCTCCCTAAATACTCAAAATTAGGTGAAGAAGCAGGGGACAGAATCACTTATGAAATAAAAGATATTTCTTCATTCTCAAACCCGGAACTTCATATTCGTTACCGCACAACAGACGAGCAAAACAGCGAATGGACACTCAATGGTAAAAAAGTCGTTTTCACAAGTGCAACCGGTTTTAATATTTTAACAATTCCATTCAATAATTCAGATGTTGAACTTGTTTCTTGTGGCACTGGTGGAATTGAATTCGACTTCCTTTGTGTTACAGAAAAAGGTGAGCCAGTTTCGGTTAAATCAAAGACACACAATTTCTATCCTGAAATCGAAACAAAAACTTGCGATATCGGTAAACTTGCAAGCTATAAATATGACGGTGTTCAGGGGAATTTTTATGTAAGAACATTCAATGATGTTACTCGTTTCCGTGACTTTAACACAGGTTGTCTTGAGGATAGCCCAACAGCAAGAATTTCACAGCCTGACGAAAGTTTCCAGAATATGCTTGAAACATTTTCAGGTTCATTCTCTGAAAAACATAGTGATGAAGGCTTTTATCACAATACAGTTGTCTATACTCTTTATGTTCAGCCACATACAGAACATATTGAATATGCAGTTTTGTCTTTTGGTGAAACAGAGTACAAAACAACAGAAGAATACGAAAAAATCTACAAAACAGCATACAATTCACTTGAAAAATTCGATTTGAACGAAGCAGGAAAAACTTATGAATTCTCAAACAGAATTCTTCGTGCAACAGTTTTCCAAAATACCGTTTATCCGCTTTATCGAAACGGTGAATATGTAGTTCATCATACACCTGGTAAGCGTTGGGACTCATTCTATACTTGGGATTCAGGATTTATCGGACTTGATATGCTTGAATTTGCACCGCATATTGCCGATTATATCCTCGAAACATATTTAAGTGACAATGATGAGTGGGCATTTCTTCTTCACGGTTCACCTGTGCCTGTTCATATCTATCAGTATCTTGAAATGCTTAAACGAGCAGAGGATAAAACAGATTTGCTTAAATATTATGATAGAGTAAAAATGTTCTATGATTTCCTTGCTGGTAAAATCAATGGCTCAACCACAACAAAGTTCAATAGTGGCTTAACAACTACTTTTGACTATTTCTATAATTGTAGCGGTATGGACGACTTGCCACCACAAAAGGCTATGTATGCCGAAAACAAGCAAAAATGGATGACTCCTGTTATTTCATCATCACAGGTAATTCGTTGTGCAAAAATTCTCTACATGTGTGCCGATATGTTAGGCAGAGAAGACGACAAAGCAACATATTTAAATGATATTGAAAGAGTATCATCAGCACTTCAGAAATACTCTTGGGATGAGGACTGCGGATATTTCTCATATGTAATTCATGATGAAAACGGCAATCCAAAGGAAAAATACAGAAACGCACAGGGTGAAAACCTTAATAAGACAATGGATGGTATTTATCCTATTATTGCAGGTGCAGTAACAGATAGTCAGCGTGACAGAATTCTCGCACATTTAAAGAGTGATGATGAAATGTTTAGTCCTGTTGGTATAAGTGCTGTTGACAAAACCGCTTCATATTACATTACAAACGGTTACTGGAACGGTAATGTGTGGCTTTCGCATCAATGGTTTGTATGGAAAACTATGCTGGACTTGGGTGAAACTGATTTCGCATTCCGTATTGCAGAAACTGCACTTAAAGCGTGGAAACGCGAGGTTGAATATTCATACTACACATTTGAAATGTTCAATATCACATCGGGCAGAGGTGGTTGGTTCCATAATTTCGGCGGACTTTCAACACCTGTCAACATCTGGACAAATGCTTATTACAAGCCAAAGACACTCTCAACGGGTCTTGACACAATGGTTATGAGCAGCAATTTCAATGACGATGCAACTGAATTTAATTGTGAATTCAAATATTACGGTAACAACGAAAAATACTCCGTAATCGTTGTTATGACAGATAAAAAAGACAATTACAATGCTACCGTCAACGGTGAAATAGCAGATATCAATATCCGTGACAAAGGTATTGTTGAAATCACACTTTCGGGTGACAATAAAAACCCGACAATCAAAGTATTCTAACTTGTATAATCTTCAATAACACTCTGAAGGTAATTTTTATCGTCTGTCACAATGCCTTCTTTAAGCCTTTCTGCGTCCTGCTGTGGTAAAAGTGAAACATAAGCGTCATAAACAACATAAGGACTTTCTTCTTCATTTTTATAAACAGCTATTTTACCGTCATACTCTTTGATTGTGAAATAGTCAGGGGTAATATCCGAATCATCACGAATACTACGCCTGTTAATATCGTTGTTAAGGCTTACAAAAAGAACGGAAAAACAAAAGACAGCCAGCAAGCCGAATATAAGAAATCTTGTTACTTCAGGTTTCATTATTTAACTTCCTTTAAATATGTGTTCTGTCTTTATTTTTAACAGAATTATTACAAATTATTAAAATTTGATAAAATGTAAAAAATATCTACTCATTTTAATGTTTTTGTGCTATACTTATTTTGTTATATTTTAATCACTTTGTTTCGGAGGAAAATCATGAGAAAAAAGACTCAGACATCAAAAAGACGGATGTCCCCGAAAAAAAAGAAAGAATTTACTTTGCTGAAAGGAATTTTCCTTATCGGCATTATGACAATTGTCATAATTGGTTGCTATGTGCTGACTGATATGATTAGCACCGTAAATGGTGAAAGAATTATCGACCTTGAGTATTATCAGGAAAACCAAGACCAGACAACAATCATCTATGCAAAGAACGAAAAGGATGATTGGGTTGAGCTTACAAAACTTCACGGTGAAAAGAACCGTATTTGGGTTGAGTTAGACGATATTCCTGATTATATGAGCAAGGCTTTTATTGCCATTGAAGATAAACGATTTAATGACCACAAGGGTGTTGACTGGTTCAGTATGACGCTCGGTATTGGTAAGTCAGCTGTACAGGCACTTGTTTCTGAAGATAAGTCTGTGCGTGGTGCATCAACTCTTACACAACAGTTAATCAAGAACCTTACAGGTGAAAACGGAAGAAATATTAACAGAAAGTATAACGAGTTACTTGCTGCCTTAAACCTTGAAAAATATTATGAAAAAGATGACATTTTAGAGGCTTATCTTAATACAATTTACTTAAGTCATAACTGTTATGGTGTTCAGACAGCGGCTGAAACATATTTTGGTAAGGATGTTTCCGAACTTAACCTTGCTGAATGTGCTGCTATTGCAGTTATTACACAAACACCTGCAAAAAATGACCCTTTGTGGCAACCTGAAAACAACAAAAATCGTCAGGAATGGTGTCTTGGTAAAATGCTTGAAGAAGGCATGATTACTGAGGAAGAATATGAAGAAGCAATAAACTATGAGCTCATTCTTACAAACAGCGACAAATATGTTGCTGATGATAAAGCCGAAGTTGAAACAATAACAGACAATGATATTCAAAGTTACTATGTTGACTACGTAATCAGTTCTGTAATCCGTGACTTGAAAGAGCAGGGATATTCTAACTATGAAGCAACAAGAATGATTTATTCAGGCGGTCTTCATATTTATTCAGCGGTTGATACGGAAATTCAGAAAATCGTTGAGGATGTCTATGTTTACCGTTCAGGATTTCCAAGCGAAGTTGTTAATTCATCAAGTGAACTTTCACAGTCAGCCATGACAATTATGGATTACAGCGGTCGTATTGTTGCTATGGTGGGCGGTGCAGGTGAAAAGACAGAAAACCGTTCAAACAACCGTGCTGTTGCAGCTATCCGTCAGCCCGGTTCATCAATCAAGCCTTTGGCAATTTATGCTCCTGCTATTGAAGAAGACTATATTACATGGTCATCAAAAATTATGAACTACGGTATCAGTTGGCAGGGTAGCATCTGGCCTACAAACTACGGTGGTGTAACAGGTTCACCTGACAGTTTTGTTACTGCTCAGTATGCTGTTGCGATTTCATATAATACTGTTCCTGCACAGATTCTTATGAAGATGGGCTTTAAGCTCAGTTATGATTATTTAAAGAATACATTTAAGATTTCAACATATGACGATAAGCTTGATAGTGCAACTCCGTCTGCTCTTGCAACAGGTGGTTCAACAGGTGGTGTAACAACACTTGAAATGGCTGCTGCTTTTTCCTCATTCGGTAACGGTGGTAAGTATTATGAGCCATATTGCTACTATGAGGTAAAAGATAATAAGGGCGAAGTAATCTTGCAGAAAAAAGCTGATGATGACTACGAACAGATTATTTCTCCTGAAACTGCTTATGTTATGAATCAGATGCTTCAGACTGTTTTCTATGGTTCAGGTGGTACTGCTCGCGGTTATGCTGTTGCAAATCACAGAACATTCGGTAAAACAGGTACAACAACAAGTAATAAGGACCGTTGGTGCGTAGCGGGTACAGGTCATTATATTGCTGCTGTATGGTTCGGTTATGACTATAACAAGCAGATTACTGCTTCAGGTAGCCCTGCGGGACAGATTTTTGAAAATGTAATGAACAAAATTCACGAGGACCTTCCACAGAAGGACTTTGAAAAATATACCGACGATGTTGTGAAACTATCATATTGTACAGGTTCAGGTCTTATTGCATCTGATACTTGTGGCTCAACATCATATGGTTGGTATAAGAGGTCAAATATTCCTGCAAAATGTAAAGGAAATTGTGGTGGCGGTAGTGAAGAAGAATCCACTACAAAGCCGGGTACAACCGAGAAACCTGATACAACAAAGCCGGGAACAAGTGAACCTTCTTCAAAACCGGTTGAAATTCCAACCGTGCCGGTTCCACCTGTTTCAATGCCTGAAATACCGTCAGAGGTTGTTTCGGCACTTCAGCAAATTCCAAGAACCAACTAATAATTGTGCCCATCTTTTGATGGGCATTTTGTGATAAAAACACTTTTTGGAGGTAACAGAAATATGATTATTATGTCTGTGGACTTCGGTGATGTAAGAACAGGACTTGCTGTCTGTGATAAAATGCAGATTTTAGCTTCACCGGTATGTGTTATTACAGAAAAAGACAAGGAAAAACTTATTGAAAAAATCAAGGAAATTTCCATTGAAAGAAAGGTGGAACGCTTTTGCGTTGGTGTTCCGCAGAATATGGATGGCAGTTATGGTTTTCGCAGTGAAGCCTGTCGTGAATTCGGTGAACTTTTAAGTGAAAAAACAGGAATTCCTGTTGAATTCCAGAATGAAAGATTAACAACAGTTTCAGCACATAATATCCTTAATACTGTTGATGTGCGTGGAAAAAAGCGAAAAGCAGTAGTTGATGCAGTTTCAGCAGTTTTAATTCTTGAAGATTATATGAACTCAATAAAAGCATAGACACACAATGACAAATTAAATGCTTGATACCGTGTAAAATGGTATCAAGCTTTTTTTATGTGGTGATTTCTTGACTATATATGTTGATATACTCATTGTACTCAATACTCTTGTGAATTATTTCATACTTTTGGCAGTCCGTAAAATCACAAGGTCATATACAAAAAGATGGCGACTTGTAGTTGGTGCATTGTTCGCAGGACTTTCTTCACTTCTTATTTTTATAGAGAATTTAGGTATTGTAATGACACTTTTAAAAATTGCAACCGCTATTTTAACCGTCATAATAACATTTGGATTAAAGCCACCAAATCAATTTTTCAAAAGAGTGTTTTTTCTGTTTGCAATAACCTTTATTTTTGGCGGGTTTGCACTTGCTGTGTATATGTTTTTTGATAAAGACATTCTTCTTTATTCAAACGGAATAGTATATTTTGATGTGGATATGACATTCATTGTAGTCTGTTCCGTTATTTCATATATCATAATAACTATGCTTACAAAACTAACAGACAAAAAAGCACCGAAAAACAAAGAATATATGGTGTGCATAGAGAATAATTCAAACAGCATTTCTTGTGTGGGACTTATGGATACAGGAAATAATCTTCGCGACCCTTTCTCGGGGTATCCCGTAATAATGGTGGAAAAAAGCATATTTCAAAAAATCTTCAATGAAGAAAAAATTAGGCTTATTCCTGTATCTACCATAAATGGTGAATCCATGATAAAAGCATTTAAGCCTCAAAAACTCACAATAGGTGATTATTCCACCGATAAAGTGTACATAGGTGAATGTGAAACACCGCTGAATGAATATAAAATTATATTAAATATAAATCTTGAAGGAGAAATGCATAATGATTAAACTCATAACTTTTTTTAAAAAACTCTACCTAAAATTTTTCAAAGGTGGAGTTTACTATATAAACGGAACAATAAACTTACCGGAACCATTAAGCATTGAGGAGGAACAGATTTTAAGTGAAAGACTTATAACAGGGGACGAAAGTGCAAGAGAAAAATTGATTGTACATAATCTCCGACTTGTCGTATATCTTGCGAAAAAGTTTGAAAATTCAGGTGTGGGAATTGATGATTTAATTTCAATAGGAACTATCGGTCTTATTAAAGCTGTCAACACATTCTCGCCTGAAAAAAATATCAAACTTGCAACCTATGCTTCCCGTTGTATTGAAAATGAAATTTTAATGTACCTTCGTAAAATCGCATCACAAAAAATGGTGGTTTCTCTTGATGAACCACTAAATACCGATTGGGACGGCAACGAATTGATGCTTGCTGATGTTTTGGGTAGTGACGGTGATGAAATCAGTCGTGAAATTGAAGAAAGTGACGAAAAAAGAATACTTATACAAGTAATCGACGCTTTGCCAAAACGAGAAAAAGAGATTATCGAAATGCGATTTGGATTAGGGGAAAGAGAAGAACTTACCCAAAAGCAAGTTGCTGATATAATGGGTATTTCTCAAAGTTACATTTCTCGTCTTGAAAAGAGAATAATTAGAAAAATTGGAAACAGATTAAAATCAAAAATCAAGTAAAAATTTAAAAAAAGGTATATAAATTTCAAAATATTTGTGCTATAATGTAAAAGAAAATGACGAGGTGTGCAAAAATGCACCTCTAAAAGGAAAAGAAGGGTGTATATAATGACTTACGATGTTGCAATTGTAGGTGCCGGTGTTGTCGGCGGACTTATCGCGCGTGAGCTTAGTCGCTTCGATATAAAAGTTGCTTTGCTCGAAAAATGCAATGATGTCGCTATGGGTACAACAAAGGCAAACAGCGCTATTGTGCACGGTGGATTTGATGCACAGAATGGTACACTTAAAGCAAAACTCAATGTTCAGGGTACTCTTATGATGCCTGAGGTTTGTGAAAAGTTGCATGTTCCATTTAAAAAGAACGGTTCAGTTGTTGTTGCATTTTCAGAAAAGGAAATGGAACACGTTAATGAACTATATGAGCGTGGTATTAAAAATGGTGTTCCTGAACTTTCAGTAATTGACCGTGATGAACTTCGCAGAATTGAACCAAATATCAGTGATGAAGCAGTTGGTGCGTTGCTTTCAGAAAGTGCAGGTATTGTTTGTCCTTACGAACTTACAATCGCTGCTGTTGAAAATGCCGTTACAAATGGTGTTGAATTTATTAGAAACTGTAAGGTAAATGCAATTACAGAAAATGCTGATGGTTATGTGTTAGATACTACTGCAGGTGATATTATGGCTAAATATATCATCAATGCAGCAGGTAATTTCTCTGATGAACTGGCAAAAATGGTTGGTGACGATTCAATCGAACTTATTCCAAGAAAAGGTGAATACTATGTTCTTGATAAATCGGTCGGCAACCTTGCTGTTCATACAATTTTCCAGTGTCCTAACGAAATGGGTAAGGGTATTCTCGTAACTCCTACTGTTGACGGTAACCTTCTTATCGGACCAACAGCACTTAATATTGAGGATAAAGAGGATATTACAACAACTCCTGAAGGACTTCGCGATATTGTTGAAAAGGCACTTAAATCAGTTCCAATTGTGTCAACAAGAAATGCAATCACATCTTTCGCAGGTGTTCGTGCTCATCCTGTTAATGACGATTTCATTATCGGCTGGTGCGATAAGAGTGCAAACTTCTTGAATGTTGCGGGTGTTGAATCACCGGGACTTTCATCTGCACCTGCTATTGCTCTTTTTGTTCGTGAAATTCTTAATGAAAAACTCGAACTCAATGAAAAAGAGAATTATACAGATACAAGAGAAGAACCTGTTCGTTTCCGTCATATGAACGACGAAGAAAGAGCAGAGCTTATAAAGAAAAATCCTGCTTACGGTCGAATCGTTTGCCGTTGCGAAACAATCACAGAAGGCGAAATTATTGACGCTATTAAAGCTCCTGCAGGGGCTCGTGATGTTGACGGTGTTAAGCGTAGAACAAGAGCAGGTATGGGACGCTGTCAGGGTGGTTTCTGCGGAAGTAAGGTTGTAGAAATTCTTGCTCGTGAATTGGGTGTTCCAATGAGTGACATCACCAAATTCGGTGGCGACTCAAAAATTATTTACGAAAGAACAAAGTGAGGTGAATCGGTATGTTGAATTATGACCTTGTTGTAGTTGGTGGCGGTCCTGCCGGTATGGCAGCTGCCCTTAAAGCAAAAGAAAACGGTATTGACAGTATAATCGTTTTAGAACGTGCAGAAACTCTCGGTGGTATCCTTGAACAGTGCATACATACCGGTTTCGGACTTCATTATTTTGGTGAAGAACTTTCAGGTCCTGAATATGCAGGAAGATTTATGAAAATGCTGGAAGGTACTGATATTGATGTTAAAGTTGATACAATGGTACTTGATGTTGCTGATGATAATGTTGTAACAGCAGTTAATAAGAAGGACGGACTTCTCAAAATTCAGGCAAAAGCAGTTGTTCTTGCTATGGGTTGTCGTGAAAGACCTCGTGGTGCATTAAGTATCGCAGGTAGCCGTTGTTCAGGTATTATGACAGCAGGTACAGCACAGAAATATGTTAATATTGATGGTTATATGCCTGGTCACGAAGTTGTGATTCTCGGTTCAGGTGACATCGGTCTTATTATGGCTCGTCGTATGACTCTTGAGGGCGCAAAGGTTAAAATGGTTTGCGAACTTATGCCATATTCAGGTGGTCTTACACGAAATATCGTTCAGTGTCTTGATGACTTCGGTATTCCTCTTAAACTCAGTTGTACAGTTGTTGCAACTCACGGTAAAGACAGACTTGAAGGTGTTACAATCGCAAAGGTTGACGAAAGACTTCAGCCAATTCCGGGAACAGAAGAATATGTTTCTTGTGATACGCTTATGTTGTCAGTTGGTCTTATTCCTGAAAACGAACTTTCAAAGAATTCAGGACTTCAACTTGACAATATTACAAACGGACCAAGAGTTGACGAGTATCGCGAAACAGAACATGCAGGTGTGTTTGCTTGTGGTAATGTTTTACAGGTTCACGACCTTGTTGACTATGTAACAGAAGAAAGCCAGATTGCCGGTCTTGGTGCTGCAAAGTTTATCAAGGGCGAAAAGGTGACAGGCGAATGTGTTTATACAAAGGGTATTAACGGAGTTCGTTACATTGTTCCACAGAGAATTAACCACGACACAGATGCAGATGTTAAACTCTATTTCCGTGTTGGTGCAGTTTTCAACAATGCAAAAATTATCGTTGAATGTGATGGCAAAGAAATTCTTTCGAAGAAAAAGGTTAAGCTTTGTCCTGGTGAAATGGAATATGTTACTCTCAAACAGTCAGTTATTAAGGAACTTCCTGTTAATGCAGAGATTACAGTAAGAGTGGAGGCATAATAAAATGGAAAATAGAGAACTTGTTTGTGTTGCTTGTCCTTTAGGATGCCCAATAACTGTTACATTTGATGCTGACGGTAATGTAGCTACCATTACAGGTAATACCTGTAAACGAGGGGATGCTTATGCTCGTACAGAGGTTACAAACCCTACAAGAATGCTTACGACAACTGTTAAGGTTGAAGGTGGCAAATCCTATGTTGTACCTGTAAAGAGTGCAAATCCCATTCCAAAGGGTATGATGATGGAATGTATGAAGGTTATCAATGAAGCATCTGTTAAAGCTCCTGTAAATATCGGTGATGTTGTTATCGAAAACATTCTCGGAACAGGTGTGGACATTATTGCGACTAATTATGCAGATTAAAATTAGTTAAGTAACAATATTTGTAACAATAAACAAACTAAAACCCCAACTCAACTGAGCTGGGGTTAATTTTATATATTGTGATTGAAATTAGTTGTTTATTCGTCAGCGTTTTCTTGTGGGAATTTTGTACCCATAGTAGTGTTTATATTCATTTCAACGATTTTCTTTTCTTCGTCACTTGCGTTCAAATTTTCAACTCTTTCACGGCGTCTTTCTTCAAGGTCTTTAAGCATCTGTTCCTTGAACTTACCGTCAACATTGAAGAATAAAAGTGTTACACCGTAAAGGAAACGAGCGATTGCAGGTAACAAACAGAAAACAGCCCAGAAACCAAGGAGTGTGTTGTGGTTTGATTCAGGAACAATGTTACCGAATTCGTCTTTACGAGCAACATAACCAACTGCTGAAATCACAACACCTGAAAGGAGCTGTGTGATAGAGTTTGCAGCCTTGCCGAAGTAGTTCTGAACTGTCTGAACAAGAGCTTCGTTTCTCACACCTGTTTTCCATTCACTATAGTCATATACGTCGCCCTGAAGAACAGCGCCAGCAACATTCAAAAGCTGGTTAGGAAGACCGCAGATTGTAAGGCAAAGTGTAAGAACAGCAAGATTGATTACAGCATTCTGACCTTCCCAGTCAACAAGGAAGCCTTTGCCATTGTTACCGAAAATTCCGATAAGGAATGTACCTGCATAAGCAACACCTGCAAAGATACCGGATACAACAGCAACTTTTTTAGCACCAAACTTACGAATGAGTTTAGGTGCCAATGGAACCATAATATAGTTAGGAATACCTGTGAAAATACCTGCGATAGAACCGTGAGCAACGTTCTTTGAGTTGTGCATCCAATAGAAGCTTTCACTTGCAACACCAACTGACTTAAAGCCTGCAAAGAAACCTGAAAGAACAAGGATGAACATTGGTCTGTTCTTGAAAACATTCTTAAATGATTCAATAACGCCAACTTCCTTCATCTGTTCACGAGATGCAAGAGGAACTCTTTCACGCATAGCAGAGAATCCGAAGAAAGCTGTAAATGCAGCAATTACTGTAATAATAACTGCAAAGCCTGTGTAAATTTCCTGCATACCGATTGGGTTTGCCCAACCTGATGTTGCTTTCGGAAGAATACCAACAGCAAATGATGCAATAGATGGAAGAAATACACCAAAAAGGTCAGCAAACTTTGATGTGGCAATAAGGTTGTCACGCTCGTCGTTATTTGGTGTAATGTTATAAAGCATAATTGTCCATGCACCAAAGTATGACATACCAAGGTTATAAACGAAAATGCCGACGATTGTCCAAACAATTTTCTGCCAATCATGAACAATAAAAGCAGGAGTAGTAAAGAGCATTATCATCGCTATCGCCCAGAAAGGAGTAGGAATTACAAGCCATGGACGAAGACGACCCCAACGGGTTCTTGTACGGTCAATGATAAGACCTGAAATTGAGTCGTCAACAGCATCATAAATTGATTCGATGAACATAATAACACCGTATGTACTACCTGACATTCCAAGGAAACTGATAGCAAAGAACTGACGGAATGCGTTAACATACTGGCTTAAGTTTTTCTGTCCGAATGAAGTGAGAAGGTAAGCAGCAATTTCCTTAGGACGAAGATATCTTCTGTTACCGGCAGAAGCGTTGTCAACATCCTGTTGGATTGCAGCGCCGTTTACTTCATCAGCAACGGTTGTGGTTACATTGTTTTCCACTTTTCAATCACGCCTTTTTAAAATAGTCATATATATCCAATATATAAATAAAAATATATCATAAAACTCAAAAATAATCAACCAAAATTATAAAAATAATGTAATTATTTGAATTTTAAGGAGTACGCAACAGCCAATTTGTCGCACCTTTCATTTTCAGGGTGTCCTGCGTGTCCTTTAACCCATTCGAATTCATATTCGTGCTGCGAAAGGAGAGTTAAAAGTCTGTCCCACAAATCAGGGTTGAGTGCAGGTTTTTTGTCAGCTTTTCGCCAATTATTTGCTTTCCAGCCCTCTGCCCAACCTTTTGTAATTCCGTTCACAACATAGGATGAATCAGAATAAATTTTAACCTTACATTTTCTGTTGAGAGCTTCAAGTCCGTTAATAACGGCTAAAAGCTCCATTCTGTTGTTTGTAGTTTCTGCTTCACCGCCTGAAAGTTCTTTTTCAACACCGTTACAGCGTAAAATTGTGCCCCAACCACCGGGTCCGGGATTGCCTGAACAAGCACCGTCGGTGAACATTTCAACATAAGTCAGTTTTTCCATAAATAACCTCGATGAATAAATGTAGTTTTTTAATATCAAACTAATTTTAACACGAATTTTACTTATTCTCAATATGTTTTTTCAAAAGGTGGTTTTTCTTGACATTATAATGAAAAAATAGTAATATATATAGACAACTTAAAATTGAGATAGTATGGGTATTTTTACTCATTTTGAAGAAATTAATTTGTTCCTATATACATAAAATAATTAATATTAAAGGAGGATAATATGGCTAAAGAAAAAAGTGAAAAACAATCACAGTCAAATGACTTGAAAAAAAGAAAGCCAAACAGAAACAAGCCTAATAAAAAAGGCATTTTGAATAAAAAACAGTCACAGAAAAATTCTTCAACAAAAAAGCCACAGAACAAGAAACAGAATAGCAACAGAAAGCCTAAAAAGCCTGATGTAAATGTAAGAATCGCATTCTTGGGCGGACTTAACGAAGTCGGCAAAAATATGACCTTATATGAATGTCAAAATGATATGATTCTTGTGGATTGCGGTCTTGCATTCCCTGAACCTGATATGCTCGGTGTTGACCTTGTTATTCCTGATTTCACTTATGTTGAACAGAATGTAGATAAAATTAAGGGCATTTTTATCACTCACGGTCACGAGGACCATATCGGCGGACTTGCATATCTTTTACAGCGGGTTAATATTCCTGTTTACGGTACAAAGCTTACAATCGGTCTTATTGAAGGGAAACTTCAAGAACATAAAATTCTTGATAAAGTAAGCCTTAATGTTATTCAACCAAAAGATAAAGTTCAATTAGGTTGCTTTGAGGTTGAGGCTATTCATGTTAACCATTCAATTCCTGACGCTTTGGCACTTGCAATTAATTCACCTGCAGGTCTTATTATACAGACAGGTGACTTTAAAATTGACACAACACCTATTGACGGTGAAGTTATTGACCTTGCAAGAATTGCAAAACTCGGTGAAAAAGGTGTCCTTTGTCTTCTTTCCGACTCAACCAATGCACAAAGACCTGGTTATACAGCAAGTGAACGCACAGTTGGTGAATCCTTTGCAAGACTTTTTCAGAAAGCAGACGGTAAACGCCTTATAGTTGCAACATTTGCATCAAATATTCACAGAGTACAACAGATTATTGATGTTGCAAAATCTGTTGGCAGAAAAGTTGCTCTTTCAGGCAGAAGTCTTGAAAATGTTGTTGAAACAGCGTCAAGACTTGGTTATCTCAATGTTCCCGAAGGAATTCTTGTAAGCATTGATTCTGTTTCAAGATATCCTCACGATAAACTTGTTATTATTACAACAGGTAGTCAGGGTGAACCAATGTCAGCACTTTACAGAATGGCATTTTCTGAGCATCGTCGTGTTGAAATCGGAACAGGTGACTATGTAATTATTTCTGCAACACCAATTCCGGGTAATGAAAAAACCGTTGGTAAGGTTGTTGACGAACTCTTAAAACGCGGTGCAGAGGTTGTCTATGAAAGAATGTACGAGGTTCACGTTTCAGGACACGCTTGTCAGGAAGAACTCCGTCTTATGTTAAGCCTTGCAAAACCAAAATTCTTTATTCCTGTTCACGGTGAACAGAAACATTTAAGAAGTCACGCCCAAGTTGCCGAGAGTATGGGAATGGCACCGGGTAATATCTATATTGCCGATAATGGTAAACAGGTTGAACTTTCAAAACGAAAAATGGCAGTTGTAGAGGATGTCCCTGCAGGAAAAATCTTTGTTGACGGTTATGGTGTAGGTGATGTTGGCAGTGCGGTTATCCGTGAGAGAAAGCGTCTTGCTGAAGACGGTCTTATGATTATCAGTGCCGTTATTGATAAAGAAACAGGAATGCTCGTTTCAGGACCTGATATTATCTCTCGTGGATTTGTTTATGTCCGTGATTCAGAACAACTGATAGCAGAGGCAAAGCTTGTTGCCCAGATAGTAATTGATGAATGTGTCCATGAAGGTTTTGTTGAATGGAGCAGAATAAGAAACAGAATGCGAGATGATATTTCTCGACTTCTTTATGACAGAACTAAACGCAGTCCAATGGTATTGCCCGTTATAAGTTCAATATAAAAGGAAATTTGCTATGAAAAAGTTCACAAACGACAAAATTGAAAATGTATTCAGTATGTATCCGATAACAATTCCTGCAATTGTTGTCTGCATACTCTTGTGCGTTGTTCTCTGTTTTTACAATGTGTATTTTGCCGTTGGAGGACTTGTTGTTTCAACAGTTCTTCTTGTTCTTGGTTTTGTGAAAAGTAATGTTTCATTTAAAAGACTTGAAGGCTCTGTTATAGCTCTTGATAAAAAACTTTCTGCTGACAGCGAGTATGGTGAACTCAAGAATTTCCCGTTACCTGTACTGCTTTTTGACAGTATGGATAATATTGTATGGTACAATTCAGAATTTCGTAACGAATTTATCTCGGATTATTCATACGATGGCATTGATGTTAAACAGTTTACATCAGGTCATGGTGTAAATGATGTTCGTAACAACAAATTCATTGAATGTGAATTTAACAACAAAAAATATACTGCATTTTCAGGAAAAACACAGTATAAAAACGAAACTGTTTATGCATTGTACTTTGTTGAGGACACAGAACTTAAGAATTTCAAAGCATCATATATGGCTACTCGTCCTGTACTTATGATTATTAACCTTGACAGTGCCGAAGATGTTTTTGTTGATTTGCGAGAAAGTCAACAGTCAGAAATTCTTGGTGATGTTGAAGCAATAGTTGAAAATTGGTTTTCAGGATATGATTGTATTTTCCGTAAAATGCCGAACGGAAGGTTTCTCGTTTTTGCTGAGTCAGGAAATTTATTGAAAATGAAGGAAGATAAGTTTTCTGTTCTCTCACTTGTCCGTTCCTATACATACAAAGAAAAAATTCTCGGACTTACATTGTCCGTTGGTATTGGTGTAGGAAATAATCTTTCGGATTGTGAAAAAATCGCAAGAAAATCTCTCGACCTTGCTATGGGCAGGGGTGGTGACCAGGTAGTTGTAAAAACACCTGATACTGATTTTGAATTCTTTGGCGGAGTTTCAAAGGGCATTGAAAAACGAAATAAGGTTCGTACACGAATGATTGCTTCTGCAATTAAAGAAACAATCAAATCAAGCACTAATGTTCTTGTTATGGGACATCGATTTGCTGACCTTGACTCCTTAGGCTCATCAGTTGGATTTGCAATGATATGTAAAGCGTTGGGAAAACCCGTCAATATCGTTATGTCATCAGAAACAACTCTCGCAATGCCACTTGCAAAGCATCTTATTTCAAATGGTATTGACGATTTGATTATTGAACCTGATGATGTGGATAATGTAATTCAGCCTAAAACTCTGCTTGTAGTTCTTGATACTCACAGAAAGAGTTTCCTTGAATATCCCGAACTCTTTGATTTTGCTGAAAAGGTCATTGTAATTGACCATCACAGAAAAACTGTTGACCATATAAATAAAGCAGTAATTTTTTATCACGAACCAAATGCTTCTTCAGCATCGGAAATGGTGACAGAGCTTATACAATATATTGACATTGATGTTGATATACCGAAGGTATGTGCCGAGGCTATTATGTCAGGCATTACACTTGACACAAAGAACTTTGTTATGAAAACAGGTGTCCGTACCTTTGAAGCGGCAGCATATCTCCGTTCACTTGGTGCAGATACAGTTGCAGTTAAACAGTTGTTTTCCAACAGCATGAAAACACAACAGGCAAAGAGCGAGGTTGTTAAAAATGCAGTAATGTACATCGATTGTGCGATTGGTGTAGTTGATTTTGAATCTGATGATGTAAGAATAGTTGCAAGTCAGGCTGCTGATGAACTTCTTAATATTGACGGTGTTCATGGCTCGTTTGTACTGTTCAGAACAGATAATACTTTAAATATTTCAGCCCGTTCTTACGGTGAAATAAATGTTCAGCTTGTTATGGAAGAACTTGGTGGCGGTGGTCATCTTACAATGGCGGCTTGTCAGTTAAAGGATGAAACGTTTGACAATGCCTTAATTCTTCTTAAACAAGCAATAGATAAAGTCAGATAAACGAAAAGAGGTAATAAATAATGGATGTAATTTTGAAAGCAGATGTAAAAGGTCTTGGAAAAAAAGGTGAAAAAGTAAAGGCTTCTGACGGTTACGCTCGTAACTTCCTTTTTCCAAAAGGATTAGCAGTTGAAGCAAATGCACAAAGTCTTACTGAACTTCGTAACCGTGAACAATCAAATCAGCACAAAATTGATGTTGAAGTTGCTGCTGCAAACGATTCAAAAGCAAAGCTTCAGGGTAAAGTTATCAAAATTACTGCAAAAGCAGGCAATAACGGTAAGCTTTTTGGTTCAGTAACATCAAAAGAGGTTGCAGCTGAAATCGCAAAACAGTATGCGGTAAAAGTTGACAAGAGAAAAATTTCAATGGACGATATCAAGACATTTGGTTCATACAAAATTGAAGTTAAACTTTACACAAATATTGTAGCTGAAATGACAGTTATGGTTGGAGAATAAAAATGGAAAGCAATTATTCATCTTTTGATAATATGAATCTTCCTCACAGTATAGATGCTGAGCAGGCGGTTCTCGGTGCTTTGCTTAAAGACCCGTCTTGTCTTCCGCTTGTGTCGGATATGTTAAGGATTGAACATCTTTATCTTCCACAGCATAAGTCAATTTATACTGCAATTCTTAATATTGATACAATCGGCGGACGAATTGACCCTCTTGTTGTACTTGAAGAACTGAAAAAAGAAGGTGTTTATGACGATATCGGCGGTAAAACATATCTTATGAAGATTGCCGATGCTGTTCCGTCAACAAAGAATGTGGAGTCTTATATCAAGATTATTATTGATAAGTTCTATCTTCGTACATTGATGGAAACTGCCCGTGATATTCTTGAGGCTACTAACAATGAATCTGATTCTCCCGATGACATTCTTAATTTGGCAGAACAGAAGATTTATAACATCCGTAGTGGCAGAGCAATTACAGGTCCTGCAAGAGTCAGTGACATTGTTATGTCCGATGTTTTTGAACGACTCAAAAAACTTGGTAGTGACGACATAAAAGTAAAAGAACAGTACATGGGTATTCCGACAGGATTTTCATACCTTGACAAAATTCTTGGAGGTGGTTTCCACCGTTCTGACTTTATTGTTGTTGGTGCTCGTCCTGCTATGGGTAAAACAAGTTTTGCCTTAAATGTGGCAAGAAATATTGCAAGAAATAAAAAAGTTCTTTTCTTCTCATTGGAAATGTCAAAGGAACAGCTCGCGCAGAGAGTTATTTCTACAGAGGCACGAATCATAAGTGAAAAGTTAAGAACAGGCGAAATTACAGATGCTGACTGGGAAAAATTAGGACTTGCCTTACAGAATCTCGTTGGTTGTGAACTTTATTTTGATGATACTGCAAACATCAATGTAAACGAAATGAAAGCTCGTGCTCTTCGTATGAAAGATGTCGACTGCATCGTTATTGACTACCTTCAGTTGATGTCAGGTACAAAGCGTACAGAAAATCGTGTTGCTGAAGTTTCAGAAATCACTCGTAGCCTTAAAATGATGGCTAAGGACCTTAATATTCCTGTTATAACTTGTTCACAGTTGTCCCGTGGTGTTGCAAAAAATGCAAATGGTGACCACCGTCCACAGATGACAGACCTTCGTGAATCAGGTACAATCGAGCAGGATGCTGATATCGTTCTTATGCTTCACCGTGAGGATTACTATAATAACAATCCTGACGAAGAAAAAGACCCTAATTCAGTAAATATTGCTGAAATTATTGTAGGTAAAAACAGACACGGCTCAACCACAACCGTTAAGGTTGCTTGGAATCCTGAATTTACAATGTTCTCAACACTTGAAAGGATAAAAGATGACCAATAAAGTTTTAAAGACAATAAATGATTATCATATGATGTCTGATTGTGAAACACTTGGTATCGGACTTTCCGGCGGTGCTGATTCTGTTTGTCTTGCTCATATTATGTGGGCTAACAAGGAATTTTTGGGAATAAAAAATCTTAAAGGAATACATATTCATCACGGTATTCGTGGTGACGAGGCTGATAGGGATTTAGAATTTTCCCGCAAATTCTGCGAAAAACTTGGGATTGAATTTGTTGTCTTTTATGCAGATGTTCCCGCAGAAGCAGAAAAAACAGGGGAGAGTGTTGAGGAGTGTGCAAGACGCATCAGATATTCATTTTTTGAAAAGTCAGGATGCGACAAAATTGCAACAGCACATAACCTTAATGATAATATGGAAACATTTATTTTTAATCTTTCCCGTGGTGCATCTTTGTCAGGACTTTGCGGTATTCCCTATGTAAGAGATATCTATATAAGACCTTTGCTTGATTGTTCAAGAAAAGAAATTGAAGAATATATTGAAACGAATAATCTTGATTTTGTAACAGACAGCACAAATCTTTGTGACGATTACACAAGAAATAAAATCCGTCATAATATCTTGCCTGAATTGTTTCAACTTAATCCGTCATTTGATAATGCGTTTTCGCGTTGTGTTGACTCTCTTAATTCGGTTAAGAGTTTCGTTACTGAAAGCGCAGAGAATTTGATTGAAAAATCAAGATGTGACGGCTATTTTGATTGTTCTGTTTTTGAACCTTGTCATATTGCATTGAAAATGCAGATAGTTTCATTGATTTTAAAGGAACAGAATGCAAAAAACATAAGCCGTGACCACATTAATTCCGTTATTTATATTATGGAAAATGGTGGCAGTACATTTGTCGGCGGAAATATTAAGGTAAATGTCTGTGACAAAAAACTCTTTTTCGGTGAAATTGAGAAGACAGAATATTTTGAAATCCCTTTCTCATTTGATGTTAGTGAGTTTATAACTCCTGTTGGTAAATATTCTGTTAATATTTATGACGAAAAAGATTTACAAAACTTTAATAAACAAACTATGGACAATTTGATTGATTGTGATAAAATATCATTTGATACGATTGTTCGTAATCGTCGTGATGGTGACAGTGTTCAACTTTGTGGCAGACCGAATAAAACATTCAAAAAACTTTTTAATGAAAATAAGATTTCTGTTTATGAAAGAGATAGAATGCTTGTTCTGTCTGACGAAAAGGGAATAGTGTGGACAGAGTTTTTTGGGGTTGCCAATCACTGTAAACCCGATAAACATTCAAAAAAAATCATTAAAATATCAAAGGTGGGGAAAAATAATGATTAACGATATTGAAAAAGTTCTCTTATCTCAAGAAGATTTAAAGGAAATTGTTGAAAGACTTGGTAAGGAAATATCAAATGATTATAAAGATAAAAAACTTGTTCTTGTAAGCGTTCTTAAAGGTTCAGTAGTATTTATGGCTGACCTTATGAGAGCAATTACAATACCTTGCAACATTGATTTTATGTCAGTTTCAAGTTATGGTTCAGGCACAAAAACATCCGGTGTTGTAAAAATTATAAAAGACCTTGATGCAGATGTTGTCAATGGAGCAGATTTACTTATCGTTGAAGATATTCTTGACAGCGGTGTAACACTTGAATATTTAATGAAGGTTCTTTCATTAAGAAATCCTAACAGTATTAAAATCTGTACATTACTTGATAAGCCTGAAAGAAGAAAGGCAAATGTTTTTGCTGATTATGCGGGTGCACAGATTCCTGATGCATTCGTTGTGGGCTATGGTCTTGACTATGACGAAAAATACAGAAATTTACCGTTTGTAGGTGCGTTAAAACCTGCAGTATATGAAAAATAACCACAGGAGTGATAAAGAATTTTGAAAAAATTAAATTGGAAAGCAATTATCCCATATATTCTTATTCCTGCACTTTGCATCGGTGTATTGTATATGTATATGGACAGAGGTGCATCAAAAGAATTAAAGTATTACGAAGTTCTTGAGTACTTTGACAATCAACAGGTTGTTGAAGCAGACCTTAATATGAACAGCGGTGCAATGACATTTAAACTTGAGGGCGATGATACACAGTATAAATATACTGTACCTAATGTAAATCTTTTCATTAATGATGTGCACGAGGATTTAAGAGAATATAACAAAGCAAATCCCGATAAACCTATTGAGTTTGACTATAAGGCAGGAACATCCAATTCTTGGCTTTTGAGTATGTTGCCGTCATTGTTACTGACAATCGGATTTGTTGTTCTTATGGTTGTAATGTTCAGAAAAATGAACAGTTCAATCACAAGCGAAAATAATAAGGCGATGAGTTTCGGTAAAGCTCGTATTAAACGCGGTGACGAACAGTCAAAGAAAGTTACATTCAAGGATGTTGCAGGTGCTGACGAAGAAAAGGAAGAACTTACAGAAATTGTTGAGTTCTTGAAAAATCCAAATGAATTTTCTAACCTTGGTGCAAGAATTCCAAAGGGTGTTCTCCTTGTAGGCCCTCCGGGTACAGGTAAAACTTTACTTGCAAAGGCAGTAGCAGGTGAGGCTGATGCCCCATTCTTCTCAATTTCAGGTTCAGACTTCGTTGAAATGTATGTTGGTGTAGGTGCATCCCGTGTCCGTGACCTTTTCAAAGAAGCAAAGAAAACACAGCCATCAATTATCTTTATCGACGAAATTGACGCAGTTGGTCGTCATCGTGGTGCAGGTATGGGTGGTGGCCACGATGAACGTGAACAGACACTTAACCAGTTGCTTGTTGAAATGGACGGCTTTGGTGTAAATGAAGGCGTAATCGTTATCGCTGCTACAAACAGACCTGACATTCTTGACCCTGCACTTTTAAGACCCGGTCGTTTTGACAGACAGGTTACTGTTGGCTATCCCGACATTAAGGGCAGAGAAGAAATTCTTAAAGTCCACGCAAGAAATAAGCCATTGGCACCTGATGTTGACCTTCGTCAGATTGCTGCAACAACAGTTGGCTTTACAGGTGCTGACCTTGAAAATCTTCTTAACGAAGCAGCACTTCTTGCAGCAAAGCATAAGAAAATGTCAATCACAATGAATGAGATTGAAGAAGCAACAATGAAAGTTGTTGTAGGTTCAGAAAAGAAATCCCGCAAGATTACTGAAAAAGATAAGAAAATTACAGCTTATCACGAAGCAGGACACGCAATCTCTTCATATTATCTTGATAATCAGGACCCTGTTACTCATATTTCAATCGTTCCTCGCGGAATGGCAGCAGGTTTCACACTTTATACACCTGAACAGGATAAAATGCATATGATGAAGTCAAGAATGCTTGACGATATCGTTTCACTCCTTGGTGGTCGTGTTGCAGAAAAGATTATTTTCGGCGATATTTCAACAGGCGCGTCAAATGATATTCAGCGTGCAACTGAAATCGCAAGAAATATGATTACAAAATATGGTATGAGTGAAAAGTTAGGACCAATCGCATTCGGTTCAGATAATGACGAGGTTTTCCTTGGCAAGAATTATACTCATACAAGAAACTATTCCGAAAATATTGCAGCAGCAATTGACAGCGAAGTTGAAGCAATCATCAATAATGCTTATAACAGAACTGAAAAAATTCTTACAGAGCATCTTGACCAACTTCACCTTGTTTCAAAAGTTCTTATTGACCTTGAAAAGATTGATAAGGAACAGTTTGAATCTCTTATGACAACAGGTTCTTTGCCTGAAGAAAAAGTAGAAATTCCTGCAACTGAAACCGTTGAAAATACAGAAATCGCAGAAACAGAAGAAAATTTATAATATTGCATAATAAATATAAGCAACAGATTTAGTTTTCTGTTGCTTTTTTTAATGATTATCAGTTGCATTTTTAATTTATTTATTATACAATATATACTAATATTTTTATATTCATTAGCAGGATTTGGAGTGAAAGAAAATGAAACTCAACGGTTCAGAAATTTTAACCGAAGTTTTAATAGAGCAGGGAGTTGACACCGTCTTTGGTTATCCGGGTGGTGCTGTCCTTAATATCTATGATGCTCTTTATAAATATAGTGATAAAATTAAGCATATTTTGTCAGCTCACGAACAGGGCGCATCTCACGCTGCTGACGGTTATGTAAGAGCAACAGGAAAAACAGGTGTGTGTATCGCGACAAGCGGACCGGGTGCTACTAACCTTGTAACAGGTATTGCAACAGCATATATGGATAGTGTTCCTATGGTTGTAATCACAGGTAACGTTGGTAAAGGTCTTATCGGTCGTGATGCTTTCCAGGAAGTTTATATCACAGGTATCACAATGCCTATTACAAAGCACAACTTTATGGTTCAGGATGTCAATGAACTTGCTGACACAATCCGTGAAGCATTCCGTATTGCAAATACAGGCAGAAAAGGTCCTGTTCTTATTGATATCACAAAGGATGTTACTGCAGCAGTTACTGATTTCGAAAACAAACCAAAAATTGAAATCAAGGACGAAACTGTTGTTGATATGGATGAAATCAAGAAGGTTGCTGATATTATCAATAATGCTAAAAAGCCTGTTGTAATGTTCGGTGGCGGTGTTGTTTCATCAAATGCATCAGAAGAAGCACTTGAACTTGTTGAAAAAGCAAATATCCCATCTTGTCACACTCTTATGGCAGCAGGTGTTATCGGCTATAACAACCCACTTAACCTTGGTCTTCTTGGTATGCATGGTGGTTATGTTACTAATAAGGCCGTTGACGATGCTGATGTACTTATTGCAGTCGGTACTCGTTTTTCTGACCGTGTTGCACTTAATACAAACGAATTTGCAAAGAAAGCAACAATCATTCAGATTGATATTGACCTTAGCGAAATCAATAAAAATGTCACTGTTGACCACTATATAATCGGTGACGTTAAAAAAGTTCTCAGTGCTCTTTTACCGCTTGTTGAAAAGCAGGAAAGAACAGAATGGCTCAAAGTCCTTGAAGTATATAAAGATGTTGACTATAAACCTGTTGACGACGATTCACAGATTCTCCCTCATCAGTTAATCGGTGCAATCTGCGATATGGCAGGGGAGGATACAGTTGTTGTAACTGATGTTGGTCAGCACCAGATGTGGGCTGCACAGTATGTTCACCATGTAAATCCAAGAGGCTTTCTTACAAGCGGTGGTCTTGGTACAATGGGTTACGGTTACGGTGCTGCAATCGGTGCAAAAGCCGGCCTTGGTGACAGCAAAAAGGTTGTACATATCACAGGTGACGGTTCATTCCATATGAACCTTAACGAAGGTTGTACAGCGGTAAGCTATAATCTTCCTGTTATTACAGTTATTATGAATAATCAGGTACTTGGTATGGTTCGTCAATGGCAGACTTGCTTCTATGGCAGACGCTTCTCACAGACTGACCCACACCGTAAGACTGACTTTGTAAAGCTTGCAGAGGCTTTCGGTGCGACAGGATATTATGCAGATACAATCGCAGACTTTAAGACCGCATTTGAAAAAGCACTTAATGCAGACGGCCCTGTATGGATTGAATGTGCAATCGATAAGGACGAAAGAGTTCTTCCAATGATTCCGGCAGGCAAAACTGTCAACGACATTATGATGGGCGACTGTGCCACATGCCCAATGGACTGCGAAAACAAAAAGAAATAAACTTGAGGTATAACTATGAACACATATCTTTTTAACAAACTTGATATGTATATGCATTGGCTTGCACGACCTTTTGTGTGCAGGTCTATACCTCTATATTCATTTCGATATGTGTAACTGTATTTTATAACGATATGATTATAATGGTGTAGGCTTAGTTTATAAGCTTGCACCATTTTTATTTTGAAAGGAGAAAACAAAATGAAATTATTAAGCTTATTCAAAAAGAAACATATAACAACAGAAAATAGTATTATTGACTTTTACAATAATTATGATGAAGAAGGCAGATTGTTGCGAAAAAGCAGAATGCCTGAATTTCTTAATACAATGAAATACATTGAAAAATATCTTTCACTTGACGCTAAAATAATTGAAATTGGTGCTGGCACAGGCAGATATTCACTTGCACTTGCGGAAATGGGTTATGATGTTACTGCGGTTGAACTTGTACCACACAATATTGAAATTATGAAGAAAAAAGTCAAATCACATTATAACATCAAAATTTATGAAGGTAATGCTTGCGATTTATCTGCATTTAAAAGCGAAACATATGATATCGTTTTGTTGTTAGGACCAATGTATCATTTATTTAACGAAGAAGATAAACACAAAGCACTTAGTGAAGCAATCAGAGTAGCAAAAACAGGCGGGGTAATTTATGCATCATATTGCAACAATGATACATCAATATATAAGTTTTTTTACAAAAAAAGAATATTAGAATATCTTGATAAAGGTCTTATACAAGAAGACTATCATACAATATCATCACCCGAGGAAATATTTGAATTATATCGTAAATCTGATATTGATAATCTTATGAAAAGCCATAATGTTACAAGACTTCACTTTGTAGGTGTTGATATGTTGTCATATATTTTCGATGATAGATTAGACCTTTTGACTGACCGTGAATTTGAAGAATATATGAAATTTCTTTCAAATCTTTGCGAGCGTGAAGATTGTGTAGGCTTATCAATTCATATGCTTGATGTTTTTAAAAAGAATTAGTTTGGTTCGTAGGAGTCGGCGTCCCCTACGACCCGATTTTTTATTAATTCAATATGGTTGAAATGTAGGGGAGGGTCTCCGTGCCCTCCCGAACTTTTAACATTCACTTGCGGGCAGGCACAGAGACCTGCCCCTACAATATAACCAATTTGGTTTGTCATTCTGAGCGTAGCGAAGAATCTCACGGATAGAACAAAAAAAGAGTACGGAAACCAAATTCCGTACTCTTAATCTTTTATGTAATAAATTAGTTATTGATAAACTTATCTTCTTCGTTGTTCCAGCTATAAAGCTTTCTAACTTCTTCGCCAACCTTTTCTGCTGGATGTTCAGCTGCAAGTTTTCTCATAGCCTTGAAGTGAACCTGACGACCTGCTGATGACATATCAAGTAAGAATTCTTTTGCGAATGAACCGTCCTGAATGTCTGAAAGGATTTTCTTCATAGCTTTTTTTGTTTCGTCTGTGATAACCTTAGGACCTGTGATATAGTCACCGTATTCAGCAGTGTTTGAAATTGAATATCTCATACCTGCGAAACCGCTCTGGTAAATAAGGTCAACGATAAGCTTCATTTCGTGGATACATTCAAAGTAAGCATTTCTTGGGTCATAACCTGCTTCGCAAAGTGTTTCAAAACCAGCCTGCATAAGAGCGCAAACACCACCGCAAAGAACAGCCTGTTCACCGAAAAGGTCTGTTTCTGTTTCTGTTCTGAAGTCTGTTTCAAGAACACCTGCACGAGCACCACCGATAGCAAGAGCATATGCAAGAGCCTTGTCAAGAGCCTTACCTGTAGCGTCCTGATGAACAGCAACAAGACAAGGAACACCTTTACCTGCCTGATACTCTGAACGAACTGTATGACCAGGTCCCTTTGGAGCAATCATAGTAACGTCAACGAATGATGGAGGAGTGATACAACCGAAATGAACATTGAAACCGTGAGCGAACATAAGCATATCGCCCTCTTTAAGGTTTGGTTCGATATCTTTCTTGTACATATCAGCCTGTAATTCGTCATTGATAAGAATCATGATGATGTCAGCTTTCTTTGCAGCTTCACTGGCTGTGAAAACCTGGAAGCCCTGCTTTTCAGCCTTTGCCCATGACTTACTGCCTTCGTAAAGACCGATAATAACATTACAGCCTGACTCTTTAGCATTAAGAGCATGAGCATGACCCTGGCTACCGTAACCGATAACTGCAATAGTCTTGCCGTCCAATAATCCTAAATTACAATCTTCTTGATAAAACATTCTCTGTGCCATAGTTTTAATCTCCTATAAATAAAATATTTTGAGTTGTTTGACATCTTGTTTGCGTTGTCATACAACATATTATATATGATAATACAAATTTGTCAATACCTTTTTTAAAAAATTAATCAAAAGATATTTGCTCATTAATTACTGCGTGATGTAAGTGAATTGTAACAGCACTTTTAACACCCACAGAATCCCTGTTTTTAAGGAAATTCATAATCATAATGTGGTCCTTGTATGCTTCTTCTGCAATCGTTTCAAGGTTGTAGTTTAATTCAATGGTTTTCTGAATTGTATTTGAAAGAATAGGGAAGAAGTGACCAAGAAATTCGTTGTGAGATGCCTTGAGTATCGCACCGTGAAAAGCACTTTCAGACTCAATTCTCTTAGCCCCTCGAGGGTCATTTTTAAGTTCAGCCTGACAAATTTCACCAAGACGGAGAATTTCCAGGATTTCTTCATCCGTAGCTCGTTTACAGGCAAGTGCCGCAGCCTCAGGCTCAAAAATCAATCGTGTTTCATATAAATCGCGTAATGTTATTTGTTTGTTAGTGAAATCGTTTACATCGATTTCCTGTGCATACTGGTCGATTTCTTCAGAAACATAAGTACCCTTGCCGCGTTTTACAACAAGAATACCAACGGAAATAAGTGTTCTTATAGCCTCACGAAGTGTTGTTCGGCTGATTCCCAATTCCTGTGAAAGCTCATTTTCATTAGGCAACTTTTCACCGTATTTGTATTTATGCTCCTCAATAATCATCTTTTTGAGTGTCTCGGCAGTACGCTGGGATAAATTTTCCTTTTGCATAACTTTTTCCCTCGTTTTGAAAATAATGAAACTACTATACACCATTCATTCAAAAAAAGCAAACACTATTTTAATAATTGTTGAAAAACCGCGTAGTGGCACTTGGCTCCCCACTTGATGGGGAGCTGTCAACGAAGTTGACTGAGGGGATTCCACGTCTGCATCCAACCAATTTAATTATGTTGTAGGGGCTGACGACTCGGCAACCCGTATATTTAGATAATAGATAAGATTTAATAGTTAAAAGATAAAAGTAGGGGACGATGCCCACATCGTCCCGTTTTTTGTTGACAACAAAAATGTAATTTGATATATTATGATTATAAAAGATTTATTTTATGAGAGGAGATTGTATAATTATGAAAAAGCTGTTTAGTGTAAAATTATATCGTTCATACAGATATAAAGTATTTCAAGTTTTAATATTACTTTTTTCTTTATTATGTGTATTATATGGTTTAGGTTTTATACTTATTAACTTGTTCAATGATGTGTCGTTTTATGAAATGTTTTATGAACGCTATGCAGATAGTTTCCTTTTTGAAGACGTATATTTCTTTGCAGGAACAATGGATTTAATTGAATTGATAATTAACATTTTGTTTTATTCAGTTCTTGTAATTGTTTCTTTTATGTCATTAGTTAACAATAAAATTGTGGTTTATAATGATTATATTAAAATTTGTTTTGCACCACGATACCTAAATATGGTTATTAACACTAAGAATATAACTGAGATTTCTGCTGTTGAACCAGAAGAAATTTCTATATCTCAAAAAGTTTTGAACTTTAATTTTTCTAAAAAGTATCTTTACAAGATAGTTACAAAACACCAACAGTGTATCATTGTTTCGTGTTTTGATGAGGCGAATTTGAATAAGCTAAAAGAACTTGTAAAAAGCAATTTCAGTGAAGAAATATAAAAAGTATTTATGAAAAGGGCAGTCACTCGACTGCCTTAATTCTTTGTAGTATTAAAATATTACTTCCTGTGGCATACCACCGTTTTCTCTTGATTTATCCGCAAGGTAAACACAAAGGTGACCTGCAACCGAGTCGAAAATTGATGTACACGCAAGGCTTGGTCTTTCACCACGAACAAACGATACAAAGTCCTCTGCAAGTCTTTCGTCACCGCCACCGTGACCGCCATAAGCACCGACCATATCACCTGTAAGTTTTAAATCAACTTCTTCAACGATTTTTTCATCAGTTTTTGTAGGATGAATTTTTGAAACATAGAACTTTGCTTCTTCAAAGTTACCGTAAATTTCACCGAGAGTACCAACAATATGTATTCTGCGAAGTGACATTGATGAACCGCCAACCATATTGTGAGTACCCGTTGCACCGTTTGCAAAATTTACAAGTACAGACTGATGGTCAACAACATCATTATCACATTTATAAATGCATTTTCCGTAAGGTGAATCACCTTTAAGAAGATTGATTTTATCTTCAATTGTTGGGTTTTCAATATGCTCAAGTTTATCCCAGATATAAAATGCCCAACGGTCAGGTTGGTCAATATAAAGTCTTTTTGCAGAGTATCTGCAATCTTCAACTAACGGACAGTCAACAAGACATCTTTCACCTGCGTTCTGGGGTGCATTTTCAGGCTTGAACTGATATTTACCACCAAAACTTGAAATTTGAGTCGGCTTTGTATCACTCATCATCCACATCATAATGTCAATGTCGTGACAGCATTTTGCCAAAAGCATTGAAGTGTGACATTCCTTGCTGTTTGCCCATTTACCACGGACATAAGATGTTGAAAGGTGATGATAACTTACGTGTTCAAGTGTCTGAATGTTCATTATTTCACCGATTTCACCCTTAACAAGTCTTTCCTTGATTGCATAGTAGAAAGGTGTGTAACGAAGTACATGACAAATCATAACCTTTGAGTTGTTCTTTTTTGCACACGCTACGATTTCTCTCATATCTTCTTCGTTAGGTGCAAATGGCTTTTCCAAAAGCATATCATAACCTGCATCAAGAAGTGGAATCGAAGTTTCAAGATGCTGATGGTCCATTGTGCCGTTTATAATCGTGTCAGCAAGCTTGCCTTTTTTCGCTAACTCCTGTGCAGACTCAAAACACATATCTTCTGAAAATCCAAACTTTTTCATACACATTTCGCGTCTTACTGGATTAGGGTCAGCAACTCCAACAATCTTCATAAGTTCAGGATTTGTAATTGCAAGTTCAGCATATATTAATGCTCTGTGACCTGCACCAACAATAATAGCAGTAATTGGTTTTGACATAATATCATCTCTCTGAAAACGAATTTTTTATCAAATGAATTATACCATATAACCATAAAATGTAAAGAATAAAATAAATTAGAAAAAATATGCTAAAATATTTGCTTATAGTTTATCTAAAATGTAATAAAACACAACAAAATTTTGTGCAAAACGACGATAAATGTTAACTTTTCTTAAAAAGCGTTACAAACACAATATTTTGTGGTATAATGTGAACTAACAATGACTATTCTGTGTTATTGTTGCCAAAAACAGGTTGAATTTTTAAATACATAAAAGGAATAGGTGCATATTTGTGATTGAATTCAAAAATGTTTCAAAAACTTATGACAACGGTACCAATGCCCTTCGTGATGTTTCCATTAAAATTGAAGACGGTGAATTTGTATTTATCGTTGGTTCATCAGGTGCAGGTAAAAGTACATTTCTTAAAATAATTATGCGTGAACAGGTTGCTAACAGTGGCTCTGTTATTATCAATAATTATAATCTTAATAAAATCAAGAAAAGAGATATTCCAAAGTTCCGCCGAACAATGGGTATCGTTTTTCAGGATTTCCGTCTTATCCCTAATATGACTGTATATGATAATGTTGCATTTGCTATGCGTGTTATTGGTGCAAAGGAAAAAGACATTCGTAAAAGGGTTCCTTATGTTTTGAGCCTTGTTGGTCTTACATCAAAGGCAAGACAGTTACCAACACAGCTTTCAGGCGGTGAACAGCAGAGAGTTGCTCTCGCTCGTGCTCTTGTAAATAATGCGGGAATTATTATTGCCGATGAGCCGACAGGTAACATTGACCCTGAAATGTCATATGAAATCGTTGACCTTTTAAATCATATCAATGCTAACGGAACAACTGTTGTAATGGTTACTCACGAGCATGAGCTTGTTCGTCGTTTTAATCATCGTGTTATTACAATCAATCAGGGTGAGGTTGTGTCTGATACAGCTGCAAGACCACAGGTTGTAGAAGAAGTTAATACAGTTGCAGAAGAACCTGTTGTTTATGAAACTCAGGCGGAACTTAAAGAGGCTGTTGAACAGGAACTTCAGGATACAGTTGACCAGATGCGTGAAGAAGTTATAAGTTCGCTTCTTGAACTTGATGACGAAAACAATGCTTCTCCGTCATTCTATCATCAGCCAAACAGTGATAAGGAACTTGAAGATTTTATGAAATCTTACGGTGTTGAAAGTACAGATATTTCTCCTGAAGATGTTATCGCAGAAATTGAAGCAAAACAAGAGGGAGGTGACGCTGAATGAAAGGTGCAAGTTTAGGTTATTTAACAAAAGAAGGTTTCCGTAATGTTTGGGTAAACCGTCTTATGTCATTGGCGTCAATTACCGTTTTGATGGCTTGTCTTGTAATAATTGGTCTTGGTGCAATGCTTTTCTTCAATATCAATTCATTGCTTGATAAGATTGAAAGTCAGAATGTTATTATGGTCTATATTGAGGACGGAACAACTGACGAGCAAATTGAAAAAATGAATCAGGATATATACGATTTAGGTAATATTCAGGATTGCATTTTTGTTTCAAAAGAAGAAGCTTTTGAAAAGAGTAAGGAAGAACTTGGCAAAGATTCAGCGCTTCTTGAAGGTATGGAAAATCCAATGCCTGACGCTTATAAGGTTGTCGTTTTCGATATGGCATTCTTCAGACAGACGGTTTCCGGACTTAATGATTTGGAGTTTGTTGAATCAGTACGAGAAAACAGTGATGTTGCCGATAAGCTTATTGATATCCGTCACGCAGTTACAATAGTAATTGCCGGAATGGTGCTTCTTCTCTTTATCGTTTCATTGTTTATCATTGCAAATACAATTAGAATTACAATGTTTTCACGACGACTTGAAATCAGCATTATGAAGGCCGTTGGTGCAACAAACTGGTTTATCCGTTGGCCATTTATGATTGAGGGTATTGTAATCGGTATTATATCAAGCCTTGTTTCATTCGGCGTGCTTGCAGGACTTTATTATGGCGTTTCATATATTTTCCAGGATATGCTTAATTTGTTCAAGCCTGTAAGCTTTGGCCCATATGCAGGATATATTTTATTATTGTTCGCTGGAATCGGTATGTTCACAGGTTCAGTAGGAAGCCTTATTTCTATGGGTAAATATCTTAGAGAGCAAGGGAGTGTTGTAAGTGAAAAATAGCACTAAAATATTCTCTGTTCTTTTAGCAATTACTTTACTTTTTACTGCAATTCCGTTTTCAGCATCAGCAAAAACTCTTGCCGAGTTTGATGCCGAAATCGAAAAGTATGAAAAAGAAATTGCAGAGAGTAATGAGGGTCAGGCAAATGCCAAGAAAAAGCTTGAGCAGTTACAGGAGCAGAGCCGAGTAATTGACCAGAAGATTGCCTTGATTGAAAAGGAAATGGCTCCTATTCAGAAAAAAATCAACGAGTTGACTGCTGAAATTAACGAATTTCAAGCTCGTATCAAAAAACTTGAAAAAGAAATAAAAGATGTTACTGCACAGATGGAACAGCAGGAAAAAGATATTGCTGACACACAGGAACTTCTTCGTAAGCGTCTTCGTGCTACATATATGGCAGGTGAAACATCTGAACTTGAGATTTTCTTAAGTGCAACTGACTTTTCAGATTTCCTTGCAAGAAGTGAATTTCTTCGTCAGGTTGCAAAGCACGATACAGGTGTTATAAAAGAACTTGAAGAAAAGATTAAAGAACTCAATCGTATGCTTGAGGATTTAGATGCAAAGCGTACAGAGGTTGAAGAAAAGAAAAAGAGCGTTGAGGCTGACCGTGCTGAACAGCAGGCTGAAAAAGCAGTTCTTGATGTAAAAATGAGCGAAGTTAAGGCTGCTCAGGCAAAGAATGATGCTAACATCAAAAAGCAGAACGAAATTATCAGTAAGTACAATCAGGATAGTGCTTACTATCAGCAGTTGATGGCACAGGCTGAAAAGGAAAAAGCCGACTTTGCTGCACAACTCGACAAGGAAATTAACAATGAAGGCTCAAAGGGTGACGGTACAGTTGTTAATGGAAACACAAACCACAAGTTCCGTGTATCTTCAAGAGGACTTATTTCTCCGATTCAGGAGCCTACAGTTTATTATTCAGCAACTTATGCTCAGCATTCATCCCGAGGTACTGCATCAGTTGACCTTTGCGGTCCTGCAAACCGAGTAATCAATGGTAAAACATATTACACTACAAAGGGTGCAAAGTTCTACGCAGTTGCTGACGGTGTTGTTACAAAATCATCATATATTGCATCATCAAACGGTCATTATATCAATATTGACCACGGTAATGGTTTGAGTTCATTGGGTGCTCACCTTGATGCAAGATATGTAAGTGTTGGTGATAAGGTTAAGCAGGGACAGGTAATTGGTCTTGTTGGTAATACAGGTAACTGTTGGCCGCGTCCAAGCGAATCAAACCCTGTTGCCGGTTCACATCTTCACTTTGAAATGCGTCTTAACGGTAACAGAATTAATCCTGAAATTTATCTCCCGTCACCATTGGTATAAGATGCAAAATTAATGTAAAGGATGATGTCCTTTGAATAAAAAAATTTCATTAGGTCTTGCTATTTCTTGTATTTTTATTGCAGTTGCTTTGACTGTAACAATAACAATGATGGTGGCAATGGGAGTTTATAACGGTATCATAAAAGATGTTTCAGCCCGTTCAGGAATTCACTCCACTATCTCGGAAATTGACGAGTTGGTTCGTGAAAATTATTTTGGCGAGATGAATGAAAATCTCCTTAAAACTATGATTTCTGACGGCTATGTTGATGGCATTGGTGACCGTTACAGCTACTATATGACACCTGATGAATATGTTGACTATAAGGAAGAGGAAAAAGGAAATAAAGGTGGCATAGGCGTTATTGCTGTTTATGACAGTGAAAACAACAATATATATGTTTCCGAAGTTTCCGAGGGCTCTCCTGCACAACTTCAAGGTATTCAAAAGGGCGACGTCATAACTGCTGTTGACTCAGTAAATGTAAACCGTACTAATTATACTGAGCTGTTAAAAAGTCTTGAGGGTGAAAAACTTACCAATGTTCAGGTAACTTATTCACATGACGGCGTTTCAAGGACAGTTTCCGTCGCAAGAGGATACTCTGCACAGACTGTTTATTACAGTATAAACGGTAATGTCGGTTATATTAAAATCACAGCATTTTACAGCACAACTGCACAGCAATTACAGGACGCTTTTGATTATATGAAAAAAAATGATGTATCTTCTGTAATATTTGATGTTCGCAATAACGATACAGGTCTTATTTCTGATGTTGCAGAATGTATTGATATGATTGTACCGATTGCAACTGAAGGGACAAATGCCATAGCAACAGCAGTCGATAAGGACGGAAATGTTATTGAAACATTTACAGCTGATTCTGACAGTACAGGCTTTGCCATTGTAATTCTTGTTAATAACAAGACTTCAGGTGCCGCTGAACTTTTTGCTTGTGACCTTCGTGACTTTGGTGTTGCTCAGCTTGTTGGTGATAAAACTGCAGGTAACGGAACAATGCAGAAAATCTTTGAATTAAGTGACGGAAGTGCAGTTGCATTGACAGTTGCTACTATTCTTCCGTATAAGAGTGAAAGCTTTAATGGTACAGGAATTGAACCTGACTATGCTGTTCCTCTTACAGTAGAACAGTATTCAAGATTTGAAATGCTTACTCTCGATGAGGATGCACAGTACAAAAAGGCTATGAACCTTTTAGGTAATTAAATAAAGATAAATCCCTTTGCATAGAATAGTGCGGAGGGATTTTTTATGTTCTGTGTGCTGAAAATAAACCGTAGAAATCAAACTCTTTTTGAAAAACTGTTTGGTACATTTATAAAGGATGAATATAATCTGTCCGCAATTCCTGTGTTTAAAGGCGCACCCTTTTATCTGCTTGATGCGTATGTAGGGAAAAAGGGGATTGATTGGGAAAAGGTTCTTTTATGTGTAGGGAAATGTGCATCACGACTTGTTGTGAATTGTGAAATTGAAATACCTGATAATATGAATATCGGTATTTATAAAAGCGAAAAACTGTACGACAAAATTATGAAAAATACATTCCTTGATATTGTTAGAAATAATACAGATAAAAAAAATCTGCTCAACATATCCATTCTTGATAAAGAGGGAAAATATACCGAATTTACAGAAACAATTTCATCATTTTCATCATCAATAACAATAGCAACAGATAATAAAGAAAAGTATTCAAGTGTGTGCGAAAAAATACAGAAAAATACAGGTATGTGTCCTGTTTTAACAAGTGATTTTGCCGATAAACATGTGAAAATTAATGTCGATACAAATATTATGACAATAAGAGCAAAGGATGAACTTATAAATATCTCATCAGGTGAAAATTTTTCAGTTCCGTCTATATACAAAAGCCTGTTGCCCGATGGCATACCAAGATACGATTTTTATTCAGCGTTGTATGAATTATGCGGTGTGTTTTCATTAGGAGAGTGTGTTTTTGATGATTTAATGGTAAATAATGAAAAAAAGAGGAGAGAGGACATTCATTTCTCTTGACACAGTGAAGTTTATTTAATATAATATATTTTAATTGGGGCAGTGCGAACTGCTTGTTTCGTTGTGCCCAAAATCCCTATAAAAGGAGTTTTAAAAATGGCAGAAACATTACTTACATTAGAAGGTCTTAAAGAACTTGAGGCAGAACTTGACCAATTAAAGGTTGAAGGAAGAAAAGAAGCTGCTGAAAAAATCAAACTTGCAAAGAGCTTTGGTGACTTGTCAGAAAACAGTGAATATGACGAGGCTATGAATGACCAGGCTAAACTTGAAGCACGAATCAGCGAAATCGAGCACATTCTTAAAACAGCAAAAGTTCTTGATGTTGACTCACTTGGTAACGAAAACGTTCATATCGGTTCAACAGTTAAACTTACAGATAAAAAGAAAAAGACATACACTTACACAATTGTAGGTTTTGCACAGGCTGACCCTGCTGTTGGTAAGATTTCAGACGAATCACCTGTTGGTAAGGCTCTTATCGGCCACAAGAAAGGTGATAAAGTAACTGTTGAAGTACCAAACGGTACACTTGAATTCAAAATTGTGGAAATCACAAGATAAGGTGAATAAAATGGCAGATAATATTAAGCAGAATCAGCCTGAACTTGATTTGGGCGAACAGCAGAGAATTCGTCAGGAAAAGCTTAAGGCATTACAGGAAGAGGGCAAGGACCCGTTTGTAATCACAAAGTATGACCAGACACATCACAGTGCTGATATCAAGGAAAACTTTGACGAGCTTGAGGGCAAAACAGTTCGTGTTGCAGGTCGTATGATGTCAAAGCGTGTTATGGGTAAGGCATCATTCTGTAACATTCAGGACTTAAAGGGTAATATCCAGTCATATGTTGCAAGGGATAGCATTGGCGAAGAAGAATATAGAGGCTTCAAGAAACTTGATATCGGTGATATTATCGGTATTGAAGGTGAAGTTTTTAAGACAAAAACAGGTGAAATTTCAATCCACGCAACTGCCGTAACACTCCTTTCAAAGAGTTTACAGATTCTTCCTGAAAAGTTCCATGGTCTAACAAATACTGATATGAGATATCGTCAGCGTTATATTGACCTTATTATGAATCAGGAATCAAAACAGACTCTTATTAACCGTTCAAAGATTATCAGCGCAGTGCGTAAATATCTTGACGGCGAAGGCTTTATGGAAGTTGAAACACCAATGCTCGTTTACAATGCAGGTGGTGCAGCTGCAAGACCGTTTGAAACTCATTTCAATGCTCTTGATACAGATATCAAACTCCGTATTTCACTTGAACTTTACTTAAAGAGACTTATCGTTGGCGGTATGGAAAGAGTTTACGAAATTGGTCGTGTTTTCCGTAATGAAGGTGTTGACACCCGTCATAACCCTGAATTTACTCTTATGGAACTTTATCAGGCATATACAGACTATCACGGTATGATGGACTTGACAGAAAATCTTTACCGTTATGTAGCCCAAGAAGTTCTTGGCACAACAAAAATCACATTTAACGGAATTGAAATGGATTTAGGAAAGCCATTTGAAAGAATCACTATGGTTGATGCTGTTAAAAAGTATTCAGGTGTTGACTTTAATGAAATCAATTCAACTGAAGAAGCACAGGCTGTTGCAAAAGAGCATCATGTTGAGTTTGAAAAACACCACAAGAAAGGTGATATCCTTAATCTCTTCTTTGAAGAATTTGTTGAAGAACACCTTGTTCAGCCAACATTCGTTATGGACCATCCTATTGAGATTTCTCCTCTTACAAAGAAAAAGCCTGAGGACCCTAACTATGTTGAACGATTTGAATTCTTTATGAATGGTTGGGAAATGGCAAATGCATATTCAGAGCTTAATGACCCAATCGACCAGAGAGAAAGATTTAAGGCACAGGAAGAACTTCTTGCCCTCGGTGACGAAGAAGCAAACACAACTGACGAAGACTTCCTTTATGCACTTGAACTCGGTATGCCACCAACAGGCGGTATCGGTTTCGGTATCGACCGTATGACAATGTTACTCACAGATAGCCAAGCAATCCGTGATGTAATATTGTTCCCAACAATGAAACCACTTGACTAATAAATCAGGACTACGATTTTTCGTAGTCCTTTTTATATTGCAACTTTCAAAAAATAGTGGTAAACTAATATTATTGGAGTGTGATAAAAATGTACAAATTTGATGCACTTAAAGTAAAAAATCAATGTGTAGAATGGATTCGTAACTTTTTTGAGGAGAACGGAAAAGGTTGTAATGCAGTTGTTGGCATTTCAGGTGGTAAGGATTCATCAATCGTTGCGGCTCTTTGTGTTGAAGCATTGGGCAAAGACAGAGTAATCGGGGTGCTTATGCCTTGTGGTGAACAACACGATATTGATTGTGCAAAACAACTTGTTGAGCATCTTGGAATAAAAAACTACACAGTTAATATTAAAGATACTGTTGACGGTCTTATGAAAAATCTTCCTGCTGATTTAGAAATTACATCACAAACTGTTCAAAATATTCCGCCAAGAGTAAGAATGACAACTCTTTATGCTGTTAGTCAGTCAGTAAATGGCAGAGTTGCAAATACCTGTAATCTTTCAGAAGATTGGGTTGGCTATTCAACTCGTTATGGCGATTCAGTTGGGGATTTCAGCCCTTGCTCAAATCTTACAGTAGCCGAAATGAAGCAAATCGGTCATCTTTTGGAACTCCCATATAATCTTGTTGAAAAAACACCGATTGACGGACTTTGCGGTAAAACTGATGAAGATAATCTTGGATTTACCTATGCAGAACTTGATAAATATATCAGAACAGGTGAAATCGAAAATAAAGAAAAGCAAAAGCTTATTGATTATAAACACAGAATAAATCAATTCAAACTCGAACTTATGCCATCATTCAATCCGGAAATATAACGCGTAGGGACAGAACTCCTGTTCTGTCCGTGTTAGGACTAACATTTCATTGTAGGGGCGATTCACGAATCGCCCGAAAGCAATCTTCTCGGAGTCATTCTGAGCGTAGCGAAGAATCTTAAAAATAATTATAATGGAGTAAATTATTATGTCAAACCAAAAACTCTCAACCAAAGAAACTATAATCCAGATTGCAAAATTTGTTGCATTCTCAATGGGCGCAGGTATTATTCAGATTGTATCCTATACAATCATTCACGAACTGACCGATTGTGCACATTGGAAAGCATATCTTCCATCACTTATCTTGTCAGTTCTTTATAACTTTACTGTAAATAGAAAATTCACATTCAAATCAGCAACCAACGTTCCCGTTGCAATGCTCAAGGTTGCACTTTTCTATTGTGTATTCACTCCTGTTTCCTTGTATCTCGGTCAGTTAGCCGAAAATGCAGGAGTTAATAACTACATAGTCGAAGCAGTAACAATGGCTTGTAATCTTGTAACCGAGTACCTTTTCTGTCGATTTATTGTTTACCGCAATTCAATGAACACAAATGATATCGCAGAAAAAGACAAAGCAAAATCAGAAACAAAATAACAAATGTAGGGGACGATGCCCACATCGTCCCGTATCTTGGCTCCCCTGAAAGGGGAGCTGTCATTTTCGTAGGAAATGACTGAGGGGTTATATTAATTGTTTAAAAATTTTTCAAAAAAATCTTGACTTTTACCTAAGGTAAAAATGTAAAATCGTCATTGTAAAGGGGGATTTACCATGAAAATTAAAGAGGTTATCAAAGAAACAGGTCTTACTGACAGAGCAATCAGACTCTATATGGAAAACGACCTTATAAAACCCGAATATGATGAAAATTATAATGGCAGAAAAAGTATTGATTTTTCTGAAAATGATGTTGTGCAACTTAAAAATATTGCAACACTTCGTAAAGCCGATTTTTCAATTCAGGAAATTAAATCATTACAGTCAGGTGGCGAAACAGCACAACAGATAGTCAAGGATTACATAAAAAGAACAAACGAGAAAATACAGTTCAACACAGAAATAATTGAAAAAATCGGCACTCTTGCCGACGAAGATAATATCACAATCGAAATAATCTGCGAAAAACTTTCAAGCAATTTAGCAGACGAAAAAGTCCCGGTAGAAGATATGGAACTGTCACCCAAGGAACAAAAAGAAAAAACGATTTTTACAGTAATATCGGTAATTGGTATGATAATGTCAGGGGCAATAATGTTACTTATAATTATCATAGTAATTTCTTTAGATTACAGATATACCACATTAGCTCCATATGACTTACCTTTAATACATAAGGTGATTTTATTTCCATTCAAATATTGTTTTTTTGTGCAATTTGTACTGTGCTTAGGTTTGTTTTTGCTTTATAAAAAGAATATGAAAATTATAAGAAAGAAAGCCTTGCGAATTTTTATCATAGTTTTATTGGTAATATCATTATTGCTTTCACCACTTGCTTTTTCAGTTCACTTTTTTGGATATAGTTCAGAAACAACCAATCCAAATAATTATTTAGAAGTTGATGAAAAACATATGCTGTATGAGTGGGATGATATTTTTCAGGTTTTCCCATATAAAATGCCTGACTCAGTAAAACAACTTGTATATAATAAAAACGCTACAACTAAATATTATTATTCATATTCTGATGATTTTTTAAATGCATTTCACATGGATATATATGCAGAATGGCAACTTGAACATGATACAGAATCAATATATGGAAGCGAATATGAAAAAGAAAAGCAAAGAATATTAAGCAAAGATAATATTGTCAGTATTGAGCCTATGGGAGATTGGCAATGTGTATATATTATGAATATTGAAGAAGATGCAGATGTTATGCTTGACTATATTTACTTGTTCTTTGCTTATAATGATAAAACTCATACTGTAAGATATATTGCTGAATACGGGTATAAGGATTCTCCGTATCATTTGAAATTAGAATGGTAACCAAGCGTGGTCTTTGACCACGCTATTTTATCATCAAAACCATTTCGCAAATTATAATTTGTCGCTCTCTTTTAATTGTGTTTTTCTTTGGCTCCCTCTGACGAGGGAGCTGTCTGCGAAGCAGACTGAGGGAGAGATTTAGTGTGCAGAAAAACTATCTCTCCCTCCGTCAAAATCAAAGATTTTG
>JAFQEE010000038.1 GCA_017399175.1 Clostridia bacterium | reverse complement strand
TTAGTGTAAAATGTGTGTAGGACATCATAGTTTCCTCCTGTAAAACGTTTTGTTTGGTCACTTTACATTTTACACTAAAGAAACTATGTTGTCTTTATTTTTTTACTGTTGCACTTCAAATGATAATATACCCCCCTCCCTCGTCAGAGGGAGGCATAGAAAATATTTTCCTATAACACACAAAACGGAGAATGGGTTATCCACTCTCCGTTATTTTTATAATATAAAGTTTTTAAATTCAAATTACTCAACAAGTATTAATACATCAGCAAATATCCGACTTATTATTTCTCGGTTTTCTTCTTCGTTTTTTGTTTCATTTACTTTAGATTTTCCTTTTCCTTTGATATATTCCACTTTCATCTTCGATGTAAATTTACTCTTATCAACGGATAAAGTAATCGAACAAGGAATACTATAACAAATGAAAGAAATATCGTATCCTCCTATTTTAGGAGAAAAAACAATTTTTTCAATATCTTTTGCATCGTTTGCCTTGAACTTAAATTCTTGTATAAAGTTTGTTATAAGTATCGCTTTATCATAATCATTATTTGTAATTGGCAGTTTATCCATAATAGTTTTCTCCTACTTAAGATATTCTAAAATTTCTTCCTTTGACTCTGCCGTGATTTTGCCTTGTGCGTAAGTATCTCGTCCGCCACCCTTACCATTAAAGGCTTTGTTGAGATTTTGCACCAACTCACGGACATTGTTTTCTTTGCTTGAAACAACATAAATGTAATTGTTTTCGTCTGTGCTTGAGAAAAGGTAGCAATACCGGAATTCTTCAATCAGTTCGTTTGAGCAATTTCGCAACTCATCATAAGAAACTCCGTCAATAAACACGCAAACCGTATTTCCGTTTGTGTGTTTTTCCATTTTAAGAGAAGCCATTTCACCCATAAGCTTTTTGATTTCGGCTTTAAGAACAGCAACCTCGTTCTGCACTCGCTCAACTGCAGGGACAATCTCCATTCTTTTTGCAGAAAACATATTCATAATTGTTTTATTCATACTGTGAAGACCCGAGTAATCATTAAGTGCCAACAGACCGCAAATCATTTCGATTCGAGTGCCTTTTTTATATGGAATGAAAGAAAGAATTTTGATAATTCCGATTTCGCCTGTCTTTGCAACGTGTGGTGCACAGCAAGCACAAAGGTCATAGTCCTCAATCTCAATAAGACGAACACCTTCAGTAATATCAAGCTTACTGCGATAATCGTAATCGGACAATTCTTCTGCTGTGGGATAGATGGCTTTTACGCTCTTATTGTCATAAATTGCCTTGTTTGATTTGAGTTCAACTGCCCTGATATCGTCTTCGGTCAAAGGTCCGTCAACATCAAGTGTAATGAGCGTATCATTCATATGAAATCCCACGTTGTTGTAACCGAAAAGGCTGTGAATTACGCCTGAAACAATGTGCTCGCCTGTATGATTCTGCATTCGTGAAAAACGAGTTTCCCAATCGAGAATGCAGGTCACCTCTTCATTTTCGCTGAATGGTTTATTGACCTTGTGATAAATTATGTCGTTTTTAATTTGCACATCAAGGACATCAGCATCGCCAATTTTACCCTTGTCAGCATCCTGTCCGCCACCCTCGGGGAAAAATGCAGTCTTGTCAAGTACAACAAAATACGCACCGTCTTTTTCTTCACAAGAAACAACCGTGGCAGTAAATTCCTTTAAATATGAATCATTTTCGTATAATCTTATTGTTGGAGTAATCATATAAACACCTCGCAATTAATTATACTAAATATCCGTGGTTTTATCAACTATTTTGTATTATGTAGTTTGATTTGACAAATTGGAGGTTATAAGGATAATTCGTAATGCGTAATTCGGAATTCGTAATTAAGGGTCTGCGACGCGATTATAATAAAACCAATATGGTTGGAATGTAGGGGCGCTTCACGAAGCGCCCGAATGAAGTTACCAACACACTTTGGGACGGTCGCTTCGTGAAGCGCCCC
>JAFQEE010000037.1 GCA_017399175.1 Clostridia bacterium | reverse complement strand
TTAGTGTAAAATGTGTGTAGGACATCATAGTTTCCTCCTGTAAAACGTTTTGTTTGGTCACTTTACATTTTACACTAAAGAAACTATGTTGTCTTTATTTTTTTACTGTTGCACTTCAAATGATAATATACCCCCCTCCCTTTGACAAGGGAGGCTATGTCACACTTATTACTTAACACCGAAAAGGCGTTTGAAGAAGTTGATGATGGCTTTGAAGAATCTGATGTTGAAATTATCAGAATCAGAGTCGTCATTATTATCGTTGCCATTGTCATCTCCGTTACCACCGTTGTCGCCGTTATCACCGTTAGGGTCATCAGGCTGGTTGTGGTCCTCTGTAATTGTGTATTCAACCTCAACAGTTTCACAGTAGTTGCCGATACCATTGATTGTTGCAGTACCTGTACCGTCGTTGTTTGAATATGTAACTGTGAAGTCTTTACCTTCAACGAGAGTTTCACCGTTTTTAACGATTGTAATTTCAGGCTCCGTTGCACCGTTATCTGTTACAGAAACATCGTTTTCTGTGATTTCACAAGGAAGAATAGTGAAGTTGTAACTTCTTTCACCCTCATAAACACCCATACCGATGATTGTCACCGTTGCAGTACCTGCGTTCACATTGTTTTCAAGTTCAACCTTGTAATCAACATCTTCAGTAAGTCTTGTTGTACCGTAGTAAACTTCCATTTCAGGCTTTAACGGTGTACCGTCATAAGTTGCTGTCATTTCAGTTTCAGAGAATACTGTGAATGAGTAAACGCTGTTTTTGTTGATGTTGAATGTCTGTTTAGCAACACCGCTGTAATTACCGATACCGCTTACAAGGACAGTTGCAACACCTTTTTCAATGTTGTTTTCGTATTTGAGAACATAGTCTGTGTCTTTCACAAGTTGAAGGTCACCAAGAGTAACAGTTACATCAGGAGTAATCTCGTTGCCTGTGTAAATCTGGTCAGGAATTTCTGAAACAACTGCGTTTTCGATATTTTTACCGAAAATTTTGAACTGAACTCGCTGTGTACCGCAGAAGTTACCCATACCGTAGATTGCCATTGTGCCGTAACCTGACTCAATATTGTCGAAATATCTGATTTCGTAGTCCTCGTTTTCGATAAGAGTAAAGCCTTTCCATGTAAGCACCGGCTTTGGTTTAAGCTGTTCACCTGTATAAACCATATCAGGAACAGTTACCACAGTAGCCTCTGCAATATCGCAACGGATAATGTTGTAATAGCAATCGAGTGAACCTTGGTAATTGCCTTTACCGTTGATTGTGAAGAACATTGAGCCTGCATTTGTACCGCTGTTGTATTTGATTGTGTAGTTCACATCTTCCACAAGTGTCTTGTCACCGTATTTAACAACGACTTTTGGTCTGATTTCTTCACCTGTGTATTCGTTATCAACTACATACTCAACCTTTGCTTTTGTAATATCTGCACGGATGATTGAGAAAAGTCTGACAGCATCAGGAAGACCTTCAAAAGCACCGACAAAATGCACTGTGACACTACCTGAACCAACCTTTGTATTATTTTCAAAAATCAATTCATAATCCTGATTATTTGAAAGTGCTGTTTCACCTACACTTACAATAACACTTGGCTCGATTTTACTGCCTGTGTATTCATAAGTATCGTTTTGGAAACTAACTTTAATTGCAAGAATATCAATATCATTTGCAACAGCATAATCATATGCGTCAGATTCTTCGTCACAATAGAATGAAAGTTCAGGACAATTAAGAAAAGCATTTGCTCCAAATGTACAATCATTGTTGCTGAATTGAGCGAGAGTAAGCCCTGTGCAATTCTGGAAAGCGTTATTTTTTATATTTGTTGCGTTATACAGTTTAAGATTTGTAAGTGATGAACAACCTGAGAAAGCATATTCATAAGCAATTCTTAAATTATCAGTATCTATATTTTTAAGACTACTACAACCCTCAAAAGAATATTTATAAGCATATTTTAAAGGCATATCAACAGTTTCAAGTGAACTGCATCCACTAAAAGCATAGTCTTTTGCATATGTAGCTTTTGGGGCAGATACTGTTTTAAGATTTTCACAGCCTTTAAATGTGCTTTCAGGTATAAATTCAACTAATGGTAAGTTTGCGGTTTCAAGATTCTTACAATTTGCAAACACAAAATCGGGATATGTAAGAGTTTCAATTATAGTCTGTTTTTCAGGAACCCACAAAGGAGCATTAACGCTCTTAATACCTGAACCGCTAAAAGCAGATGATTCAATAACTGTACATGATAAGAGATTTGCAGTTTCAAGATTTGTACAATTATCAAATGCGTCCATACATATTTTTTCAACGCCTGTCAAATCAATATCTTTAATCTTACTTTCTGCAAACATATCACGAGGAATTGTTTTGAAGCCATTTTCAGGGAAAGTAACCTTTTCAACTGAAGAATAACCAAAACAGAAGTACATTACATCATAATAAAACTTTGCTGATTCTTCGTCATTTAAAAATTCAGGATATATAATCGGTTTTGTAAATTCTACCTCTTTAAGATACTTTGTATCGAAAAATGCGTGAGAACCTATTGTGAAATCCTTCGTGACATTTTCAAGTACTTTTTCAGTTGAATAGTATTCACCCTGCTTTGACTGTGGGTAGCATAAAAGCATTACCATATCGCCATCGTCAAGATAAAGCACATTATCGTCTGTGAAAAAGTATGGATTTTCAGGTGAAACTTCAATTTTTTCAAGTCCTGTCAAATTGTAAAAACCAAAGAAATCTGAATTAAAATAAGTAAAGTCAGCACCCGAAACTGTCGGTAAAAGATTTGCACCTATGTAAATATATTTGACATTTGTACATCCTTCAAAAATGTCATAACAGATAACTGTTTCATTACTCGCATCGTGTTTAAGTGTTGTAACATTATCCTCAATAATGATTTTTTCAAGTCCTGTACAACCGGAAAAGGCTTCATCTCTTATAACCATATCATGATTGATACGAACTTCCTTAAGGGAAGTACAACCTGCAAAGGCACGGTCATTAATGTGTGTAAGGTTTGCTAAATCAATGCTGTCAAGTGATGTACAATTTGCAAAGCAATCCTGTGGAATTGCCTTGATATTTGAAAGGTCAACATTGTTAAGTGATGTACAATTCATAAATGCGTGAGAAGACATTCTGTTAACCTTTGAAAAATCAAAATATTCAAGAGATGTACAACCTTTGAAAGACGCACCTTTGATTGTAAGTTTATTATTAAAGTTCACTTCTTTAAGTGATGTACAATTCAGGAATGCATAACTGTCAATTTCTGTTGCAACACCTAAATTAACTTTTTCAAGCAGAGGGCACTCTGCTAACGCATAATAACCAACCATATCACAACTTGTGAATGTTATTTCTTTAAGTACAGGACATTTATAGAACAGATATTGTGGTGAATTGTCGTTGCCTACTACTGCTGTTTCAAGGTTAGGACATTCGCTGAATGCATACCAACCAAAATTGATACCTGATGGAAATTCTATATTTACAAGGCCTGATTTATAAAATGCTTTTTCACCGAAAATTACATTTTCACAAGTACCAAATTCAAGGTTTGTAAGCTTTTCGCAATACACAAAAGTATTTTCTTCAAATGTACAATCCTTCATGTCACCAAAGGTTACTGATTCAAGCTTTGACAGGGTGTAGGAAAACGCTTCTTTACCCATAGTAAGCCCTTCCACATCACCGAAGGTAACTGTTTTAAGATTGGAGCAAGCACCAAATGTCTTTTCACCGAATGTAACATTTTTCATATTACCAAAAGTTACATTACGCACATTAGAATTAAAAAAGAAACCATTTCCGATTGTGACATTTTCCATATCTCCAAAGGTGGAGTTAAAATAAGAACCGCTGAAAGCATTTCCCAGATTGCAGTTCTTAAAATTACCCATCTTAATGCCGTTGTTTGAACTGCAACTGTCAAAAACACCTGCACCCATTTTGAAGTTTTCCTGGTCTGCAATTGTGATACTGTTAAGATTTGCATCCTCAAAAGCATAGTGTCCGATATACTCTGCACCTTCAGGAATATACAAATCATTCGTTGTCATTTTCCAACAACGGTAAAAAGCATAATTGCCTATATATTTCAAGGTATCGGGAAGAATAATCTCCGTTTCTGTCTTGTCATAAAATGCGTGATTACCGATATATGTAACAGTATCGGGAATAACAACTTTCGCAAGTGCATAACGGTTTACATCTTTAAAAGCATTATTGCCGATTTTTGTTACCTTCATTCCCTCATATTCAGACGGAATTTCGATAATACGGGCTGTTTTGTCCGTTTCAAATTTTGTAATCGTAATTTCATCATTTTCTACTGTGTAAGAGAATGTTCCTGCACCGTCGATATAAACACTTTCTGTTTCCTCTGCTGCGATAACATGGATTGAAAACATAGTTACCAAGGCGAGAATGATTGAAATTATAACTGTAATTTTTGCTGTTTTTTTCATATTAATTTGCCTCCTTTACTCTTATCATAAAGCTGAATGTGCAACCCTCGTATTCGACAGTTACTACTCGGTTGCCTGCTGTTTCGGTTGAAAAGCCTGAAATGTTGCACTTGCTTATCGGAATTTCTTTCGAGTCACCGTTGTCATACTTGGCTTTTACCGTAAGACCGCTGAAATCTGCTCTTTCGCCAACAACATAATCTTGTTTGAAGTTTTCACCATACACACCTGCCAGTTTGATTACTGTCGGTGCTGATGTCACATCTTCATCAACTCGTGTGAATGTTTCATCCTGTGGCTTTGTTGTGGTTGTCTGTGTGGGCTTATCTGTGGGAGTTAAAACTGTCGGCAAGTCAGGATTATGCGGTTTTGTGGTTGTTGGTTTTTGGGTGGTTGTGGGTTTCTGGGTGGTAGGCTCCGTTGTTGTGGGCTTTGTTGTGGCTTCACTCGATACACGGATTAAGAAACTGAATGAACAACCTTCATATTCAACCTTTACAATACAGTTTTTAGGTGATGATGTTGAAAAACCTGAAACCTTACATTGACTTAACGGTATTGTCTTTGTTGTACCGTTATCGTATTTTGCTTTTACCGTAAGTCCGCTGAAATCTGCCTTTTCGCCAACAACATAATCACGCTTGAAGTTCCTGTCGAATTCGCCTGTAAGTTTTACCACAATCGGTGCTGATGTTACATCCTCGTCAACTCGTGTAAATGTTTCATCCTGTGGTTTTGTTGTGGTTTCCGGTTTTGGTGGAAATGTGGGGAATAAAACTCCGGGTAAACTTGGATTTTGCGGAGTAACCTGTGTTGTTGGTTTCTTCGTTGTAGTTTCCTGCTTTTGTGTAGTTGTTTCCTGTTTTGGTTTTGTAGTTGACTCCACTTTTGAATTTGTTGTTGATTCCTGTTGTGACGGAGTTAAAATCTGTGACCAATCAGGTAAAGTTGGTAAAATCTGTATTCCCGTTGTCGTTTCTGTCTGTGTAATTCCAATCTGTGGAATAATCTGTAATGACGGTAAATCCGTTATCTCCTGCTCACCTGTTGTCTGTTCATCTGTTATTTCTTCAGTTATTCCGTCTTTGGATAGTGAGTCAGGGTTGTTTTCCACTGCATTGGTGGTTGTCGGTGAAATGTTTCTGAAAACTTCACCCGTTAAAATTTCCTCTACTGCCTCGGCAACGTGTCTTACTATTCCTTGACCTGTCACCTCTTGTGTAACTTTATTTGATGCAACTAAAATTGCGAATACTGCACAGGCTATTGCTACTGTTCGGAACGCCCTTGCTATTCGTTTTGCTTTTTTATTTGTTGTAATGCTGTTTATGAATTCTTCAACTGTCTGTAATTTCCAGAATACTGCAGGAACGCCCTTGCCCATATAAAGCTCGTTGAGAGCATCTGTATATGTATCAATGAGTTCAAAATCTATTTCGTCATCGTTTTTCAAAAATTCTGCGTCAATAAGCTCGTTGAGTGTTACGATTAACTCGTCACGCAACATATTGTCATTTAAAATATCATTTGCTATTTTTTTGTTGAAAATTAGTTGTGTCACAATTCCTACTCCTTTCCTATTGGATTAAATCTTCTAAAAGATTTTTAAGCTTTTTACGAAGTCGCGAGAGCCTCATTGTTACTGCTCCCACCGAAAGACCTGTTTCTTTCGCTATTTCTTCGATTTTTTTGTCATATACATATTTTGCTGTATAAAGTTCCCGTTCGTCGTCAGTAAGACTGTCTTCAAGAATCTTTATGTATTCTTCGCAGTCGATTTGGTCTTCTGCTACTATCTGGACTGAACCCTCAGGGGAATCCAACGAAACTGTTTTGCTTTCTTCCGCAACAATTTTCGCCTTCTGCTTTTTGACTATGTTGTCAAGTGTTCTGTACAAAAATGCCCTCGGGTGCAAGAATTCTTCTCCCGTTTGCAATCGGTTATAGAAAACCATATAAGCCTCCTGAACGCAATCCTCGGAAAATCTACCACCCTCGCCAAGTCTGGCACGAGCAAAATTTATTAAACTTTCATAATAGTCCTTATAGCATTGTTCAAAAATCGTTACGGGAATTTTTTTATTCCCTATTGCCATAAATTTGCTCCTTTCATATAACCACTGATTAAATCGGTGGTTACTCGTCTAGTAGTGCCTGAAAATGCCAAAACCTAACAAAAATTTTTAGATTTTTTTTCATTTTTATACCTATATATTATAGCACCGTGAAATTTGCCTTGTAAATTGTGAGAACATACATAAAAAATAGGGATTGTTTATTCAATTCGAGGAAACAAAAAATATTAACAATGCTCGTAAAACTTATTCCATAATCGTTCCAAACACTTTTATATGATAATATCATTTCTGCATTGTAAAAGTTTAGATATTGAATATAAAATCTATTTATGGTAAAATTAAGTAAATAAAAGTCCGAGGTGAAACTTATGTCCATTGACAGAGCGATAAACAATGCTGCAGCATCCGTTGAAATGGAAGGATATACTATCGACGACCAATGCAAAGAATGGTGCCGTCAGGTTTTGGAAAATAAAATGACAATGAAACAGTACATTCAACTTGTATTAGAACAGGCTGGTGTTAACGCATAATGGGATATAGTATCAACTCAAGCACAGACAACTGTTATGAAGGAACAACCTGTTTAATTAACAAACTTAATATCAAAGATGAGAAAATATTAGCTGAAGTTGAAGGTAGAATTACTTTTGCCAAAAGTTCAACTCTTGAAAAAGAACCAATCAATTCAAATTATGATTTTGAGCATTACAAAGCTATTCATAAATATTTATTTGAAGATTTGTACGATTGGGCAGGACAAATTCGCACAGTCAACTTATTTAAAAAAGGCACACAGTTTGCAAACGCAGACGAAATAGAGCGAATTGCTGATGCTTGTTTTAAACGACTTGCTGACAACAATTATTTCAGGAATATGGATTTTAATGATTTTGTCGAAAACATCGTTGATTTTTACTGTGTTACAAATGATTTACACCCATTTCGTGAAGGCAACGGCAGAGTTCAAAGAATTTTTATCGCCCAACTTATTCGTTTTAACGGATATGATATTGATTTTAATATGATTGATACAGACAAATTGATGTTGGCAACAATTCATGCTGCTAATGGGGTATCAGATGGTTTGAAGGAGATTTTCAAAACTTCTATCATAAAGGTTTAAGCAAAACATAATTACTGATAATTTGCATATATCCACTTGGTTTACCACCAGGTGGATTTTTCTTTTGTTAATTGGTCAAAATACAAGAATATTTTTTATAAAATTTACAACTCCTGTTCATAATATGAATGGGAGTTTTTTGAATGCAGAATGCAAAATGCTGAATGCAGAATTATGGTGAATTGTACATAAAAAAGTAAAGGATGATTTATTGTGCAGTTCAGCAGAGTTGAAATATGTGGCGTTGACACATCAAAAATAAAGGTTTTAAAAGAGGCAGAAAAAATCGAATTACTTAAAAAAATCAGGGAAAATGACGATAAAAAGGCAAGACAAAAACTAATTGAAGGTAATCTCCGTCTTGTGCTGTCCGTTGTTCAAAGATTTTCAAACCGAGGTGAAAATCCAGATGACCTTTTTCAAGTTGGTTGTATCGGACTTATCAAAGCAATCGATAACTTCGACACCTCCCACGATGTCCGTTTTTCAACATATGCCGTGCCGATTATGTATGTTAGGAGAAATATAAAGAAAGGATATTTCCCCATGACACGAAAAATGGCTCTAAATCAAGCAATCTACATACTTTCACAATCAGAAGACAACGAAGAAATAATTGAGAAATTGAAGGAAATTTCAGAAGAATTACCACTTATTCATTGGTCTGACAAGTCTATTCGTGACAGAGTTGAACAGTTTATTGAGGATGAAGGACGAATCCCAACCGTTTCTGATTTTCGCAAAAAAGGTATGCCGCCTCATACGATTTTCAAGCAAAAATATAACATCAATTTGGCTGAATGGTTGAATCAAAACTACCCAACTACTCGCCCAACAGCAGAAGAAATCACAAACAATTACATACAAGAATTCATAGATGAATATAAACGAATCAAACCTCGTTCAGCAAACGAATATGAATCAAAACGAAATGAAGGTGTGAAATCGTGGCAAACTGTCCGTTCCCGTTGTGGTCAGACCTCTTGGAGAGGGCTCATAAAACACCTTGACCTCCCCTTTTATTTCCATATGCAAAAAGACCACGTTCCAATGAAATTTAATATCAAAGTCACAACAGATATGAATGGATTGAATGATAAAACAATCATAACCACCAGTTGAACTGGTGGTTTGCACAGGCCCTATAAGGGCCGCCTACTGGCTTGCCGACTAAAAGTCGGCATAGAAGTTTGACATCGCATTACTATTTCAAGCAACCGCTCTCGTGCGGTTGTTTGTTTTTT
>JAFQEE010000036.1 GCA_017399175.1 Clostridia bacterium | reverse complement strand
TGAACGCTGAACTTCAACAGTGAAGTCAACGTGTCCGGGAGTGTCGATGATATTGATACGATGGTCTTTCCAGAAACATGTAGTAGCAGCAGATGTGATTGTGATACCACGTTCCTGCTCCTGAGCCATCCAGTCCATTGTTGCAGAACCGTCATGAGTCTCACCGATTTTGTGGTTAACACCTGTGTAATAGAGAATTCTCTCTGTTGTAGTTGTTTTACCAGCATCGATATGAGCCATGATACCAATATTTCTTGTCTGTTCAAGAGATACTTTTCTTGGCATAATGTCCTCCTAAATGTCTCTAATAAATTACCATCTGAAATGTGCGAAAGCTTTGTTAGCTTCTGCCATTCTATGCATTTCTTCCTTCTTCTTGAATGCACCGCCCTGTGAGTTGATAGCATCAAGAATTTCATTAGCAAGTCTTTCCTTCATTGTTCTTTCTGAACGCTGACGAGCGTAAAGAGTAATCCAACGAAGACCGAGTGTCTGACGTCTTTCAGGACGAACATCCATTGGAACCTGGTATGTTGCACCACCGATACGACGAGCTTTACACTCGAGAACTGGCATTACATTTTCCATAGCGGCATCGAAAACTTCAAGAGCTTCTTTGCCTGTTTTTTCAGCGATGATGTCGAATGCACCGTAAACGATTTTCTGAGCAACGCCCTTCTTACCGTCTAACATAACGCTGTTGATAAGTCTTGTTACAAGCTTTGAATTATAAAGCGGATCTGGCAAAACATCACGTTTTGCAATCTGGCCTCTTCTTGGCACTGCGCTTCCCTCCTTCATATTAATGATATCATAGGTACTCGAGTGACAAAACCTCGTGGCACCAACGAAAAGCCATATATATTATATATAAACTCCCGTTGGACAAATATTCATATTGAATACTGCCTTACAAGAAGATTCTGTCTTTTAACATTAACCTATTATTTTTTTGCTGCCTTAGGACGCTTTGCACCGTACTTTGAACGGCTCTGCATTCTGCCGTTAACACCCTGAGTATCGAGTGTACCACGGATGATGTGATAACGCACACCAGGAAGGTCCTTAACACGGCCGCCTCGAATAAGAACAACTGAGTGTTCCTGAAGATTGTGTCCTACGCCTGGAATGTAAGCTGAAACTTCAATACCGTTTGTAAGACGAACTCTGGCAAGTTTTCTAAGAGCTGAGTTAGGTTTCTTAGGTGTATCTGTCTTAACAACAGTACAAACGCCTCTCTTTTGTGGAGAATTGTTATTTGTCATAACATTCTTCTTTGAGTTGAGACCCTTACCAAGAGCAGGAGCCTTAGACTTCTTAACGAGAGTTTCTCTTCCGTTACGAACAAGCTGGTTAAATGTTGGCACTAAATTCACCCCCATACATATTTATTGCATAACAAATCGCGGACCCATGTCCGCATGCTCGAATAGTTTAGCACAAATAAACAATATTTGTCAATAGTTTTTTTTGCAAAATAACGAAAAATAATTCGTAATTCATAATGCGAAATTCGGAATTATCGGAACTGCGTTGCGATTATAAAATATAACCAATATGGTAATAAATGTAGGGGCGGATGCCCTTCATCCGCCCGAAATAAGTGTACATATAAACAAGTAACGGGACGATGTGGGCATCGTCCCCTACTATTATCCGTTATATTTTCTTTCAAATCCGAGGAATCGTGTGCCTTGGAATGTTAAAACTCCGTAATCACCCTCGACCATCATACCATAATCATAAGATTTGACTCTCAATTCCATTCGGTCACCACTTTGCACCTGAAAAGTTACATAATATGATGTAGAACTTGCTGTATGCATATGTCCGTTGTGATGATGGTGATTGTGGCTTGTGTGGCTTCTTTTTGTAACAACAGTCGCATCAACGGAAAGTCTTGGTGACTGATTATTCTTATGCCATTGACGGATATTCATTACAACATTATAAATGAAAACAACAAGAAAAATTGTAAAGAAAAGCCCAAAAATTATAGGAAATATATCAATCATATCAACACCACCAAATTATTTTCTTTAATTTAATATATCATTGAAAATACATCTTGTCAACGATTGAGATTCTTCGCTTCGCTCAGAATGACAAACCAAATCGGTCATATTGTAAGTTCGGAACTCGAATAATGTTTTCTGTGCACTTTAGGACGGACGCTTCGTGAAGCGTCCCTACAAAACACCAAATTGGTTTTATTATATAATTTCGCGTCGCAGACCATTAATTTTGCACTTTGCGTTTTGCATTTTGCACTTCAAAAAAATTAGAGGACTGATTTCTCAGTCCTCAATTTTTTGTTATTTATGCTTCTGCTGCAACAACATCTGAAATTGAATTTTCAAGTTCAACTTCACTATAGCACTTCATACCAGTACCTGATGGAAGAAGTTTACCGATAATAACATTTTCTTTAAGTCCCATGAGTGGGTCAATCTTACCCTTGATAGCTGCATCTGTAAGAACTCTTGTTGTTTCCTGGAATGATGCTGCTGACAAGAATGAATCTGTTGCAAGAGATGCCTTTGTAATACCGAGAAGAATCGGTGTGCAAGTTGCAGGAACGAATGCCTCGCCTGTTTTTTCTGAACGAAGACGTGCTTTTTCATTAGCAGCGTTGAATTCACGCTTATCTGTTGTAGCACCAGGAAGAAGGTCTGTTGTACCTGCTTCAGCAACCTTAAGTTTTCTCATCATCTGACGAACAATAACTTCGATATGCTTATCGTTGATATCAACACCTTGGTTACGGTATGTTCTCTGAACTTCCTTGATAAGGTAGTCGTGAACAGCGTCAACACCATTGATTGCAAGGATGTCGTTTGGATTTGGTGAACCATCTGTAAGGGCTGTACCCTTCTTAACGAAGATTGGGTTACCATTTTCGTCAGTTTCTGAATTGAATCTCTTATGGAAGCCATAAGGAATCATATATGCTCTTTCATCACCATTTTCGTGGTCAGTAATAACGATATGTTCGTTACCCTTGATTTCACGGAATGAAAGAATACCATCGATTTCTGAAAGGATTGCAAGAACCTTTGGTTTTCTTGCTTCGAACAATTCTTCGACACGAGGAAGACCCTGTGTGATATCCTGTCCTGTAGCAACACCACCAGTATGGAAAGTTCTCATTGTAAGCTGTGTACCAGGTTCACCGATTGACTGAGCAGCGATAATACCAACTGCTTCACCAACTGTAACAGGGTCGCCTGTTGCAAGGTTAGCACCGTAACACTTGATACATACGCCGTGTTCTGAATCACAAGTAAGAAGTGAACGAATCTTAATCTTACGGTCTTCAGGATTTTCTCTTGCGTTAACCATATCAGCAACAACCTGAGCTTTTTCTTCTGTAATCATTTCATCTTTTGATGCAACGAGGTTACCGTCAGCATCATAGAAATCTTCAAGAAGATATCTGCCTGTAAGTCTTTCGCTGAGTTTTTCAATCATTTCCTTGCCTTCTGTAATATCGTAAACCTCGATACCGTCATGACAATGACAATCTTCTTCACGGATAATAACATCCTGTGAAACGTCAACAAGACGACGAGTAAGGTAACCAGAGTCAGCTGTACGAAGAGCTGTATCGGCAAGACCTTTACGAGCACCACGAGAAGAAATGAAGTATTCGAGAACATTAAGACCTTCACGGTAGTTAGCACGAATAGGAACTTCGATAGTTTTACCTGATGTATTGGCAATAAGACCACGCATACCGGCGAGCTGACGAAGCTGAGCCTTAGAACCACGGGCACCTGAGTCAACCATCATATAGATTGGGTTTGTTTCGCCAAGTCCTTCAAGGATGCCTGATGAAACTGCATTTGTTGTTTCTTCCCAAACCTTGATAACTGCTCTTGAGCGTTCTTCACTGCTTAAAAGACCCATGTTGTAGTAATCATTGATACCGTCAACCTGTTCTTCAGCAGATGCGAGCAAGTCTTTCTTTTCAACAGGAATCTTTGCATCGCAAACAGCAACAGTGATACCACTCTTTGTTGAGTATTTAAGACCCTGAGCCTTAATCTTATCAAGCATTTCAGCAGCAACTGTAACACCGTGAACCTTGATACATTTATCGATAATCTTACCGAGTCCACCCTTTTTAACAAGGAAGTCAACTTCAAGGTCAAAAGCGTTTGCAGGGTCAGTTCTGTCAACAAAACCTAAATCCTGTGGAATTGGATTATTGAAAATCACACGACCAAGAGTTGTTTCTACGAGCTTTGTTACCATCTCGCCCTGAACTTCTTTAGTCATACGAATCTTAATTTTTGCATGAAGTGTGATGTCGCCTTCATCGTAAGCCATTATTGCTTCGTTAACATCACGGAATACTTTACCTTCACCAGGTTCGCCCTCTTTAACCATTGTAAGATAGTATGAACCAAGAATCATATCCTGTGTAGGAACTGCAACAGGTTTACCGTCTGATGGTTTAAGGAGGTTGTTAGCAGCAAGCATAAGAAGTCTTGCTTCAGCCTGTGCTTCTGCTGAAAGTGGTACGTGAACAGCCATCTGGTCACCGTCGAAGTCGGCATTGAAAGCTGTACATACAAGAGGATGAAGCTTAATAGCTCTACCTTCAACAAGAACAGGTTCGAATGCCTGAATACCAAGTCTGTGAAGTGTAGGAGCACGGTTGAGCATTACAGGATGGTCCTTGATAACCTCTTCAAGTGCATCCCATACTTCCGTAGTAGCGCGTTCAACCATCTTTTTAGCTGATTTAATATTACTTGTAACGCCCTTTTCGTTAAGACGCTTCATAACGAATGGCTTAAAGAGTTCAAGCGCCATTTCCTTTGGCAAACCACACTGGTAAAGTTTGAGTTCAGGACCAACAACGATAACTGAACGACCTGAATAGTCAACACGCTTACCAAGAAGGTTCTGACGGAAACGTCCCTGCTTACCCTTAAGCATATCTGAAAGAGATTTGAGTGCTCTGTTGTTTGGACCTGTTACAGGTCTGCCACGACGACCGTTGTCGATAAGAGCATCAACTGCTTCCTGAAGCATTCTCTTTTCGTTACGAACGATAATGTCAGGAGCATTGAGTTCAAGAAGTCTTTCAAGACGATTATTTCTGTTGATAACACGTCTGTAAAGGTCATTTAAGTCTGATGTAGCAAAACGACCACCGTCAAGCTGAACCATAGGACGGATATCAGGTGGAATAACAGGAATTACGTCCATAATCATCCATTCAGGACGATTGCCTGACTGTTTGAATGCTTCAGCAACTTCAAGACGCTTTAAAATTCTTGTTCTCTTCTGACCTGATGCATCTGTAAGTTCTTCACGGAGCTGATTGCAAAGTTCATCAACATCAACCTTCTGAAGAAGTTCCTTGATTGCTTCAGCACCCATGCCTGCTTTGAACGCATCATCATATTTTTCCAAATAATCTGCATACTCTTTTTCTGTGAGTATCTGATTCTGTACAAGTTCTGTATCACCCGGGTCAGTAACAATGTACTTTGCAAAATAAAGTACCTTTTCCAAATCCCTTGGTGAAAGGTCAAGGATAAGTCCCATTCTTGATGGGATACCCTTGAAATACCAGATGTGAGAAACAGGAGAAACAAGTTCAATGTGACCCATTCTCTCACGACGAACTTCCTTTTTAGTAACTTCAACACCACAACGTTCACAAATCTTGCCCTTGTAGTGGTTCTTTTTGTACTTACCGCAATGACATTCAAGGTCCTTTGTAGGTCCGAAAATTCTTTCGCAGTAAAGTCCGTCTTTCTCTGGTTTAAGGCTTCTATAATTTATTGTTTCGGGCTTTTTAACCTCACCATATGACCATTCTCTTATCTGGTCAGGAGAGGCAAGACCGATTTTTATTGCTTCAAATGGTTTCTTTTCCATTAAAATTAGCCCTTCTTCCTTTAATCTATATATAACAGGTTAAATCAATCAATAGTTCTCTTCGTCATCCATTGAATCGTCGTCAAATGAATATCCCATTTCCTTATAGAAATCAGAATCGTCATCTTCGTCCAACTCGCCTCCATCCTCATTATCAAGGATAAAGCCGTTATCGTAAGTTGCGTCATTGACATTTTCAAATTCAATTTCAGGGTCAGTATGAGGAACAACATCAAATTCGTCGTTATCAAAACCGTTCTTGATGTCAATTTCTTCACCGTCTTCATCAAGTACACGAACATCAAGAGCCAATGCCTGAAGTTCCTTGATGAGAACCTTGAATGATTCAGGAACACCGGGTTTAGGAATATTAAGTCCCTTAACGATTGCTTCATAAGTCTTACGACGTCCTGTAAGGTCGTCAGATTTAACTGTAAGAATTTCCTGAAGAGTATATGCTGCACCGTAAGCTTCAAGAGCCCAAACTTCCATTTCACCGAAACGCTGACCACCGAACTGTGCTTTACCACCAAGTGGCTGCTGTGTAACGAGAGCGTATGGACCAATTGAACGAGCGTGGATCTTATCGTCAACAAGGTGATGAAGTTTAAGGTAATACATAACACCTACTGTAACAGGGTTATCAAACTTCTGACCTGTACGACCATCAGTAAGGATTGACTTACCGTCTTCACGGTATCCTGCTTCTTTAAGAGCCTCACGGATATCAGCTTCGTGAGCACCGTCAAATACAGGAGTTGCAATCTTCTGGCCAAGTTTTCTGTATGCAAAACCAAGGTGCACTTCAAGAACCTGACCGATATTCATACGTGATGGAACACCCAATGGGTTAAGAACGATATCAAGTGGAGTACCGTCGTCAAGGAATGGCATATCTTCCTGTGGAAGAATTCTTGAAACAACACCCTTGTTACCGTGACGACCAGCCATCTTGTCACCAACAGAGAGTTTTCTCTTCTGTGCAATATAGCAACGTACAATCTTATTAACACCAGGGCTTAATTCGTCACTGTTTTCTCTTGTGAATACTTCAACGTCAACAACGATACCGTATGCACCGTGAGGTACACGAAGAGAAGTATCACGAACTTCCTTAGCCTTTTCACCAAAAATAGCACGGAGAATTCTTTCTTCTGCTGTTGTAACGTCTGTTTCACCCTTTGGTGTAACTTTACCAACAAGGATATCACCTGAATGAACCTCAGCACCGATACGGATAATACCGTTTTCGTCAAGGTCCTTAAGAGCATCCTCACCAACGTTTGGAATATCTCTTGTGATATCTTCTGAACCAAGTTTTGTTTCTCTTGCCTCGATTTCATATTCTTCAATATGAATTGATGTATAAACGTCATCTCTAACGAGTTTTTCGTTAATAAGAACAGCGTCTTCGTAGTTATAACCTTCCCAAGTCATGAAGCCGATAAGGGCATTCTTACCAAGGGAGATTTCACCGTTTGCTGTAGCAGGACCATCAGCAATAACTTCGCCTGCTTCGATTTCCTGACCGATTGCAACGATAGGACGCTGGTTGATACATGTACCCTGGTTAGAACGCATAAACTTAATAAGTTCATAAGTATCAACTTCACCATCAGCAGTTGTGATAGCAATAGTTTTTGCATCCATCTGAGTAACTGTACCTGCACGCTTTGCAAGAACAACTGTACCTGAGTCAACAGCTGCCTTGTATTCCATACCTGTACCAACGATAGGAGAATCTGTTTTAAGAAGCGGAACAGCCTGACGCTGCATGTTAGAGCCCATCAATGCACGGTTCGCGTCGTCGTTTTCAAGGAATGGAATCATTGCAGTAGCAACTGAAACAAGCATTCTTGGAGAAACGTCCATATAGTCAGCTTCTGTTGTAGCAACTTCAAGGAAGTTTTCTCTGTGACGAGCTGTAAGCTTTGCATTGATAAATCTGCCGTTTTCGTCAAGTGGTTCGTTAGCCTGAGCAACAACATAGTTGTCCTCAACGTCAGCAGTCATATATTCAACTTCGTCAAGAACTGTACCTGTTTCCTTATCGATTCTTCTGAAAGGAGCTTCGATGAAACCGTACTTATTAATTCTTGAGAATGTTGCAAGATAAGAGATAAGACCGATGTTAGGACCTTCAGGAGTTTCAATAGGACACATTCTTCCGTAATGTGAATAGTGAACGTCTCGAACTTCGAAACCTGCACGGTCACGAGAAAGACCGCCAGGACCGAGTGCTGAAAGTCTTCTCTTATGAGTAAGTTCTGCCAATGGGTTTGTCTGGTCCATGAACTGAGAAAGTGGAGATGAACCAAAGAACTCTTTAATAGCAGCCATAACAGGACGGATATTGATAAGAGCAACAGGAGTTACTTTATCAGGTTCCTGACCCTGAAGAGTCATTCGCTCTTTTACAACTCTTTCCATTCTTGCAAAACCAATTCTGAACTGGTTCTGAAGAAGTTCACCAACTGAACGGATACGACGGTTACCAAGGTGGTCGATATCGTCTGTAACGCCAACACCTGATGCCAAGCCGTTAAGATAGTTGATTGTTGAGAAAATATCCTCAACTGTAATGTGTTTTGGAATAAGGTCGTCAGCACGAAGAGACATTTCTTCTTTAAGTGCTTCCTTATCGTCACCGCACTTATCGATAACTTCCATAAGAACTGTGAACTTAACTTTTTCGTTGATACCAATTTCCTCAAGTTCTTCCTCTGTGAACATAGGAACATATTCAAGTGCATCAACCATACCGTTTGAGAACACTTTAACATCCTTGCCGTCAACATCAAGAATAACAGTATCAACACCTTCTTGCTCAATTCTGTAAGCAAGTTCACTGCTGATAACATCGCCCGGTTCAGCCATAATTTCACCTGTAAGCTGACTTACAACAGGTTCTTTAACTGTTTTTTCAGCAATACGCGAAGCAATACCGAGTTTCTTGTTATACTTATATCTGCCGACTCTTGACAAGTCATATCTGTGTGCGTCAAAGAAAAGACCGTTAAGGTGAGCCTGTGCTGTTTCAAGTGCAGGTGGTTCACCCGGACGAAGCTTCTTATAAACTTCGATAAGAGCCTGTTCAGTATTAACAGTTGTATCCTTTTCAAGAGTTGCTTCAATTCTTTCGTCGTATCCGAAGAACTCACGGATTTCGTCGTTAGAACTAAGACCCAATGCACGGATAAATGTTGTAATATAAATCTTTCTGTTCTTATCTATTCTTACATAGAAAAGGTCATTCTGGTCAGTTTCATATTCAAGCCAAGCACCACGGTTAGGAATAACAGTAGTTGTATAAAGTTCCTTACCTGTCTTGTCATGAGTCATTCCATAATATACACTTGGTGAACGAACAAGCTGTGAAATAATAACACGCTCTGCACCGTTAATAACAAATGTACCACTGTCTGTCATCAGTGGGAAATCGCCCATATAAACTTCGTTTTCCTTGACTTCGCCTGTTTCCTTATTGAAAAGACGAGCTGTAACTCTGAGAGGTGCAGCGAAAGTCGCATCTCTTTCTTTACATTCCTTAACAGTGTACTTTGGCTTATCGTCCATGCGATAATCCACAAAAGTCAATTCAAGATTTCCTGTGTAATCGGTGATAGCATCGATATCACGGAACACCTCTTTAAGACCTGTTTCAAGGAACCACTTGTATGAATTTTTCTGTACCTCGATAAGATTAGGCATCTGCATAACCTCATTGATTTTTGAGAAACTCATACGGGTATTTCTGCCAAGTTTTACCGGTTTGACATTTACCATAGGGCTTATCACTCTCCGTTCATTTTTTTATTCCTGAGCCTTACATCTATATACATAGTATATAAGGCGTGGAGATTACTAAATTAAAGTTGTTTTACGCCTTGATTTTCGTAGAAAAATATGGTAAAATTCAACTTACGAAAAATGCTCCAGCGTATACAATTCCATTTTAATAGCAATTTATTATTATATACAAGTCAAGTCAATATGTCAATACCTATTTTGGAATTTTGAAAAATTTTTTTATTATTGTTTTAAGGATGTTTTTATGAAGGATTTTAACGAGCTTGTTTTATCTGCAAAGGCAGTAACGGTATTTAAAAATGTAATAAACGATAAAGGAATTTCCGCACTCATTGAATTGCTCGAATGTGACGATACGAACAAGGACTATTTCTTATCATTGTATTCTGATTTCGTATCAGCACTCTATGAGAAAACGGATAATCTTACTGAATACATCAATACCCTTTTACAAAATGACGAAAACATATATGTAAAGCAGTCTGCAAAAGGACAAGTATCTCCCCTATTGCAAAAAGCTGTTAAATATGAATTAGAATTATTTGAAGAATTATCACAACTCAGATGTGAAGATATTAAATCAGTATGCCCTGTTGATGTTTATTTGCCTGAATGGGAAAACAGCGATTACTCAGTTAAAGATGAATATGTAAAGAAAATTGATGCAATCAGAACAACAGGTTATGGCATTTATGCCGCACATAGAATGTTCTTATATAAGGATAATGAGATTATCCCTGTTAAATACCCTGACCCGCAACGCCTTTCACAGATGAGTGGTTATGAACTTGAAAGACAAAAGGTCATCGACAACACAATGGCACTCATTGAAGGAAAACCTTGTAACAATGTTCTTCTTTACGGTGATGCAGGTAGCGGCAAGAGTAGTACAATCAAAGCTATTGTCAATGAATACTGGGAAATGGGGCTCCGTCTTATTGAAATCAAGAAAAATCAGTTATACTCATTACCCGATGTAATCGAAAAACTTGCTGACAACTCGTTGAAATTCATTATCTTCATTGATGATTTAAGTTTTTCAACAAACGACAGCGATTTCGGTGCGTTAAAAGCAATACTTGAAGGTGGAGTTGCAGGCAAAACTGATAACCTTGCTATTTATGCTACAAGTAACAGACGAAATCTTGTAAAAGAGAATTTCAACGACAGAAATGGTGATGATGTTCACCTTCAGGACACAATTCAGGAGGTTATGAGCCTTTCAGCAAGATTTGGTCTTAAAATTACTTTCTCAAAACCTAATAAAGATTTATATTTATCTATTGTGGAAAATCTTGCTATGCAGTATAATATAGGTATTGCAAAAAATGAATTGTCAATTCAGGCTGAGGCTTTTGCACTTCGTAATGGTGGCAGAAGTCCAAGAACCGCAAAACAGTTCATTGAATATTTAGCATCAAAAAGTGAATAATTCAACGACATATAAAGTTGGAGGGAAAATATGAGAAACTACAAATACGATTGGGAAAATCCCGCAATTTTCAAAAGAAATAAGGAAGACGGTCATGTAATCGCTTTTTCTTATGACAATGAAGCAGATGCATTAAACAGAGTTGCTCCTGCTACAAAAATGACTCTTAACGGCACATGGAAATTCCATTGGCAGAGAGGTCTTAATGACTGTCCTACAGATTTTTATAAGGACAGTTTTGACGCATCTTTCTGGCGTGATATTACTGTTCCGTCAGTATGGCAGATTGGTCAGGATACTGAAAGTTATCCTTACTATTATGCAAGTACATATTGTCGTGCAATCAGCAGAAGTAAAAATAAGATTCCGTCAATTGACCACACAATGCAGGAAATCGGTATTTATGTAAGAGATTTCGATATGCCTGAAAACTTTGACGGTCAGGAAATCTTCTTGCATTTCGGTGCTGCAAAGTCTGCTATTGAAGTTTATCTTAACGGTGAATTTGTTGGTTATTCACAGGGTTCAATGACTCCTCACGAATTCAACATCACAAAGTTTGCTCGCAAAGGTTCAAACAGAGTTGCTGTTAAGGTTTACCGTTTCTCTGACGGTGCATATCTTGAAAATCAGGATATGTGGCTTCTTTGCGGTCTTTACAGAGAGGTTTATGTTTTCGCTGAGCCTAAAAAATGTGTTCGCGATTTCTTTATCACAACCGACCTTGATGCTGACTATAAAGACAGTAACACAAATCTTGAAATCAAAGTAGTTGACTATTCAGGTAATGGTTCTGCAACAGTTAAAGCAGAAATCATTGACGGTGACGAAAGAATAACTCTCGGTGAAGCTGAATTTAACGGCTCTGCAACACTTAATTTCAACAAACTTATCCCTAATCCAAAGAAATGGTCTGCTGAAAGTCCATATCTTTATAAATTACTTATAAGCATCACTGCTGACGGCAAGACAACATATAAATGTATCCGTTTTGGCTTCAAGAAAGTTGAAATCATTGGTGACAGATTCCTTTTCAATGGTAAGCCATTGATGCTTCGTGGTGTTAATCGTCACGACTTTGACCCTGACAACGGTTGGGCTGTTCCTACTGAAAGATATCATCAGGACTTAAACTTTATGAAGAATGCGAATATCAACTCTATCCGTACATCTCACTACCCTGATGACCCATATTTCTATGAACTTTGTGACGAATACGGTTTCTATGTTATGGACGAATGCGACCTTGAAACTCACGGTGTTCGTCGTAAAGGAGTTCCCGGTGACAACCCAATGTGGACAGCAGCAGTTGTTGACAGAATGGAAAGAATGGTTCTTCGTGACAGAAACCACGCTTGTGTATTTATGTGGTCACTTGGTAACGAGGCCGGTGACGGCAATAACTTTATGGAAATGAAGAAGGCTGCATTGAAACTTGACTCAACTCGTCAGTTCCATTATGAAGGTGACTTCAACTTTACAAAGAGTGATGTTATTTCAAGAATGTATCCTGTTGAAAGTGTTATGAAAAAGCTTTGCAACAAAGAGCCTATTACAATTTCACTTTATGACAATATTGCAAATGCACTTGCTGCTGACTCAAAGCCAATCAAGAAGGAGGATTACTGCAGACCTGTTCTTCTTTGTGAATATGCTCACGCTATGGAAAACAGCCTTGGTAATTTCCAGGAATATATGGACGACTTTGAAGCACATGAGCATATGTGTGGCGGTTATATCTGGGACTTTGTTGACCAGGCTATCCGTAAAAAAACAGAAAACGGTGACCAATGGCTTTACGGTACTGACTTTGAACCATACGAGCCGGGCAGATATACTCACCTTCCAAATACAACTGCTATGACAGGCAGTAATACATATTTCAATGCTAATGGTATTATCACAGCAGACAGAAAACCTCATCCATCATATTTTGAGGTTAAGAAGGTTTATTGTGAAATTAAGGTTAAAGAGAAAGATTTGACAAAGGGTGAATTTACTCTTATCAATAAGAAACTCTTTACTGACCTTGCTGACATTGAATTCAAGTGGAGTTTACAGGCAGAGGGTGTTGAAGTACAGAGTGGTGTTGTTGACATTAACTGTGCTCCCCTTTCAGAAGTTGACTTTACAATTCCTTATGATTTGACTACTCTTCCTGAAAAAGAGTGTGTACTTATTATCTCATTCCTTAACAAAACTGCAAAGCCTTGGTGCGAAGCAGGATATGAACAGAGCTTTGACCAGTTTGTTGTTAAAGAAGCAAAGGCAGAAGAAAAAACTGTTGACGGTAATGTAACATTCGTTAAGAATGACAATGTTGTATTTGTGAATGGTGATAATTTCAGCATCAAAGTTGACGGTGGTAAGATTACATCACTCAAATATGACGGTAAGGAATATCTGAAATCTGCAGTTACTCCTAACTATTTCAGAGCAGTAACTGATAACGACCTTTCAAACACAAACTTTGTTCCTTTCCTTATTCCATTCCACCCATATTTCAACTGGCAAAGAGCAACAAACTCTGCAAAAGGTAAACTCATAAGTGCAGAAAAGAACAGCAAGGGTCAGCTCATAATTAAAATCAACTGGTCAGTTCAGTTCTTCGCAGGTGTTACATCGCAATTCGTTGTAAGTCCTGACGGTAGCATTGAAATTTCTCATACAGGTACTCCAAAGAATTTCAATCTTCTTCGTTTCGGTACAAAGATGGGACTTCTTCGCGAATTTGACCAAGTTAAATGGTATGGTCGTGGCCCACAGGAAACATATTTTGACAGAAAAACAGGCGGTAAGATTACTCTCCACGAAAAGACAGTTGCCGACCTTGAGCATCACTATATGCGACCACAGGAAAACGGTAACCGTACTGATGTAAGATGGGTTGAAATCAGAAACAAAGAAAATAAAGGTCTTCGTTTTGAGGCTATGGGAGATACTCCAATCTGTTTCAGTGCATGGCATTATACACAAGACCAGTTACAACTCGCAAAGCATATTCACGAATTACCACACTATGATATTACAACATTCAATGTTGACCTTAATCAGATTGGTGTCGGTGGCGATATGCCGGGTGACGCACAGGTTCGTGAAAAGTATCAGTTAAAACCAAATAAGGAATACACATACACATTTAGAATTTCACCAGTTAAATAAGTGCAAAACGCAAAGCGCAAAGTGCAAAATTCAACCCCGAACAGGAAATCCTGTTCGGGGTTTTCACTTATATCTCTCATGCTTCTATCTTTTCAAAATGATACATTTCTTTTGCGTTTTCTTCTGTTACATCAATTACTGTCAATGTACATGACGGAATTAAATCATCGGGATGTGATGCGTTGTATCCGCTGATACTACTCAACTGATAATATCTTCCATTATAGAAATGGCACATATTATTACTGTGAATATGACCTATTGAAATTAAAGAAATATATTCATTATCTGCTGTCATTTCGTCAAACAGTTTGTTTTCTGTGATTGAATCAAGTTCATACACATAAGCAGACGGGAAACCTTTGTATGCTTCACCTTTTTCAAATGCTGTTTTGAACGCAGGTGTGTTCATATGATAAAAAACACTTGTTTTGACTTTTCTGTTTTCAATTCCGTCAAGTAGCCAATCAATCTGGTTTTCCTTTATGTAATCGTACTTTCCTATTGCCTTGATTGTCCTTGCGTTGCTGTCCATAAAGGCAAGTGAGTGAGCCAATTTTCCTTTATATTCAAGGTCAATGAAATACTGCATATCTCCGTCAATGTTTTTCTCATTTCCACAAACAAAGTTTTCGTACTGCATAAGGTATGCAATCAAATCTTCGTTTTCGCCATCAATTTCGCTGTCGTTGTTACCGGGGATAAAAGTCCAAGGAATATTATAACTATCAATAAGGTCAGCAAAAATCTTTGTAGCACCATATTTGTCATAATCCGTATTAAGATTAAAACCGTCAACCATATCACCATTGACAACAATGAAATCGCAAGGTGTTTTATCGAGAATGATTTTTAAGTCAGACATTGTTTTTCTGTCATTTTCGCAAGTACCATTATAAAAATGAGTATCGTTGATTTTTAAAACGGAAAACTCCCCGTCGTCACCCACATCATAAGTAATCGGATTTTGATTGTATATTTCCTCGTAACTGTGAGCAAGGTCTTTTGGTCCGTTGAAATTAAAACGATACAAAACATATCCGCCAAAAGCTCCGCCACAGATAAGTGCGACTGCCAAAACAACTGCAATTACTTTCATTATGGTTTTCTTTTTCATAACATCATCTCCTATAATCATTGTATTTTTTCGCATACTATTTCTTATAATATATCGCAAATTGAGATAATTGTCAATATCTCGTTATGTGATAATGTAAAATCGTTTCAGGTGATTATTATGAGATTAAAAGATTTGCGTGAAGATAATGATGTTAAGCAAAAGGAACTTGCTGAATATCTTAATATAAAACAGAACACCTATTCACAGTATGAAAACGGCAAACGCGAGATTCCATTGGACACTCTTTGGAAATTGGCTGATTATTATAACACAAGCGTTGATTATCTAATAGGCAGAACTGATAACCCAAATAGAACATAAAATTAACCGTACAGATTGACTCTGTACGGATTTATTTTACAAATATTTTGAGATTCTTCGCTACGCTCAGAATGACCTGACTATTTAATCATTTTGATAATTTGGAGTTTGTCGATGTAAGTGCAAAATGCAAAGTGCAAAGTGTCGGAACTGCGTTGCAATTATAAAATAAAACCAATATGGTTGGAATGTAGGGGCGAGTCTCCGTGCTCGCCCGCAAGTGCATATTAAAAGTTCGGGAGGGCACGGGTGCGGGTGTCCAGCGGACACCTCTGCGAAGCAGAAGCACCAACCGAGCCGGCAGGCGAGACTATCGTCCGAACGAGGTTTTCAGCACACTTTGGAACGGTCGCTTCGTGAAGCGACCCTACAAGGTTTTCATTCCTATTTCAAATTCATTTTCACCCCGATAAATTATGATTTGAATATGCAAATAAATAAAGGTGAGTGCCATAAGCATTCACCTTGTTATAAATTATTTAATTACTGCTATTGTTTCAACTTCTACCAATACATCTTTTGGCAACTGTTTTGCTGCTACGCATGAACGTGCAGGTTTCCCTGTGAAATATTCTGCATAGATTCCGTTGAAAGTTGCGAAATCTTCCATATTTTTAAGAAAACAAGTTGTTTTTACAACGCTATCAAGGTCGCTGCCTGATGCTTCGAGAAGATTCTTGATATTTTCACAAACCTGTTTTGTCTGTTCTTCGATTGTTACTGCTTCAATCTCACCATTTGCAGGGTTGATTGCAATCTGTCCTGATGTGAAAACAAGATTTCCAACTACCTTTGCCTGTGAATACGGTCCGATTGCTGCAGGTGCTTTATCTGTACTGATTGTTTTAATCATAATTATTACTCCTTATACTAATTTGTATCCCTGTTTGATAAGTTCATTTCTGATAAGTTCAATATGGTCAAAGTTTCGTGTTTCTAACAAAATTCTCAAGAAGCAACCATTGATGTCTGAATTTTCAGATGCTCTTTCGTGGTGAATCGAAATAACATTACCGCCCAAATCGGCAATAATATTTGAAACGCCTTTAAGCTGACCTGGTTTGTCAACAAGTTCGATTGTAAGTGAATATGTACGACCACTTGTCAAAAGACCGCGCTTGATGACACGAGAAAGAATTGTAACATCGATGTTACCACCTGAAACAAGGCAAACAACTTTTTTGCCCTTAACAGGAATTTTATTGAACATTACTGCTGCTACTGAAACTGCACCTGCACCCTCAGTAATAAGTTTCTGCTGTTCAATAAGAGCAAGAATTGCAGTTGCAATTTCATCATCAGTAACTGTTACAACTTCGTCAACATATTTCTTTACATATTCAAATGTATTTGCACCCGGTTCTTTAACCGCAATACCGTCAGCAATAGTTGAAACATTATCAAGGCGTTCAATTTTATCGTCCTTGATTGAGTTATACATACTTGGTGCACCCTTTGCCTGAACACCGTAAACCTTAACCTTTGGATTAAGTGCTTTGATTGCAAATGAAACACCGCTGATAAGTCCGCCACCACCGATTGGCACAACGACTGCATCAGCATCAGCAATCTGGTCAAGAATTTCAAGACCGATTGTACCCTGACCTGCAATAACATCGTCATCGTCAAACGGATGAACGAAAGTATAACCCTTTTCATCTCTTAATTGTAATGCTCTGTTATAAGCATCATCATAAACACCTTCAACAAGGCAGATGTCTGCACCATAGCTCTTTGTTGCTTCAACCTTTGAAATTGGAGCACCGTCAGGAAGACAGATAAGCGACTTAATGCCATTTTTTGTAGCAGCAAGAGCCACACCCTGTGCGTGGTTACCCGCTGAACAGGCAATAACGCCTTTTTCCTTTTCTTCGGCTGAAAGCTGACTGATTTTATAAGCAGCACCACGAACCTTAAATGAACCTGTTACCTGTAAGTTTTCTGTTTTAAGATAAAGATCACAATCAGGGTTGATTTTTGGTGCATAAATCATATCTGTTTTACGGATAATGTCCTTTAAAACAAATGATGCATGATAGATTTTATCAAGTGTTACCATAATATTACTTCTTTCTAAAAAAGATTAGAGTTATTCTATCACATTAAAGCGATTAAATGCAAGAGATATTTGAAAAAACAGCAAATAACTTTGTAGGGGGCGGCGTCCTCGACGACCCTTTCTGCTTAACTTGTCACCAAAGGGCTGTCGGGGACGCCAGCCCCTACGAAAATATTCACCATTTAATTGTTTCGTTATAATCGTCGTAACCGTAATTGCCTGCAGTATTTATAAGCAATTCAGCCAAATCTACTTTTTCACCATAAGGGTCTTTAACACTTATCTTTTTAAGTATTGGCTTAATTCGATTTATAAATGCTATGAAAACATCACCTTCAGGTGTACCTTCGTTATATGTCTGATTACCACGAAAGATGTTTCTCACAAGCACAGTTGCATAATCAATCAATTTGACTTTTTTTATGCTCTTATCACATTTAATGAAGAGAAGTCTTGCGAGTGTACCAAGTTTTACTGAACAAAGAAGTTTTCCTGCTATGTGAAGTGCAAAAACAAGACCTTTGCTCTCTTTTATGTGAAATTTTCTCATTGCTCTTGTAGTATCATCACGCAAATCGAGAAGAATATTTCTAATCATCGCATCAAACACTGATGTGAGATATTCCTTACAGGTCATTCCCTTTGTATCGTATTCAAAATCAGGTGTTGGAATACTCTTGATTTCCGCACCTTTTTCATTTAATGTAACAAGTCTTATGTATGACGGGTCAGCAATAATTGAGCCTGTTGTAACATCAAAGAATTTGTTGCCTTTTTCTGTTACAAACTCATTGATACTCTGGTTGTGCATATGACCTGTGAAAACAAGGTGCACACCCTCATCAGCAAGAAGTGTTGCAACTGATTTGTAATCATACATAAGTGCTGATTTGATGATTGAGAAAAGTGGCTGAATAGGCAAAACGGGATAGTGACAAATAGCAAACATTGTCTGATTATCTTCCCTTGCCTTTTTAGTCTGCACTTTAATCCATTCAACCTGTTTTTCCGTTAAACTGAATTGACCGTTTGTCTTTATATCTGCGTTGATTGCAAGAAGTCTTACACCATCACTTAACTGTGCAACATAAGAAAGATGTTCTTCGTCCACAGCGATTGCATCAGCAAAACCGAAATCATTATAAAGAGTAATAAGTTCTTCTTTCTTTGTGCCTTCAGGCTGATATCTTCCGTTTTCACCGAATGCAAAAGGGTCACCTTTCCAGTCGTGGTCAGCAGTAATGAGATAAACTTTTTTGCCTTTTGCTTTTATGTCATAAAGCAACTTAATAAACTTCTCGTGACTTTTTCGCTCACCATTCTGTGTTAAGTCACCAACTATAATAACTGTATCTGCTGAATCTGTTTCACCAAGATACTTAAAAACAGCATTATTGATACTTTCAGTTTCTGCAAAACATTTCTGTTCATAGTGCATAAAGTCATCATAATCAGGACCACTGCAACCCAAATCAGTATCAAAAAAATGCGGGTCAGTAAGCACTAAAAATTTAAAATCTTTCATAATATCTCCTATAAATAAAGCCTACACATTATATGTAGGCTTTTAAAATTAATCTACAGTTACACCACTTGTTTCTCTCTTCTTTGCAAGAGCTTCAATAATATTTTTCTTTTCCTGTCCTGCAATCTTATAGAAAAACATAGGAATTGCACAAAGAAGCATACTGATACCTGGAACGATTGATACAAGTGAGAACATTGCAAATCTCATTTCAGGTGGCATATCAAGTGCTGATACAACCGCAGTTGATGAAAGCATCTGTGCAGGGTCAAGACCGATTACCATGTACATAACAACGATACCTGATGTTGCGAAAGCATTACCGATTTTGTTGATAAAGCCCTGACAAGCAGCACCAAGTGCGTTATCACGGAATCCTGTTTTAAGTTCCATATAGTCAAGACAGTCACCAATCATTGCAAGGCTGACTGTATTAATAACGCCAAGAGGAATACAAGAAATAATAATGAATGGGATACAAGCATAAAGGTTCATTGTAAACCAACCAACAATTGTTGTAACGATACTTGCCACAAAACCTGCAAGACAAGTTACAATAACAAGTTTCTTATAGTCAAACTTCTTCATAAGTTTCGGCATAAAGAGTGTTGCACCGAAAAGACCAACGATTGAACTAATCTGGAAAACTGTTTTAACTGTTGAAATACTTGATTCAATCGCTGCAATTCTTTCAGCCTCTGTTGCAAGAGTTGCAAGGTCAGGACCGATATAGAATGAATAACGAGCAACATGGATTGCTGCTGCAGACACCATATAACGTCCGCTTGAAAGAACACCCATCAAAAGGACAAGAACAAGAGGTTTACACTTGAATACTCGTGAAAGTTGTGATGGTTCACCTGGTTGACGCTTACGAACAGGCATTTTAACTCTTTCCTTAACACCTGTACAAGCGCGTGCATAAAGGATTGAACCAAGACCAACTGTTACGATTGCCATAATAAGATATTTTCTCTTTTGTGATGTAAGGAAGTCAATAGGTTCTGAAGAATTTTCAACCCATGCAGCAATAATAAAACCAACTACAAGGAAAAGAACTTCAGGAACTGCAGAACCGATTGAGTTGAAAATCTTACTTACTGAAATAACTGAACTTCTTTCTTCCGAATCAGGTGTCATAACATTTGGAAGTCCCCAGAATGCAACGTCACCAACTGTATAAATCATACCCCATGCAATATAAACGATTGCTGAATAAATCATTAACTGTGTTTTGTCAAGGTTAGGGCTTAAATACATAAGTAATGTTACGATTGCAATCGGAATTAACGCAAGACGAATAAACGGAAGCATCTTACCACTTTTAAGGTTGCTTCTGTCAACAATCATACCCATAAGTGGGTCGTTAATTGCGTCCCATACTCGTGCCAAAAGCATAAGAAGCAACACAAACATTGGTGCTAACTGCAATACATTAAGGTAATAGTCACTGATATAACTTGACATAAGTGCATAAATCATACCCTGACCTAAACCTGCAACGCAAAACGCAGTCATTTCATTTTTCTGAACATATTTTTTCTGTTCCATATATTTCTCTCCTTATCACATAAGAATTGATAACGCTAATAAATACTGTGCAAGGTAATATGTAATGTGAATTATAACCACATTAACCTTTGTGTTTCCGCCTTTTTTGAAAAAAGCTATTGAAAGGGACAAATCAGAAAGGGCAAAAATCACAGTTCCCATATTCATACATAAAAATCTTGGCATTACCGCAGGCATTTCTGCTCCACCCAACACAGGTAACCAACCGAATGCATTAACCGCATTAAGTGCAAATGTTACAGTAAGCATTATGACAATCGAATAAACAAATGTCAAGGTTTTAAATTTTCCATATTCAAAGCCTGTCTTTTTTGAAATCAGTCGTTCGACAACTGATACTGACAAGGCAGAGAATATTGCAAGAGCCACCTGCCAACCGATAAACTCGGGATAAGCCAGCAAAATTCCTATAAGGTAAAAAATGTGACTTACCATAAAACTCGATATACCAATAAAGGTATATTGTTCATCATATTCCTTATGTACATATTTAAGGTCAAGCCAGATGTCACCTATGGTACATAGCACCATACCGATAATAAACATCATTCCATAATCTGCATTTTCAGGTTTTATGAGAATTGCAACACAAGCTAATATTACAAAAAACAAGGATGATGTCGCTTTAAGAACAGTTGCCTTGACCGAACATTCTTTAAGTCGTTCCACAAGGAAAACTATGACACTTATTACAAATAAAACTGACAGACCGATAAACAATCCGTTTAACATTCTATAACTCCTTTCTGAAAAGAACTCATATAAAAAATTATACCAATAATTGTAATAAATTACAACTATCAGTATAACCAAAAATATTATTTATTTTTAAACACTGTGACTATTTTAATAACAAGGTTGATGCGAATGTGAACTGTGCGGCATAATAGAGAAGATGATTCACAATAACATTCGGTTTTGTGTTTCCGCCCTCTTTGAAATAAATATTTGAAAGCACCAAATCAGAAAGAGTAAACAATACAGATGCAATTGCCAACATAAACAACTCTTTTGAGAAGCCTTTATAGAACAAACCATTTATCGCTGTAAACATTGTACAGGAAAGGAAAACACCGTAAAGGAACAAGATTTTCTTGTATCTTCCGTATTTAACCTTCATCGGTTTTTCAAGAGCCAATGTTATAGTTGCAAAAATAACTGATGCAACAATATTGATTACAGCATACCACCATTCAAACTGACCTTCGCCATATTTGAACGCAACAGCAGGAATATAGAAAACATGGTTTGCAATAAAGCAAATAATACCTGCGTATGTATAAATGTGATTATGTTGCTTATAAACATATTTCATATCAAGCCATACATCGCCTAAAAGACCGAATATAAGCCCCATAATAACAAGGATACCGTATTCCATTTCCTTATTATTAAAAGCAAAGGCTGAAAATGCCGTTCCGATAAAACAGATTGATGCACCTGCCTTTAAAAACATCGCACCGATTCCACCACGCATAACGCGTAAAATCAAAAATGCAACAGTTACAAGAACACCAACAATAACAGCAGTTGCATAAATATACTGATACATAAACAATCCCCCATATATTCTTTACTTTCCCTATATAAATTATAATGCTATATTGAGGACAATTCAATACTGAATTTTCAACAAAAATCAGTTCTGTTTTTTGACAACTCCGTATTCGTCGTCAAGTCTGAAGTACGGACAATGGTAATTTGACGATGTTAAAAATCTCATCATCTCATCTTCATCAAGGTTAACATCGCAACAATATTCTTGTAATTCGTCATCATAATAATAGTTTGCACAATTTTCACACTGAGTCATATTAATTTTCATAGCCTTTCTGGCTACAAATTCGTATAAAATAATTATGTTACTCCTTATTGTAGCCAGATAAGGCGTAATGAAAATTTAGTCCATCTCGAAATTTGATATTTTCAAATTTCGAGGGACATACAATCCAGGTTTAGCGTGATTCTTTCACGCTAAACCTCGCTTACAAGAACATCATAATCTTTTCTTTTTTTAGAAGGTATCGCACTACCCTCTTTCGCATAACCTAATGCAACAACAAGTCGCACGGGATTATTAAGTCCGCAGATATTACGGATTTTCTTATCATCAAACCAACCTAATATGCAAGTACCAAGTCCTTGTACAGTTGCTTCTGCTGTAAGATATGCTGTTGCAATACCAATATCAATAGAACGATAATCGTTATTCTTGATTTTTGAACCAATGTTTGCAGTTTTATTGTAATTGTCTTCTGAAATAACAATCATAACAGGTGCATCAGTTGTAAATTTATTCATTCCCATACTTTGAGTTGCCTTTGCAATCTCTTTTGCTTTTTCACCTTTACAAACAGTAAAATGATAAGGCTGACTGTTACACGCAGATGGTGAAAGAACTGTACTTTCAAGAATTGATTTGATTTTTTCATCCTCAACAGGTTTGTTCCCGTCAAATGCACGACAGGAATATCTGTTTTTTGCTATTTCATTGAAATTCATAGTATAACCTCACAATATATTTTATGAAAATAAAAAAGCACCGCTACTGCGATGCTTCTTCGTGGTGACCCGGACGAGAATCGAACTCGTGTTACCGCCGTGAAAGGGCGGTGTCTTAACCGCTTGACCACCGGGCCATATATAGGGACTTGTTCAGTCCCTTGGTAGCGGCAACGGGACTTGAACCTGTGACCTTCCGGGTATGAACCGGACGCTCTAGCCAACTAAGCTATGCCGCCATGATTGCCGTTCATTGCGACGGCTTTGTTATTATAATATAAGACTTTTGATTTGTCAACATATTTTTTACAAATATTTTAAAATTTTTTATTTTTCTTATTTTTACCATAAATTCAATTAATTTCGTTTAATAAATTGGAGTTTGTCGGGATAAGTGCAAAATGCAAAACGCAATCGCGTAGTGGCAGGCTTCCACGCCTGCGTTGTCATTCTGAGGAACGAAGTGACGAAGAATCTCCGTTGGTTGATATGTTAACTGTTGGAGAGATTCTTCGCTACGCTCAGA
>JAFQEE010000035.1 GCA_017399175.1 Clostridia bacterium | reverse complement strand
GCAATCGCGTAGTGGCAGGCTTCCACGCCTGCGTTGTCATTCTGAGGAACGAAGTGACGAAGAATCTCCGCTGGTTGATATGTCATTTGGGTAGAGATTCTTCGCTTTGCTCAGAATGACATACCAAATTAGTTACCCCGATAAATTATAATTTGTAAGAAAAAACTGCCGGTTACGTTTTATAACCGACAGTTAATTTTTTTATTTTATAAGCTTTTCAACATCGCTGAGTTTAATTCTCTTTGATACAATAAAAGTCTTTCGTTTTTGTTTGCCCTTATCCGTATCATACTTGCCCTTATCCTTTTCTTTGGGTGAGAAAATACCGTAAGAAGAAGTTACGATTGTTCCGTTATTGAGGACTACATTTCCGCAATATCCTGTGTCTGCATTTGCACTGAGTGATGGCTCTTTCTGGTGGTCAAGATATGTATGTGCAATCTTGATTCTGTACTGACCTTCTGTGCCTTTTTTTAGGTCATCATAAGTGCCTACCCAAGCAACCCAGCCTTCGGAATACCATGTTTGCATTCCTCCGTCTTTACGCATCTTTTTAACCATTTTACGATTACGCTCAATCGAACGGAATGTGATAAAGAGTCGTCCGTCATCGGTATATTCCGCCTTATGGCGTTCACCATTAAGTGTAACAGGTGCTTCAACAGGTTTTGACCATGTTTTACCCTCATCCTGTGAGAAGAAAAGAAGAGATGTGTTTCTCTTTTTGTTGCAACGGGCAATAAGACAAAGTTCATCACCCTTACCACCGGCAGAACGGATACACTCAACCTCACAAATTCCGGAGTAAATTTCAATATCACGATACTGTGCAAGATAAGGTTCAGGTTTTGACCAGTTATATTCACCGTTTTCATCAAAAGTAAGAATTGATTTGTAGTTTATAAATTGGTTATCGTGGAAAATTCCCATCCATTTATCAACAAATTCACCGTTTTCTTTAAGTCGCGTAAGCGATGCCATAGCCACAATAGGAATCAAAGGCATTTCGCTGTCGTTATCCCAGAATCGTCTGAATTCTGTCCATGTTTTTCCCTCGTCAAGAGAAACTGAACTGTTGAAACCACCGGGAGTTGACATTCCCGGCCATTTTGAGTTTGCTGAAACGAGAATGAGTTTTTCATCACCGCTTCTAAACTGTAAACGATAAACGGTAGGTGTTTCAAGGGATTTTTCCCATGATGCAGGTTGATTTTCGATAGTCTTATCGTATGAAATACCACCGTTATCACTGATTTTTGAGATAATCGCACCTTTTCCGTGTCCTTTTGGGTAAAATGTGAGTATATCTCCGTTATTAAGAAGAACCGAATCGGGATGACCAAGATACCCTGCATGGTCATCAACTATTGTATAGTTATAAAGATACTTAAGCTCTTCAGGTGTATTCGGGGGCATTACACTTAAATCAACAAGAGGTATTTTATAGTAGTTAACTCTTTTTGGGAAAGGTCTTTTAAAAAACACAATTATTTACTCCATTTTTTCAATTTTTCACTTGCAAGATATGCAGCACCCATCATACCCGCTTTGTTACGAAGTTGTGCTTTTTCAATTCTTACATGCTTATAGTTATCTTCAAGCTGTGCATTAACCTTTTCACGGATATGACCGAGAAGTAATTCCTCTGACATAATTCCGCCACCAAGAACGATAAGGCTTGGGTTGAAAATATAACAAAGGTTGCGAAGTCCCAATGCAATTTCATCTTCCCACTTATCAATTTCTTCCATAATAATAGGGTTTTTAAGGTTTTCAGGCTCAAAAATTTCTCTGCCGTTCATTGGCTTGCCCATTCTTTCTGAAACTGCTGTTGTGAATACACGGCAAGCAGCATAAGCCTCATAACAACCAATTCGACCGCAAGTACAAAGTCTGCCGTCCTTGTGAGTTGCCATATGACCGAATTCACCGCCTGCGAATTTTGAACCACGATAAACATCACCGTTGATGAAAATAGCACCGCCAACGCCTGTACCGTAAGTAAGGCAAAGGAAATCGCTTTCACCACGAGCAGCACCGAAATGAGCCTCACCGATTGCAGCACAGTTAACATCGTTATCTACTGCAACAGGAACATTGAATTCAGGTTCAAATGTGCCGCAAAGGTCAGAGTAGTTATAGTTTGGAATATTACCGACACCGTCGTGAATAACACCGGTGTTAACATTAACCTGACCTGCTGTTGAAATACCAACTGCGTCATACTGACCTTCATATTCCTTGAGCTTTGCTTCCATTGCTCTGAGCACCATATTGTCAGTATCCTTGTATGTGTCTGTTGGAAATTCCTCTGAAAAAAGAACTTCAAAATTTTCGTCAACCAAGCCGAATTTAATAGCAGTACCGCCAACATCAAAAGCCATAATTTTCATAAAATATATCTCCTTTTTACTTGTTTAAATTTCAAAGACATTATTAAAAAGATTATATAATATATTTTTAGTTTTTACAATAAAAATATATAAAAAGTTGAGGAAAAACAAAATATATGGTATCAAATTTTTCACTATGTCAAAAAACACACTATATTTTTGTACAAAATGTTAAATTTTATTTTTTCTCTTGTATATTTCTTTAAAATAGTATAAAATGTATCTGTTAATGTGAAAAAGTATGTTGTTATCAACATACCTTTTCATTATAAAAAGCAAAAAAGTTCGAAAAGGTGGTTTTTCCCATGGAAAACAACAACAACAAATCTCAGGCTGAGCTTTACCGTGAGGAACGCAAAGAAAGACTCGCTAAAGCTGCCGCAAAAAATGCAAAAAAATCTCCTATGAGCGTAAAGGCTCAGAAGACAGTTAAAAAGGTAATTTCAATTGTTCTTGCAGTTGTTATCGCTTTCGGTGCTGTTGCAGGAGTGCTTAACTTCTTTGACATTCCACAGAAAACAGTTAAGGTTTCAATTGACGGTGTTAAGGAAAAGATTTCTCTTGCTGAAATCAACTATTTCTATTTCCAGACATGGATGCAGTCATTTAACACAGCTGCTCAGTATGAACAGTATGGTGAAGGAATGGGCCTTTCAATGACAGGATTTGACTACACAAAGGCTCCTGACCAGCAGGAATACACAGAGGACCAGGTTCAGTTCACAGGTGTTGCTATGGAAGACCTTGGTGATATCAAGGAACCAACATGGCAGGATGTATTTACATATTCTGCTGTTTACCAGCTTGTTAACGCTAAATACGGTGCTGAAAAGGCAAGAGAAGCAGGTCTTAAGCTCACAGAAGCTGAAGAAAAAGAAATTGATTCACAGTTTGAAGAAATGCGTAAAACAGCTAAAGAAAACGACTACTCACTCAACAGATGGCTTCGTTTACAGCTCGGTTACGGTGTTACAGAAAAATTAATCCGTAACATTACTGAAGAAATGTATCTTGCTCAGAAATACTATGACAAGGTTACTGAAGATACAACAAATGCTGTTACAGCAGATAAAATTAACGAAGAATACAAGGCTAATAAAGACGATTATGATGTAGTTGACCTTCGTATCTATGCTTTCGCAGCTGATTTAGGCAGCAACCATACTCATGAAGAAGGCGAAGACCACGAAAAGGAGCACGCTGAAGCTGAAGCAAAGGCAAAGAAAAATGCTGAAGCATTCCTTGAAAAAGCAACTGATGAAGAAAAATTCATCGCTGCCGCTAAATCTGACATCTTATCAAAAGACAACAAGAGCACAAAAGACCCTGACGTATCTACTCTTGTTGAAAATACAAAGTATGCAACTCTTACATCATCATACAGTGAAGCTGTTGCAAAATGGGTTTATGATGATGCAAGAAAAGCAGGCGAAATCGCAGTTGTTGACGGTGAAAACGGCACTTTCTATGTTGTAATGATGAAGACTCTTCCTCATAAGGATACTTCAATCTATTCAAGTGATGTAAGACATATCCTTATTAAGTTCCCTGACAAGAATACTGACGGTACTGCAACATCTACAAAGGATGAAGACGGTAATTCAGTAACAAACATTACTGAAGCAACAAAGAAAGCAACAAAAGAAAAGGCTCAGGCTGTTCTTGACGAATACCTTAAAAATCCAACAGAGGATAATTTCATTGAGCTTACAAAGAAGCACAGTGAAGATGTTGACTCAAGCGGTAATCCTAATTATGGCGGTCTTTACGAAGGCGTTATGAATGACGGTACTTATGTTAAGCCATTTACAAACTGGTCAATTGCTGAGGGCCGTAAAGCAGGTGACACAGAAATTATTGAATCTGACTTTGGTTATCACATCATGTACTTTGTTAAGGCAGGTAACCTCAGCTGGTATCAGGCTGTTCAGACTGCTCTTGTAGGTGCTGAAATCGAAGAAGGTATTGCAAAGGAAATTGAAGATTGCGTTCATAGTGTTAAACTTGATTCATTCACAATCAACTGGACACTCAAGAGAGAAAACAAGCACATCTCAACAATTATCGTAAATAACCTTGGCACTAGCCACGCAGGTCACAATCACTAATATATAAAAGTAAGGCGTTGTATTCGTAAGGATACAACGCCAGTTTTATTATGCTTCGCATAGTGTTATAGCGAATAAAAATCCCTCGTAATCAAGTTGATTACGGGGGATAATATTTTATATTTATTTCTTTTTCTTAATAAGTTTATATACTCCGTATACTGCCGATGCAACTGCCACAATAGGAAGAATCTTTCGTTTTGCAATATCTTTTACAGAATCCACACTTGTTGGTGCATAAGTATAAAAACCGTGTTTGAGCTTATTGCCCACATCAAATTCTTCTAAATCTTCAACGGTAAGAGTTGTTGAAGTAAAATCAGCAGGATTGCTTTCATCGAAATCGATAAGGCGTACTCCTCTTTTTTTACCGGGACCATAAACATTAAATCCACAACCCTGAGTATAGCCCATTTTCATACCTTTATATTCACCGATAAATGAGTTGTTGTGGTCATGTCCGAAAAGCATTAAGAACACATCACCTTTTTTATTCATAGTATCAAACTGACCACCGTTTTCTTTAGGGACACTTGGAGTTTCACCGATAAATGAACGTTCATTAATCTCCACTCTTTCAGGGTTCATAGCAAAGAACTTTCCGTCCCATTCACGATAACCTTGTGCACTGTTTGGTGTTCCTTTCGGCACTTCTATTAAAAGTTCGTAAATCTCATTGACAGGAATATGCTGAAAAACTACTGACGGAACATAATCACCGTTTTCATCTTTAAGTCTTTCTCTTGTATTCTTATACCATTCAAGCTGATTTTCGTGAACGTGGTCACAAGTACCGTCAAGAGTAGCAGTAAGGCTATCTACAAGATATACATTAAGTTTGGTCTTGTCGTCCTTACCTTTTATTTCAAGATTGTGGTTGCAGTATCCGTCAATCTCATCATCAGCATTAAATGCCACACAGTTTGCGTGGGAAGAATAAATTTCAAACTGTTCTTTCTTGGAAATTGAAAAAGCTTGGTCATCGTGATTGCCGAAAACGAATGTAAACGGAATTCCTGTTTCATCAAGCGGTGTCAAAAATTTGTTGATACATTCCGTAACCTTTTTCTTGTTATCGCCACCCATAAGATTAAATCCATAGCCCTTGACCTGGTCACCTGTAAAAACCACAAGGTCAGGCTTTGCTTTTTTAAGAGCCTCACGGATAAAACGGACTGTTGCATCAGATGTTCGCTGTGTATCCTGAACATCAGCAATCTGCATTATACGGAATTTTCCGTTATTAAATTTAAATTCCATTGTATCACCTCAATGATGCTATTTTATCATAATCAGATGCAAATAACAACACGAAAAAAGGGAAATAAAAATGTTATAAACAAATTAGAATTTGTCGCTCTCTTTTAATTGTGTTTTTTCTTTGGCTCCCTCTGACGAGGTGCGGGTGTCCACCGGACACCCGCACCCCTTAATTCCAAATTACGAATTACGCATTACGAATTATCCTTACAAACTCCAATTTAACCAACGAAACTAAAATATATTACTTATCAACGGCTTTTCATTACGAATTAAATGACTTAATTCGTCAATAGCCAAATCGGCTTGTTGTTCAAGTCTTTCCATATTGCCTTGTTGTGCATAAACGGATAGGCTTTTTACTAATTCTTCAAGTTTATCTGTTTCTTCGTGACGGATAAAACTTTCAATGATATCGTGAACATCTTCCCAAAGTACAACGGCACTTTCGGATAACTGAATAGCTTTTTCCACATTTTTTTCCTGTGCGGTATTACATATTTCAGATAAATGATTTTCAAGCTTTTTACAAGCCCTGTCCACAAGGAAATTTCCCGTAAATGAGATTGCAAAGGCAAGAAAAATAACACTAACAGCAATAATGATTCTTTTCATTGATTTTCCTTTCTGATAATTGTGTTGTTCCCTGCTGAATCAACAGTCATAAGCAGAATTTCTTTAATTTCAAGTTTTTCTTTTTTCACAGTTTTCTCAATTTCCTTTTTGCTTGTGTTACATATTTCAAAGTCCTTTTCTATGATTTTTCCATCAATAATTACAGGGCACTTATACCCCTGCGGTTCGGATGATAGTTTCAAATCCTCGCGTGTAACCACATCATATTCCGCCTTCAAAAGAACACTTAACTGTCCGTTTGTTTCCACAATTGCATATTGCACTTGTGAAATATCAAAAACATCTTTTTGCCTGAGTGATTCAAGCAAATCATCAACAGTAAAACGCAGTTCTTTGAGTAGTTTCTGGTCCAACTTTCCGTTATTGATAATTACAACGGGTTGTCCTTGCATAAATCTGCGGAATTTAATGCTTTTCATATTGAAAACTGATGTTAGAATTTCAAATCCAACAAGGAGAAAGATTGGAATAATTGTGTTCACAAGGGGAATATCTGTATCCTGAATTGGAATTGAAATAATCTGTGAAATAAGCAGAGTTACCACCAAATCTGATGGTTGAAGTTCTCCAATCTGCCTTTTTCCCATTATTCGGATACTGGTAATCGCAAAAACATATAAAATAACAGTTCTTATTAAAGTCACAAACATAAAATCACCATTCATATCTTTTGCCAATAGTGACAGAATATTACTATATTTTAAGGCAAAGATAAAAATGGTGATTTTTTATGAGTAATAATTGGTTCGGCAAAAAAGTAGATGAAATTACAGTTGATGAAAAAAAGACAACAGAAAAAAAGTATTTAAGCACCGATTTACAGGAGAATATAAGATATATAAAAGCGCAATTCGGTGATGCTTTTGATGTGAAATACAGAAAATACAACGCACAGGGCAAGGAAATCTATTTTATTATGGTTGACGGAATGTGCGACAGTCTTCTTGCCACGGAGCAGGTCATTCTTCCTATAATCGATGCGGATTTTCACGATGAAAAAGGGGATAAACTGATTTATTCCGCCGCTGACAGAGTTTCGGCAAGTATTGACAAATCAATCACAAACGACCTTGACGAAGCCATTCGTGAAGCCATTTACGGTAGTATTTTAATGCTTACTGATGATGCTCAGTTTACCGTAATGTTTGGTGTTCAGGGCTTCCCGAAAAGAGCAGTTTTAGAGCCTGATACCGAAATGCAGGAGCGAGGTTCTCGTGAAGCATTTGTGGAAAGTTTTAAGGACAACGTGACAATGATTCGTCGTCGTGTGCGAAACCCGGTCTTTAAAACTCAGGTGGTGGAGGTTGGCACAACATCAAAAACGAGAGCCTGTGTATGCTATATGTCCGACCGAGTTGATAAAAAAATGCTTGATGATGTGGTGAAAAGGCTTAAAAATTCCACGGTTGATACAGTCCTTGGTTCAGGATATATGCAAAGCTTTCTCGATACAAAATATGCATCAATTTTCAGCGGTGTGGGTTTTACCCAACGACCTGATGTGCTGACAGCAAAAATCAGCGAAGGAAAAATTTGTGTTATCGTTGACGGGACACCGAATGCCCTTATTGTACCTTATCTTTTTATCGAGCATTTTCATTCAATGGATGATTACCTTAAAAGACCATTTTACGCAACATTTATTCGTATCTTAAAGATTGTATCATTTCTGTTCAGCGTATTTTTACCGGGACTTTATGTGGCCGTCTGCACTTTTCATCAGGAAATAATACCCGAAACTATGATTTTTGGCATAACAGGACAGGAAAGCAGAACACCGCTACCTGTAATGCTTGAGGCTTTGCTAATTCATCTCATATACGAAATTGTCCGTGAGGGTGGACTTCGTATGCCGAAGAATGTAGGTCACGCAATATCAATTGTGGGTGCACTTGTAGTCGGTGAGTCAGCAGTAACAGCAGGAATTTTATCCGCACCAATGCTTATTGTGGTGGGACTTACTGCCGTAAGCTCTTTCGTTGTTTCAACACTTTACGAGCCTGTTGCCGTATTAAGATTTACATTTATCATTGTAGGCGGACTTACAGGACTTTACGGAATAATGCTGTGTTTTGCGGCGGTTTTAATCAATGCATCAGCCATAAACCCTTATGGTGTACCGTTTACTTCACCAATGTCACCTACAAAAATGGGTGCGTGGCGTGATATGGTTTTTCGTGCTGACTGGAAGAAAATGGGCAAAAAACGAATGGAAATTGATAAATTGAGGAAATAGAATGGAAAAAACAAAAGGAAAAATCAGTGCGTTTCAGTTTTATGTAATGCTGTTTTTATCGCGTACCTTGACAACAGTCACATATCTTTCGTCATATACGGAAAATATAAGACTTTCCGATATGCTTATACAACCAATATTCAGAATAGCCATCGGGACACTTATTATGTTGCCTGTGTTTCGTCTTTACAGAAAGCACAGGGATAAAAACATCCTTGAACTTGCTTATGAAAAATCAGAAAAACTTGCAAAAGTCGTTTCAATAGTATTCATAACCTATTTTTTCTATTTCACCGTTGTAACCTTGGCACGACTTGACCTTTTCGCAGGAACAATCGTGTTTCCTGAAACCGATGTGGAATATATGCTTATTTTTGCAATTATCCTTTGCTGTTACGGTGCTTATCTGGGACTCGAACCATTGGGACGAAGTTCAGTAATTTCAGCCGTTCTTGTGATTCCGGCATTGATTTTTATAATGCTGACACTTGTGAAAAAAGTTGATTTTCTCAATTTAACACCCATTTTTTATAACGGAGTTTTGCCTGTTGTAAAGGTGGCAGTTGATTCTGTGGGACAAACTGTTGAATACGGAATAATCGCACTAATGTTACCGCGAGTAACGGGAAAATGGAGAAAAGGGTATTTCATCTGGCTTTTTGCACAGGTATCCTTAATGGCAATTATGTTCTTTTTCGCTTGTACGGTTATGGGGAATTTCGCATCAACTCAACTTTTTCCGTTTCACACTATGGCTTCTCTTGCTGAATTTTCAATGTTTACCCGTCTTGATGCCATTTTCACAAGTGTATGGATTATGTGTGCATTCATTAAGGCAGGATTACTCATATTCTTACAGACCGATATTCTCATAACATATTTCGGTCGATTTAAAAGAGTGTATTATATCGTGGCAATCGGAATACTCACAATAATCGCAAATCTGTTCATATCACAACAAGTACGATGGTTTAATATTGCAGATAACAGTATAATAAAGATTTTCATTACAGGACTTTCAGTACTGATAATTCCTTTATTTATCTTGATAACAGGACGAAAGGGGAGAGAAAAATGCGAAAAGCAGTCATAGTTCTTCTTGTTTTCTTTACGGCGTTTTACACCTTTAATTCAGAAGAAATTTATAAAAAAGATATCCGTAACCGTCTTGTGATTCAGGGAATCGGAATTGATGTAGAGGACGATAACAAATACTCTGTCACAATTCAGGCAATCGACACAAATGCACAATCAGCATCATCTTCGGATAGTGCATCGCAACCACCTTTAAAGGCTTATAAAATGCAAGGTGATACAATATACACAGCACTTAAAAGTGTTACTGAAACAGAGGGCAAAATACCCTTGTATTCACAAAACAGAATAATAATTTTAGGAAAAAGTATAACAGAAGAAAATATGGCAGATGTAATTGACTTCTTTGTCCGTGATGTGGAAAACAGTTCGTCCGTTTATATTGCTGCCGCCGAAAAAACAGCAGGCGAAATACTTGAAGCTAAAAACGGACAGGAATATATAAGTGCAAGAAGTATCGAAACGGGTATAAGTTCCTATGAATATGATGCAAGAATATTTGAACTCCAACTTTTTGACCTTATTAATCGTTATAATTCAGGAACAAAGGATTTTGCGATGCCACTTCTTTCTTTAAAGGAAGAAAAAGGTGAAAAAAGTGTGGAAATTTCAGGTACAGCACTTTTTAACAGCACTAAATACCGTGAAAAAATCTCAAAGGACGAAACCGTCTTTCTCAATATTCTTTATGACAAGCTCAACAACACAGCACTTTCCTATGATATGGATGACAATAAAAAGGTATCACTCAATATTGTTGATTCTAAAACCACAAGAACAGTTAAAATCAAAAACGGTCAGCCTGTATTTAAAATCAAGGTGAAAATGGAGGCGGATATTTCAGAAATCAGCGGTGGAGTTTCTTCTGCTATGAAAGATAAGGATATTGAAAAAATTGCACTTTTGGGTGAAAAATATATTGAAAAAGAAACTAAAAATCTGATTTATTCACTTTATGAAGAATACAACAGTGATTCAGTTGGACTCGGCAGACTCATATATATTCTCCACAAGGATTTTTACAGGAAAAACGAAAAAAATCTCGACTCCGTTTTGCAAAACAGCATTTACGAAGTCGAGGTGGATTTAAAAATCAGAAGAATCGGACATGAGTTTATTATGGGGTAACCATAACTTGAATTTATAACATAAGTTCTCCGGTATTACTATCGAAGCAAAGTCGTTTTTCTTCTCCATTTTCAATGTATTTAATTTCAATAAGTTCTTTAGTAATGAATTCAGCAGAAACGAGCTCAGGCTGATTGTTGTTGAAAATGTTTAACAACACATCCATTTTTTCACGGTTATAGTCACCAACATTGTCGGAAGTGAAAAGAAGACTGCCGAAAATATGATTAACAGTTGCTGAAATTTTTCTCTGTGTAAAGCCCATTGTCATATTGTTGTCACGAAGCAAAAATACATCAGGGTCGTTTGCGAAAGCTCTGCCATTAAGTCCGCGACGGAAAATGGTGTTCCAGAGAGTTGTTCGTGTGCAGACATCTTCAAGTATCATCTTACTTCTGTCCCATTCAAGACCGATGTCAGCACCGATTCGACAATAATCAACCTTACCGAATGCAGGTGCCAGCGGTACACCACAACCGAGAATAAGCTTATCACCAACACATTCACGGATAAAGTCCATTGTTTCGCACATTAACTGACCGCGTGATTTTCCGTTTCTCGGCACAGTACAGGTTGAATAGAGGAAATCAAGTTTAACCATATCATAGCCCCAAACATCCAGTACCACATTGAAGAAGTTGCGGATATGTTCCCTGACTTCTTCTTTTTCTGTGTCAAGACCATAGAAATTGCCCCAGTTGATACCGCAAAGCTTCTTTTTGCCGTATTCATCACGGATAAGCCAGTCAGGATGCTCCTTTGCAATTTTTGAATTTACCTGACAAGAAAGGGGAGCAAGCCAAAGTCCTGCTTTCATACCTTTTTCGTGAATTCTGTCGGCAACATATTTCATTCCGTTAGGGAATTTGTTGCTATCAATACTGAGCCAATCACCAACAGCAGTCTGATATCCGTCATCAATCTGGAAAATGTCGATTTTTGACTCTACCTTTGAAAGTGCTTCAAGGTCAGTTGTAACAATGTCTTCTGTAATATTCTGATAGTAATTGTACCAAGTTGTGTAACCGTTTGTTCTGCCCACTCTTGGTGCAGGAATGTTCATAGCAGAAAAATATTTATCATAAACATCATTTTCCTTGCCACGATAGTTTACAACATCAATAAGAGTGTATTCCTTGTCGATTACAACGCCTTCAAGGTCACGCTCAAAAATCAATTCTCTGTCAGGCACATTAGCACGGATAATTGTGTAACCAAAACGCTCACTCAATGAACCGAAAAAGTCAAATTCATCAAGATTACGTACATAACCATATGAAAAACCGTGAAAACAGCCTTTTCGTTTATCGTATTTTACGAAATCATAGTCACCATAAGGAGATGTAGGTTTTATGCGTCTTAATGCCTGCTGTTTAAGATTAAGAGTAATCGGCTCGTCATCAATAAAATGCTCACGACACTCTGTCCACGACTGGAAACCATTAAGGAAAATTCGGTCATTACTGCGGAAATCGTAAGGCACAGTCATTTTGAATGTAACCTTTTCCAATGGTACAACAGGCACAATATCGAGTTTTATATGACTTTCAAGAGCAGTATAATTAATGTTAAAATGCTCTGTTTCAAAAACATTGGTCTTATAAAGCACCTTATCAACCATATATTCAATGTTAATCTTAAAGCGTTTCATAGTGGAACATCTCCTTTCGTATCTACTTTAAATTATAGTTGAATAAAATCTAAAAAGCAATACACAAAAGGCATATTATATGCTCATTTATTTCATTTTATCAAATCATAATTTATCGGAAAGATTTATACGCGTAGTGGCAGGTTTCCACGCCTGCTTACGCCTCCCTCTGACGAGGGAGGTGGCATTTTCGTAAGAAAATGACGGAGGGAGAGATAGGCTTAACTGTTCACTAAATCTCTCCCTCAGTCTGCTTCGCAGACAGCTCCCTCGTCAGAGGGAGCCAAGAACACACAATCAGTTTGCCTCGATAAACTCCAATATTTGCGTAGGGACAGACATCCTTGTCTGTCCGTATGATAATGTTATCTCATTCACGGTATAAAAAAAGAGCAGAAAGTCTGCCCTTACTTAATCTCTGAAATCTAATAATTTGCTTAACGGAACATCTAATAATTCCGAAATATCAAAAAGCAAATCAAGAGAAACACCGCAAGTTGCCAATTCGATTTTACTTACGGTTGTTCGGTCAATTTCTAATTTTTCTGCAAATGCCTCCTGCGTGTATCCATTTAATTTTCGATAATACGCAATGTTTAAGCCAAGTAACTTGTATTTGTTTTTATGTGTCTGTTTCATAATATCACCAATTAAATGATACCCCATTTTATTAATTGCAAACAGAGAACAAAAAGCATAAAATTATGCTTGACATTCTACAAATTATGTGTTTTAATGATTTTGTAAAAGTGAAAGGGGGTGTGCGTATGAAAAAGAATGCACGTTATATTACCGGATTGCTTGATTTACTTATTATAATTTCTGCTTTTGTATTGCCGATGTGGAGTTGTAGTGCATATAGTTATTACTATGGTAGCATGAACACTGATACAACAACCATAAAATTGCTGAATGAGTCTATGTATAATGAAGAAATTTTACATTTTTGCTTGTTGGGTTCATTCTTAATATTATTTGTTTCTGCTGTATTATCATTAACAAATAAAAGCTTAAATGTAACAAGATGGACTCAATTTATTGCATCTATTATTGTTGCAATTATGTACTTTTCAATTCATATTGAAATTTTTTCATTAATTGCAGATATAACCTGTGAATTAAATTTCCTGGGTTTGGTCGTTGTTGTTATATGTATAGCAAACGCAGTAATTAGTTTTACTTGTTTGAAAAATAATGAAGAACATAAAAAGGAGAATGAAAATGTATTGTAAACAATGTGGAGAAAGCATTAACCCTAATCAGGCAATATGCGTAAAATGTGGTGTAAAAGTAGGCGAGGGAAACAATTTTTGTTCCAATTGTGGTAAAACCATAGACCCGACTGCAAGTGTATGTTTGAATTGTGGTTTTGCTGTTAAGAAAAATATGAATTCAGATAAAATGATATTAGCAATTGTTGCCCTTTTAGTTGGCACTTTCGGTATTCATAATTTTATGATGGGCGAAAGCAAAAAAGGTATTGTGAAGATTTTGTTGTGTTGGACTGGAATCAGTTCAATTATTTCATTGATAGATGCAATTAAATTGTTTACGGATAAATACGAAGTCGATGCAGATAAATATTTTTAAAAACAAGAAAGCAGAGAACATTGATTTCTCTGCTTTTTCATATATGTTTCTTTTTTTAATTTACCTCGGACAGACTGGGAAGTCTGTCCCTACGCGTGTTAGTAAGTATAAATTTAATAATTACATATTCAACCCCCTTGATTTCATTGACAATCGAGGGGGTTTTATTGTAATATTATCATATATAATTATGTCTGCAAAGGAGCGATAATAATGAAAATTAAAGAACTTTTTGAATATTGGTGTACATTTGACGATGACACAAAAAATGAACTTTTGTCAATTGCCGACGAAAAGGAAATCGAAGACAGATTTTATAAAGAATTGGAGTTCGGTACAGGTGGTCTTCGTGGCATTATGGGTGCAGGTCCAAACCGAATGAACAGATACACAATCGCAAAGGCGACAAAAGGTTATGCCGATTACCTTAAAAGCCGTTTTGACGGTGAAATAAGCGTTGCAATCGCTTATGACTCTCGAAATAACTCACAGTATTTTTCTCAAGTTGCAGCAGGTGTACTTTCAGCAAACGGAATTAAAGTATATATTTATGACACACTTATGCCGACACCTGTTTTGTCCTTTACTGCAAAGCATTTAGGCTGTAACGGTGGTATTGTGCTTACTGCAAGTCACAATCCGAAGGAATATAACGGATATAAAATTTATGACGAAAAAGGTTGTCAGTTAGTACCACAGTTTGCAGGTCAGGTTATCGAATTTGTAAATGCAATCACTGATTTAAAGGGTGTTCAGGTTGATGATTTTGAAAATGCAGTAGAGAGTGGAAAAATCGTTGTAATTGGTGACGAGGTTCTTCAAGAATTCCTCAACGAAGTTAAAAAACAGTCAATTTACGAAGAAAAATCTAACCTTAATATTGTCTATACACCACTTCACGGAACAGGTAATATCCCTGTAAGAAAAGCCATTGAGGGAATGAATGTTTCAATAGTAAAATCACAGGAATTACCTGACGGTAATTTCAGTACAGTTCGTTCACCTAATCCGGAAGAAAAAGATGCACTCACTATTGCAATCCAACAGGCAAAAGAGGAAAATGCTGATTTAGTGCTTGGTACTGACCCTGACTGTGACCGCGTTGGTATTGCGGTTTTACACAACGGTGAATATGTCCTTATGACAGGTAATCAGGTTGGTGCCTTACTTGTGGATTTTGTTCTTTCTAACAGAAAAGATACATTAAATGAAAAATCAACTCTTGTAAAGACTATTGTTACAAGTGAAGTCGGTGCCGATATTGCAAGAAGCTATGGACTTAATGTTGTTGATACACTCACAGGTTTCAAATATATCGGTGAACAGATTGGAAAATACGAAATCAATGGTGACAAAGAATTTATAATCGGCTACGAAGAATCCTACGGCTATCTTGTTGGTACTCATGCAAGGGACAAGGATGCTGTTGTTTCTTCAATGCTCATCTGTCAGATGGCAGCATACCACAAAAATAATGGCAGAACACTTGTTGATGCCCTTAACAGGATTTACGAAAAGTTCGGTTTTTATCTTGATGCACTTGATACATTTGTGCTTAAAGGCAAAGACGGTGCAGAGAAAATTCAAAGCATTATGACAAATATGCGTGAAAACGGCAGAACACTTTTCGAAAATATCAAGGATGTCCTTGATTACTCAAAGGGAATAGGGGATTTGCCAAAAGAAAATGTGCTTAAATACACATTTAGTGATGGTAGCTGGATTGCAGTAAGACCGTCAGGCACAGAGCCAAAACTCAAGGTTTACTACTCAATGTGCGGAGAAACAAAGGAACAAGCAACAGAAAAACTTGAAACTATCCGCACAATTCTCAAAAAAGAGATAGAAGGTTAATTATGAGAGATTATATTGACAGAATTATAAAGCCTAAACTTCAAGGTGACGGTGGCGAAATTGATTTCGTTTCATATGAAAATGGCATTCTTACTGTGCTTTTACAGGGTGAATGTTCAAAATGCCTTATTGTTGACCGCTGTATCGCTTGGATTGAAAGCGAAATCATGCGTGATATGGGCGAAAGTGTAAAGATTGTTGCCCAGAAGAAAAAACCATTCTTCTGGGATAAATAAGGCAAGCATTGTCAAACACCACACATCGTAATTACAGAAATTTTGCGACTTTTCACTTTTTCACCCTCGACTTGCGTCAGCAAGCCTGCGGTCTCAAAAGCAAAAATTCATCCAAATTTCAAGTAATTCCGACTAAAGGTTTTGATAAACATAACAAATAAATAAAAAGGCAATTAGTTCAAAACTGTATGGTGTTTGACAAAGTTTGCCTTTAAGGCGGTGTGATAAATGGCACATATAAAAGTTGTAAGAAGAAGTATGCGACCTGAAGAGTGGACAGATTTACGCTTCGGTTGGCTTAAACGATACATATACGAAGAAAAATATGAAATCGAAAATTTAAAAATCCGTGATGCACGACAGGTTGCCGAAATGCAGTACGAGTATTATCCCGAGGGTTGGAGAAATCTTCGTAAAGGAGATATGTACTTTACTCCTGACGGAACTGCATTTTTTGAAGCAGAAGTTGTTATCCCACAGCATTTACGCAATAAAGAATTGTGGTTTTCACTTAAAACTGCTGCTGAAATTATCGTTAAGGTAAATGGTAAGTATGTTGGTGGCGTTGACCCTAACCGTGACAGAATTCTTTTAAGTCCTTATATCAAATCAGATGTTCTCCATTTTGAGATGGAGGGCTATAATCGTTCAAAGCCTGATGACGAAAGAAATCCCGAATCACTTTCAGTTCGTGGTTGTCGTCAGATTTTTGAGGGTGCATATTTAGCAACGATTAATCATACAGTTCTTGATTTGGTTTATGACCTTGAACTTTTACTCGATATTGCAAAAAGTGACTTTTTCAATGAAGATTATCGTAATTTCCTTAACCGTGAAATCAACAATGCACTTAATCTCATTGACTTTGACGATTTAAAAACAGAAGATGTTGCAAAGGCTAAAAAGTATGTTGACGAAGTAATCTATGCTAATGACGATTACAAGGGTAACGGTGATGTGGCACTTATTGCCCATTCACATCTTGATATTGCCTATTATTGGCGTCGTATTCATTCTGTTCAGAAAAATCTCCGTACAATTCTTATCCAGTTGCGTTTAATGGACAGATACCCTGACTTTAAATATACTCATACTCAGGCATACACATATGAAATGCTTGAAAAGTATTATCCTGATGTGTTCAATGAACTCAAAGAGAAGATTGCAAGGGGACAGTTTGAGCCTGTCGGTGCTATGTATGTCGAGCCTGACTGCAATATTCCTTGTGCTGAAAGTCTTATCCGTCAGTTTATGTACGGTCAGCATTATTTCCGTGAAAAATTCGGTATAACAGTTAAGAATTGCTGGTTGCCTGATGTCTTTGGCAATAGTTGGATTTTACCGCAGATTCTTAAAAAAAGTGGTGTTGACTACTTTGTTTCAAACAAGATGTCAACATGGAACGATACAAACAGATTCCCACATAACAACTTTATCTGGAAAGGCATTGACGGTAGTGAGGTTTATGCTTGCGTACCGCCAACTCACTTTATAACTTGGAATATGCCATCACAGATTCAAGAAAACTGGGAAGCATATCAGGACAAAAATCAAGGCGGACAGACTATGTCTATGTTTGGTTACGGTGACGGTGGAAGTGGCTGTACCGAAGAAATGATTGAGGTTATGCATCGTTTCAACAAACTCTCAATTATGCCAAAAACCGAGCATCTGGGCGGTCAGGAATTCCTTGAAAAGAACCTGAAATACAACAAAAATCTCGCTAAATGGGACGGGGAACTTTATCTTGAAATGCATCGTGGTACATTTACCACAAAGTCAAAGATGAAACGCTATAACCGTCAGCTTGAATATAAACTTCGTGAAGCAGAAATTATTTCAACTCTCCGTCATTTAAAGGGTGCAAAATATCCTTATGATGAAATTCGTGATATTTATAAAAAGCTTTTAATCAACCAATTCCACGATATTCTTCCGGGTAGCCACATCACACCTGTTTACCGTGATGCAATGGCTGATTACGAAGAAATCGAACAGAGAGTAAATAAACTTATCGGCACAGGTGAACAGTATTTTAACTCCCTTAATTTCCCTCGTACTCATCTTACATTTATCCCTGACGAAATGGGTAACAGTACCCGTTACGGCAAAAAGGGTAATTGGGCAATTCCAAATCTTCCACCACTTTCTTGCGGATACATTAAAACAGAAGAATTTACTGATGAATGGCTTACAATCGGTGAAAAGGTTGTAACTCCGTTCTACGAAATTGTGTTTAATACTGATGGTAGTATTGAAAGCCTTTATGACAGAGAACTTCAGCGTGAATGGGTGAATGGTGAGTTCAATAAACTCAAACTTTATAAAGATAATCCGGGTGTTTATGATGCTTGGGACATTCTTCCTAATTACACAGACCGTGAAGTTGATGTGAAAATCCTTTCACCGCTTAAAACTATCGAGAAAAATTCAGAGGTTGTGTCATTCGCTTGTACTCTCAGCACTGAAAAGAGTACTTGGAAACGAATTATTCGAGTTTTCCGTCGCTCACGCGGTATTGAGGTTGAAAATATTGTTGATTGGAACGAAAAACATGTTCTTGCAAAGGCACAGTTTGATTGTAATGTGCTGACACGAAAAGCAGTATGTGATACAAGTGCAGGCTTTGTTGAAAGGGAAACTCACAGAAATACGACCTGGCAACAATCTCGTTTTGAGGTTTGTCATCACAAATGGGTTGATATGGCAGAAACTGACGGCGGTATTGCCCTGATTAACGATTCAAAATACGGTATAGGACTTCTTGAAAATTCAATGAGTTTAAGCCTTCTTCGTGCAACTGTTCGCCCTGATGTGACAAGTGACCTTGGTCATCACGAGTTCGCATATATGATTTACCCTCACGGTGATGATTTTGTGAAAGCAGAAATTAACAATATCGCATTTGAATACAACATTCCAATCGGCAAGGCTGATTTAACCTGCGAAAACTCATTCGGTGAACTTTATATGCAGACAATGAAAATGAGTGAAAAAGGCCATATGATTGTTATCCGTCTTTCTGAACAGAACGGCAGACGCGGTAAAATCAAGCTTGGCGGTAAGGTTAAAATTCTCAATTTCCTTGAAGATATTATTGATGTTACCGATATAATTGAATACAAACCGTTTGAAATTGTTACAATAGGAATTCCTTATAACAAATAACCAACAAAAAATGCGTTGTGCGAATCCAGCACAACGCATTTTTACTATATGTTTATATATTTTATGAAATCTGTTTTTGTTCTTTCTTTGCTCCGATTTTCTGGATTGCAAATATAAGAACAATAAGTGCAAGACCAACTGCATCAGTTGCAATACCAGGAATAATCATACAAAGACCGCCTGCAAGAGCAAGGATTCTTTCAAACCATGACATATTCTTGAACATATATCCTTCCATACCTGCAGAAATAATATAAATACCACAGAGTGCTGTAACAACAAGAAGGACAATTTCGTACCAAGGCTTGTCTGAACCAACAATAAGCATTTCTGGACTGAACGCAAAGATGTAAGGAACAATGAATGCTGTGATTGCAAGTCTTGTAGCCGTAACACCTGTTTTCATTGGGTTGGACTTTGCGATAGCTGAGCCTGCATATGCTGCAAGAGCAACAGGAGGAGTAATATCGGCAACAATACCGAAATAGAACACAAACATGTGTGCAGCAAGTACAGGAAGGCTAAGACTACGCATAAGGATAGGAGCAACCATAGATGCCATAATAACATAGTTTGCTGTTGTCGGAACACCCATACCGAGAACGATACACATAAGCATTGTAAGCATCAATGCAAAGATTGGATGAATCTGTGACGCTGACTGTACAAGTGATGAAAGCACATTAGCAAGACCTGTCTGCTGGACCATAGCAGAAATACATCCTGCAACTGCACAAGCAAGAGCAACACCAATCGCATTTTTTGTACCGTTTGCAAGTGACTGAATGTAAAGGCCGATATCAAATTCCCATTTTTTGTGAACGATTGATTTAATGATACCTTCAATAAGTTTAACACCGATTGCAACAAGGATAGCGATAATCGCAGCCTTTGCAGGTGAGAAATGATTCATTGCAACAACAAGGGCTACAACAGGGAGAAGAAGATATCCCTTTGTTAAAACAAGCTTAAAGAAATTAGGGATTGATTCCTTTGGAAGACCTTTAAGACCAAGCTTCTTTGCCTCAAAGTGAATCATCATAAAGATACCTGTGAAGTAAAGGACAGCAGGAAGAATTGCAGCAATAGCAATCTGTGCATAAGGAAGACCTGTGTATTCAGTCATAAGGAATGCAGCAGCACCCATAATAGGTGGCATAATCTGACCGCCTGTTGAAGCAGCAGCCTCAACCGCAGCAGCAAATTCAGGCTTGTATCCGCATCTCTTCATAGTAGGAATTGTAACAGAACCGCTACCAACTGTGTTAGCAACAGAAGAACCTGAATACATACCCTCCATAGCACTTGAAATAACAGCAACCTTAGCAGGGCCACCAACTGACTTACCTGCGATTGAGTTAGCAAGGTCAACGAAGAATGCACCTATACCTGATTGCTCAAGGAATGATGCAAAGATTATGAAAAGAACGATAAACGATGCACAAACATTAAGCGGAGTACCTGCAATACCCTCTGTTGTATAGAAAAGCTTGTAAACGATAATTCGGAGAGGATTTCTGTTTACAACGAAGAATGCGTAGGCGATAAATATTGATGAAACAATAACAATAGGCAAGCCTACAACCCTTCGACAAGCCTCGAACAACAACAGAATACCAACAATTGCGATTGCAATATCAAGTTCATTGATTCTTGATGCTCTGTCAACAATTGCCTGACAGTTAATTGTGTAATAGAAGAATGCACCTGAACCTAAAATTGCGAAAATCCAATCGTAAAAAGGTACATGATTAGGTCTCTTTTTCTCTTTTTTGTGACTTGGGAAGATAATAAAAGCAAGGAAAACGATTATGCCGATAAATAATGACATTTTCTGTCTTTCTTCCATTGTGCCGGTCCAACCGTCAATCATAACATAAAGGGAGAAAAACACCATAGCCGCTTTAATTATCTTCTGGAAGATGCCTGTGAAGTGACGCGTATTTGATTCTTTGTCAAATTCAGCCATAATCTTGTCAACGTCAACAACTTCTTCGTCAGCTTCCATTGTAATTGGTTTTGTGTTTACATCTGACATTAACTACAACAATCCTTTCGTCAGAATTTCAAATGGTGTGGCAATTTCGAAAACAACCTTTGCATTCCTTCCGCAAAGGTCACGAAGGCTGATTTCCTTGCCATCAATCGTGAGTATGTGGTCCGAAACCGTACCCACAATATATCTTAACGGGTCATATGTAATATCAAAACCCGTAATGACCATATTTCCGTCATCGTCATAGGTCATAGTCTGACCTTCCTCAAGTGCAGTCTGAACACCTGCACCGAATGAACGATAAGTGGTGGAATAAGCTCTGATTTGCTCATCCTCTATAATATATGTATCCTTTAAAGGAGTCTGGTTAACCGAGTGGATAAATTCCACCGAAAACATAAGTCCCTCTTCCGCTTTTTGTGTGATGTATCTGGCATTTGTATCGTCAACATACATTACAAGATAGGGGGTAGATAAAAGACTTATTAAAACAGCAGCCGCTGTAATGATTATCATTAAAACGGCTGCTACAATTAACCTTTTTTTAGAACTTTTTAAGGTCGTTTGGCTCATTATTTAATAGCGCCAACTTCTTTGAAGTATTTTTCTGCACCTGGGTGGAATGGAACTGAAATGCTTGATACAGCATATTCAAGGTTCATTTCTTTAGCCTTATCGTGTGAATAGTTATCTACATTTTCATAGATAGCCTTTGTAAGATTATAAACAGTGTCTTCACTAAGGTCGTTGCTTACGATAAATGTAGCCTTAACAGCAACTGTTGTAGCATCCTTATCGATTCCATTGTATGTACCTGCAGGAACTGTGTAAGCAGCATAGAAACCGTAATCCTTCTGAAGTTTCTGGAGATGTTCTGCATCAATTTCAACAAGAACAATACCAGTAGTTGTTGAAAGGTCTGTAATCGCAACTGTTGGAGCACCTGCTGTACAGAAGAAAGCGTCAATCTTACCGTCTTTAAGAGCATTTGCAGAAGCGTCAAAGCTTAAGTTCTGCTTGTCGATATCTTCAAATGTGATGTCGTATGCACCAAGAATCTGCTGTGCGTTGAATTCAACACCTGAACCGCTGTCACCAACAGAAACCTTCTTACCCTTAAGGTCAGCAACTGTCTTGATACCTGAATCAGCACGAGCAACAATCTGACAAACCTCAGCATAAACAGCACCAAGAGTTGAGAAAGACTTGATAGCACCGTCACTCTCAAAAAGTGATGTTCCGTTGTAAGCATAGTCCATAACGTCGTTCTGAACGATAGCCATCTGAACAACACCGTCGTCAATGTCAAGGATGTTAGCCTTTGAAGCACCTGATGACTGAACAGTAAGATTCATATCAGTCTTTTCGTTGATAACAGTCGCAACAACGTTACAGAAACCGTAGTATGTACCTGTTGTACCGCCTGTACCTAAGTTGATTGAAGTTGTGTCACCGTCGCCATTGTTGTCGCCACAAGCTGTAAAGAAAACAGATGTGAGAACAAGAACTAATGCGAGAACTACTACTAATCTTTTTTTCATAAAATATCCTCCTATTTTTGCGTTTCATTTGAATAAAATACACTCAACGAAACTTTATTTAGAATAATTATACAATGAAAATTGGAATTATGCAAGTATTATGTGCAATTTTATTGTTTATCAATTTATTATATAATATGTATAACACAAAACAAATGTAAGTTTCTAATAAATTGGAGTTTGTAGAGCCTTCCTCTTGAGGGAAAGGTGGATTTGCCGTAAGGCAAAGACGGATAAGGTGGAAAAGTTGTTAATTAAGATGATTAACGGTTGCTTTGGCAACCAACACCTCATCAGTCACTTCGTGACAGCTTCCCCTCAAGGGGAAGCCAATATCCCGACAAATTCTGATTTGATGAACAAAAAAGACAAAGTATTATTCTTCACAAAATAATTGGATATTCTTATTGACTTTATCACTTTAATGTAGTAAAATCATTCACGGTGATTTTTTTGGAAAAGAAGAATACATACAAAGCTGCCTATAAAGCGGCGTTTCCACATACCATACCCGTAATGACAGGCTATCTTTTTATAGGTATAGCCTTTGGTGTTATGTTTGCCGATAAAGGGTATAACTTTTTATGGGCAGGACTTATGAGTGCTCTTGTTTATGCAGGTTCAGGACAGTATCTTGCAGTTAATTTCTTTGACCCGTCTGTAAGCCTTTTGCAAGTTGTATTTCTCACATTTATGGTCAATGTCCGTCATATTTTCTATGGGCTTTCTCTACTTGATAAGTTCAAGGTGTCGGGTAAAAAGAAACCTTATATGATTTTTTCATTGACAGATGAAACATATTCACTTTATTTTTTGACAAAAACTCCGCCTGATGTTGACGAGGGTAAATTCCTTTTTGCACTTTCAACTCTTGACCAGTCATATTGGATAATCGGCTCAATGATTGGTGGCGTTGCAGGGAGTCTTATTCCTTTTGATTCAACGGGAATTGACTTTGCTATGACTGCCTTGTTCATTGTGATTTTTGTTGAACAATGGCTCGAAAAGAAAAATCGTTTTCCTGCAATAGTAGGTGTTATTGCAAGTCTTATCAGCCTTCTTGCTTTCGGTAAAGACAGCTTTATACTTCCTGCTATGATTATTATAATGATTGTTCTTCTTTCAAATCACAGAATTGAGGAGAAAAAGAACAAAACAGGGGAGGTGGAAAAGAATGACTAATCTTCCCGTTTCATTCTGGCGTTCTCTTATTATAATAGTATTAGTGGCGTTGACCACTCTCGCAACAAGGGCAATTCCCTTTATTCTTTTCCCAAATGGTAAAAAGATTCCAAAAGCAGTTGAGTATTTAGGAAAAGTACTTCCACCTGCCGTAATAGGTATGCTTGTGGTATATTGTTTTAAGTCAGTAAGTATCATCGAGTCACCATTCGGTTTACCTGAATTTATCGCAGGTGCAGTTGTGGTGCTGTTACACCTATGGAAAAGAAATAATCTGTTGAGTATCGGCACAGGCACAGTTCTCTATATGGTGCTGATTCAGTATGTTTTTGTGTAAATTGAATAAATCACATTTGACGAGGAGTTTTTCCTCGTCTTTCTTTTGTGCAAAACTGCTTAAAAATCCCTTATATATAATAGTATAGTAAAAATTGGAATATCCAACCATTAAAATGCATAAAATATACACAAATAATGTATATATACAAGCATTAGGAAGTGATATTTTGTAACCAATTTGTAATAATTTAAAAAAATTTTAACAATCTCACAAAAAAATCTTAAATCCAAGCAAGAAAAACACAAAATATTGTGGTTTTAAGGGGTTCCATTGGATATTAAGTCGAAAATTGACTTTGTTTTTTGTGAAATTTGAACAAAAATCAATTTTGAAAAAATTTGACTTTTTTATCGCGTATGAATATAATCTTCAAGGTCACAAAGCGAGAATAACGGTCGCTGTTTTAGGCGAGCCTTAAAATCCACTTTTCTAAGTCAGGATTTGGGTAAGCCCCTCAAAAATCAGAGGGTTAACACGACTTATTAAAGGAGCAGAATGATGAATCAAAATATTAAAGGGCAGGTAAAGGCTACTCGTCGTATTGCAGTACGAGTAACGGCTATTATTTTGGCATTTGCCATTTTATGTGCCGGCACAGCATTTGCTGCCACAAGTGAGACTTCTTATGTCGTAGATATTTATGAGGGCTCACAGGTAACAAGAATTGAAACTACCCAAACAGTAGCAGAAAAAGTTGTTGCCGAAGCAGGAATTCAGTTGTCCGAAAATGACAGACTTATACTTGACGATTTTAATCCGGGTAAGGACAGCAGAATTGAAATCTATCGTGCAGGTCAGGTGACTTTCGTGCACGCAGACGGAAAAACAGTCGATACTACATTTGCAGGAACAGTAGAGGAACTTATTGAAAATCAGGGTGTTACACTCTCTGATACTCTTTTCTCAAGTGTCAACGTAAACGCTGTTGTGACAAACAATTTACGAGTTGAAATTATTAGTGCATTTGACATTATAATCAACGTTGACGGTGAAGAAAAGGCAGTACAGACTACTGAAAAAACAGTAGGCGATGTGCTCACAGAACAGGGAATTACTCTTGATGAAGATGATGAGGTTTCACCATCTGCTGACACAGTTCTTTCAAATGGTTTGGTTATTGATGTTCTTCGTGTTGAATATGTAACACGCGAAACAGAAGAAAAAATTCCTTTTACAACTGAAAAAGTTAACTCTTCAGCAATGAATAAGGGTACACAGAAAGTTACTCAAAAGGGTGTTAACGGTATCAAGACGTTCACTTATGAAGATAAGATTGTAAACGGTGTTGTTGAATCTTCAGAACTTGTAAAGGAAGAAGTAACAAAAGAACCTGTTAAGGAGATTATCAAGGTTGGTACTCTCGTAAAACAGACATCAAAAAAATTAGGAAATAACAAGATTGAGAAAAACGGCAAGCCTATTTCAGAATTGGAACTTCCGTCAAAATACACAATCGGTAAAAACAATGTTCCAACAGAATACAAATACACAATTCAGGGCAGAGGTGCAGCATATTGCATTCCTGGTGGTATAACAGCAACAGGCAGACCTGTAAAGCCTGGCTATATCGCAGTTAACCCAAAACAGATTCCATATGGTACTGAAATGTGGATTGTATCAAATGACGGCGTTGTTTACGGTTACGCAATCGCTGCTGATACAGGCGGATTTGTAAAGAAAGGCTACTTTACTTGCGACCTTTATATGAACAGCACAGAACAGTGCTATCAGTGGGGCGACCGTGGCGTTACAATTTATGTATTATAATTTTTAAAGAGAGTTCTATGCCGAGTGTTCGTAAGTACACTCGGCAGTTTTATTCGCCTATGGGCGAGTGATATTGCTTCGCAGTTTTATTGTGCTACGCACAGTTTTATTCACTTTGTGAGTTTTGTAGCGAATAAAATAACACTGAAACCGTAAGGTTTCAATAAAACTTTCACGCAAGTAGAAATAACACTCTGCCACACGGCAGAATAACACTTGAAAAAACTTGTTGTTTCAGATATAATTCATATGGATGTGATATTTATGGCAAAAAGTATTTTACGAGAAAAAGCTAAAGATTTTGCAAAAGAAATAGTTTTGACTTGCCGAGATATGAAGAAGAACAAAAAGGAATCTGTTCTTATAAATCAGATTCTTCGTTCTGCAACCTCTATAGGTGCAAATATACACGAAGCACAATATGCACAAGGAACTAAAGATTTTATATCGAAACTTGAAATAGCACAAAAAGAATGCTTTGAAACAGAATATTGGTTAGAACTTCTTTTTGAAACAGAGTGTATTCCTGAAGAAAAATATAAAAAATTACATAATGATTGTGGTACTATTAGAAGAATGTTAATTTCTTCATTAAAAACTGTTAAAGCAAATAACACATAAAGGAGCATTAAATAAATTTTAATAGCACACTTATTCACTATCAAATGTGAAAATGCAAAAAACGGAGGTAATACGGAATTGCTCGCATTACCTCTTTTTCTATTCTTATCAATCTCACTTATATGGAATTATTGTTTGCATTTCGGTGTGTTTATGATAGAATATAGTTAATAAAACGATATGGAGTGAAGGATATGAAAGCTTTAAATAATTTGCCGACAAATTACAGAGAAATTTTTTCTGTCAATTTGCAAAATGATAAGAAAATCGCGGTTGTATTAAATGTAGTATCATTGTTGATTGGTGCTGTAATGGCAGTACCTATGCATTTTTATATACCCATAACAACTCTTTTTGATTTTTCACAAGGTTTCCTTGTTTATTTTATCAGATTTGCTGTTTTACTGTTATCTATGATTGTATATCTGATTCTTCATGAAGCTGTTCACGGTGTTGCTATGAAAATATGCGGTACAAAAAAAGTGAAATATGGTTTCACGGGATTATATGCATTTGCAGGCAGTGATGATTTTTATGATAAAAAGAGCTACATCTTTATTGCTCTTGCACCCGTTGTACTTTGGGGTATTGTCTTGCTTGTTATGAATTTGTTTGTTCCTCAAAATTGGTTCTGGGTTGTATATTTTATTCAGATATTTAACATCAGCGGTGCGGCAGGAGATTTTTATGTTACAGCAAAGTTTTCAAAAATGCCTGATGATATTTTAATATCTGACAGCGGTGTAGGAATGAAAGTTTATTCGGCTGAATAATCTGTATTGTGGAGTGTTTTTTATGAGAGTATTGACAGTTGAAAATGTAAAGAAAGTTGAAGCATTAGCCAACGAAAGCGGTATTTCCTATCTTCAGCTTATGGAGAATGCAGGCTCATATTGTGCAAGGGTTATTCGTAAAACATATGCAAACACAGAAAAAAGAAATGTGCTTATAATATGCGGTAAAGGTAAAAACGGCGGTGATGGATATGTTATTGCTCGTAAACTTCACGAAAACGGATATAATGTAACTGTGATGCTTACTATGGGATTGCCTGTTGATAATATTTCTGCTGAAATGCTGTCCCGTGTTCGTGCATTGGATATTCCTGTTGTAAATTTCGATGAACAAGGCTCAACTGATATTCTGTTCAACCGTTCACAGCTTATAGTAGACTGTATTTTCGGTGTGGGCTTTCACGGTGAGCCCGATGTGACAACAGCGTCTGTTATCAATAAGATTAATTCATCATCTGCGACTGTTGTGAGTATCGACATTCCAAGCGGACTTGAGGGCGACAGCGGAAAGGTTAATGATAAGTCTGTTGTAGCAGATATGACGATAGCAGTTCTGACTCTTAAACCCGTACATGTGCTTAAACCATCAATTGAAAATTGCGGTAAAGTTGTTTTAGCACCAATTGGGATTCCTGATAAGTGTTTCGGGAAAGTTCCTGCATCATTGTTCACAATGAACACAGATGAAATAAAGGCATTTTTCACAAGGCGTGATGCTATGAGTCATAAGGGTACATACGGAACAGTTCTCGTGATTGGTGGCAGTTACGAAATGCCTAATGCAGTTTATTTTGCTTCTCAAGGTGCAGTCAACAGCGGTGCAGGTCTTGTGAAGGTTGCATTCCCTGCTGTTATGTATAGTGCAATAGCACCAAAAACATATGAGCAGACCTTAGTCCCTCTTGAAAGCAATAAGGCAGGACGAATTTCACAGAATGCAATAAAACGATTGGAAAAGGAACTTAAAAAGTGTTCATGTGTGCTTATCGGTTGCGGTATGGGTACAGATGACGATACAAAAGCAGTAACTCAGTTCGTAATTGAAAATTCAGAAGTGCCGATTATTATCGATGCTGACGGAATAAACTGCCTTAAAGGAAATATAGATTTGATTGATAAAGCAAAAGCACCTGTTGTGCTTACTCCTCATCCGAAAGAGATGTCACGAATTGCAGATGTTTCTGTTGAGGAAATTCAGGAAAACCGAGGTGCAGTCGTGGGGAGTTTTACAAAAGCACATAATGCGACTCTCGTGCTTAAAGGTGCGTCAACTCTTGTGGGCTGTACCGAATATGACGATATGTATGTGAATTCATCGGGTAATCCCGGTATGGCAACAGGTGGCAGCGGTGATGTGCTCAGCGGAGTAATCGCATCATTCGTTACTCAAGGTATGGATGTTTTCAGAAGTGCTATTGCAGGTGTTTATGTCCATGGGCTTGCAGGTGATGATGTAACAAGGAAATATTCAATGATGGGTAATACACCATCACTTATTTTAAAAGAACTTCCTTTAACATTAGGAAAAATTGAATAGGTAATTATTATGAGAAAAATCCTTTGTATTTTAGTAATGATTTTGCTTTTAGCAGGATGTGAAAAAGAAAAGACAAAGGAATATGAGATTCCTGATTTCAGGGGATTTAAAACAGATGTTTATACAGTAATAAACGATACGAAGATTACGGGTTCAGCCGAGTTTACTGAACTTCAAGGTCTTGTGCTGACTCTTACATCTCCTGAATCCCTTAAAGGAATGAAAATAATATGCAAGGACGGTGAATGTAAGACTAATCTTCATACGTTGTCCTTTTCTGTTTTATACGAAAATCTTCCGCCTGATTCATTACCCACAAGTTTAATGGCTTGTGCCGAAAATGCAAAAACAGCAATATACGAAAACGGATATTATAAATTCAGCGTGAACGGATATACTTATCAACTATATGCCGATGAAAACGGTTTCACAAAATTATCAATAGACGGAAACGAGATTCTTCATTTTAAGAATTTCGAGTATAATATGGGACAGACCTGAAAATTAAAGAATAGTATGTATTACTCCCTGATTTTTTTGCCTTCAATGTTTATTTTTGCAATTACAAGGTAAAAATAAAAGTGTAAGGAGTGATACGAAAAATGAATGTAAAACGCGGGGACATATATTACGCAGATTTAAGTCCTGTTGTAGGCTCGGAGCAAGGTGGAGTCCGTCCTGTACTTATAGTGCAAAATGATGTGGGCAATAAATATAGCCCTACAGTAATTGCAGCGGCAATTACAAGTCAGCAGGATAAATCACGAATGCCGACGCATATAAATGTAAACGGAGATACCTGTGGACTCAGTAAGGATTCCGTAGTACTTCTTGAACAGGTGCGAACAATTGATAAACAACGACTAAAAGAAAGAATGGGAAACTTATCCGTTGCTGATATGAACAAAATCAACAAAGCATTAACCGTCAGCTTTGGTTTAATATAAATTTAAAGTAGCGATAATTCTTGGCTCCCCTGAAAGGGGAGCTGTCTGCGTAAGCAGACTGAGGGGTTTCTACAAAAACAAATTATGAAAATTCTGTTAAATTTACATAAACCCCTTGACGATTTGGAAAAAAGTGGCTAAAATATAATTAGCACTCGAAAGGGTAGAGTGCTAAATTTGTAATTATAATCTTTTCAGGAGGTAACATAAAATGACTATTAAACCACTTGCAGACAGAGTTGTACTCAAGTCTTGTGAAATGGAAGAAACAACAAAAAGCGGTATCGTTCTCGCAGCTTCTGCACAGGAAAAACCACAGGTTGCTGAGGTTGTTGCAGTAGGTCCTGGTGGACTTGTTGACGGAAACGAAGTTGAAATGTATGTTAAGGTTGGCGATAAGGTAATTATCGGCAAGTATTCAGGACAGGAAGTTAAGATGGATAATGAGGAATACACAATTGTCCGTCAGGCAGAAATTCTCGCAATAGTTGAATAAGGGAGGGCTTTACGAAATGGCTAAACAGATTATTTACGGTGAAGAAGCAAGAAAGGCTCTTCAGAATGGTATTGATAAATTAAGCAACACAGTTAAAATTACTCTTGGACCAAAAGGCAGAAATGTAGTTCTTGACAGAAAATACGGCGGTCCGCTTATCACAAATGACGGTGTTACAATCGCAAAGGAAATCGAACTTGAAGATGCATTCGAAAATATGGGTGCACAGCTTGTAAAAGAAGTTGCAACAAAAACAAACGATGTTGCAGGTGACGGTACAACAACTGCTACACTTCTTGCTCAGGCTCTTGTTCGTGAAGGTATGAAGAATGTAGCAGCAGGTGCAAACCCAATGGTAGTTAAAAAGGGTATGAAGGCTGCTGTTGACGCAGTTGTTGCTGAAGTACTTAAAAACGCAAAACCTGTTGAATCTTCAGAAGATATTGCAAGAGTTGCAACAGTTTCTGCTGCTGACGAATATGTTGGTGAACTTATTGCTGATGCAATGGCAAAGGTTACTGCTGACGGTGTTATCACAATCGAAGAATCAAACACAGGCGAAACACATTCAGATATCGTTGAGGGTATGCAGTTTGACCGTGGATACATTTCACCTTATATGGTAACAGATACAGATAAGATGGAAGCAGTTATTGACGATGCACTTATCCTTATCACAGATAAGAAAATCGGTAACATTCAGGAAATTCTTCCTGTGCTTGAACAGATTGTTCAGTCAGGTAAAAAACTCGTTATCGTTGCAGAAGATGTTGAGGGCGAAGCACTTTCAACTCTCCTTGTTAATAAACTTCGTGGTACATTCACTTGTGTTGCTGTTAAAGCACCTGGCTTCGGTGACAGAAGAAAGGAAATGCTTCAGGATATCGCAATCCTTACAGGCGGTCAGGTTATCACATCTGATTTAGGTCTTGAACTTAAAGACACACAACTCTTCCAGTTAGGTAAGGCAAGACAGGTTAAGATTTCAAAGGAAAACACAATCATCGTTGACGGTGCAGGCGAAGTTGATGCAATCAAGGCAAGAGTTAACCAGATTAAAGCACAGATTGCAGAAACAACATCAGACTTTGACCGTGAAAAACTTCAGGAAAGACTTGCTAAAATGGCAGGTGGCGTTGCAGTTATCCGTGTTGGTGCTGCTACTGAAACTGAAATGAAAGAAAAGAAGCTCCGTATCGAAGATGCTCTTGCTGCTACAAAAGCTGCTGTTGAAGAAGGTACAGTTGCAGGCGGTGGTGTTGCTCTCCTCGGTGCAATCAAGGCAGCAGAAGCACTCCTTGACGCAGACGACGCAGACTTCAAGACAGGTGTTAAAATTGTTCTTAAGGCTATTGAAGAACCTGTTCGACAGATTGCAGCAAATGCAGGTCTTGAAGGCTCAGTTATTGTTAATAAGATTATGAATTCAACTAAAACAGGGTATGGCTTTAACTTTGCAACAGGTAAATATGTAGATATGTTTAAAGCGGGTATCCTTGACCCTGCAAAGGTAACCCGTTCAGCACTTCAGAACGCATCTTCAGTTGCAGCAATGGTTCTTACAACAGAATCACTTGTAGCTGATATTCCTGACCCTGCGGCTGAAGCAGCAGCTGCTGCAGCGATGGCTCAGGCAGGCGGCGGAATGTATTAATTAAATGCAGAATGCTGAATGCAAAATGCAGAATGATTTTTCTTGGCTCCCCTGAAAGGGGAGCTGTCTTTTTTTGAAAAAAAAGACTGAGGGGTCGCGTAGTGGCAGGCTTCCATGCCTGCTCGCTCCCTCTTTGAGGGAGCTGTCGCCGTAAGGTGACTGAGGGAGTTGTCATTCTGAGCGTAGCGAAGAATCTCTTTCAATGTTGATTTTATCTTATATCGGGTATATAATTATCTCATAACCAAAGGAGTTGATATTATGAAAATCGCAGTTACATATGAAAACGAACAAGTGTTTCAGCATTTCGGTCATACAGAGAAATTCAAAATTTACGAAGTGCAGAATGATGAAATCGTAAATATGCAGATAGTAAACACAAACGGCAGTGGTCACGGTGCGTTGTCAGGCTTTTTAAAGGACAACGGAGTTGATGTTCTCATCTGTGGCGGTATCGGTGGCGGTGCCCAGAATGCCTTAACTGAAGCAGGAATCAAATGGTACGGCGGAGTAAAAGGAGATTGCAATAGTGCAGTTATTTCTTTCCTCGTAGGAAAACTCGACTATAATCCGGACGCAAAATGCGACCACCACGACCACGAACACGGCGAAGGTCATACCTGTGGCGAACACGGTTGTAAATAATTCGTAATTCTTAATGCGTAATTCGTAATTGATTTAGTATTCATTTTAATAACATATGGTATTTTTCGTAGTGGTCGGCGTCCTCGACGACCCGAATTTCAGATAACAGATAATATTTAATAGATAAAAGATAATAAACGCAAAGTGCAAAATGATTTTCTCGGCTCCCCTGAAAGGGGAGCTGTCTTTTTGTAAAAAAGACTGAGGGGTTTTAAATGTTTTTAATGATTTTCTGTATTTCAATAAAAATTTATTGACAATCGATAAAAATGGTGCTATTTTATAATCAAGAAATAAATTTTAAGGAGAAATTTTTATGAAAACGGGAAACAAATCTATCATTTTATCACTTGTTTTTACAACTCTGTTTGCATTGGCAATGGCAGGACTCACATTTTCCATTCCTTGGCTTGTGCCATTTCTTTGTGAATTTCTGAATCACGAAAATGATGTTACCTTTATGACCGTTGTGGCATATCTTGCAGTCCCTGCAGGGTGGGGTGCAGTAGTATTGCTTTACAAAATTCTTTTCAATATAAACAATAAAAAAGTGTTTATAAACGATAATGTTAAATTCCTGAACATTCTTTCATATCTTTGCCTTTATGTGGGCATTGTAAGTGCTGTTGCATCATTAAGATATGTAGCTTTTGTGTTTGTGTCAATTTCAGCATTCTTCATAGGACTAATTATCCGAATTGTCCGTAATGTAATTGAAGAAGCGATAAAACTTAAAGAAGAAAACGAACTTACAATATGAGGTAATAAAAATGGCAATTAAAGTTAATCTTGATGTGGTACTTGCAAAAGCCAAAATGTCTTCGGGCGAACTGGCTGAACGCATAGGAATAACACAGGCAAATTTATCAATTCTTAAAACAGGCAAAGCAAAAGCCGTAAGATTTTCAACACTTGAAGCAATCTGTCGTGAACTCAACTGTCAACCGGGGGATATCTTGGAATACGAGGAGGACTGATTATGAAAAGAGTAGTCTATGTCATAGTAATGTTGTATTATTTGATTATGTGTGTAGACTTATTTGTTCAATTTCTGCCAATCACTATAAATGTCTTTTCATCACCATTTGTTTTTATCGGCATGTTAGTTGCTGAAGTAAATGTAAATGTGGCGTTTGTTATTATTGTATTTTTAATTCTTATTATTTCCCTTATATTGTTTACAAGTTTGGCACATTTTTACAACGGAAAATTTATAATAATACCGACGATTTCTTTGATTTTGTTGGCAATTGGAAATATTCCTGTTATTTTTGAATTTCCAACTGTTTTAATATGTGCTATTTTGATTATTGCTACTACTTATACCGGTAAAAAAGGAGAAATAGATATTTTGTGATTAGTTTTAGTAACTTCAAGGAGGTATAATCATGGATAATATTCAGAATAATACAAATTTATCAAATCAACCTGTCGCAAATGTGAATCCTTATGTAAATCCTTACGGAAAACCTATTGCGCCTAAACCACAAAAGAAAATTGAACTTCAAAAAGTTGATTATATTTTCTTTGGCATTTTTGCTGTGTTGTCACTTTGTGTTGTGTTCTTTGGTTTCTTTGGCGGAATGGCAATCGGCTTTACCATAAGCTTAATTGCATTGGTAGTGACATTGGTCATATATATGTTTAAAAATGGTGATTTTACTTTCATTTCAGTTGCATCACTTGTATTGGCAATATTATCAAGTGTTACTTTCAGTCTTTATGCTATTGACCCGCTTTCAAGATTTTTAGCATTTGTGATATATTTTTCATCAACAACGATGTGTGCGGTTTCAACTATTGATGAAACGGTAATGGATACAATTGAAGGTGCAATAAAATATCTTCGTTCAGTTGTGGTTACACCTTTTCAAAATATTTTATTACCTATAAAAGCACTTTTGAAAAACGATAAAAATAAAACAGCAATTCAAATTGGCGGAGCATTTTTAGCTGCTATACCTGTGCTGATTATTGTTGTTCCTTTGCTTACAAGTGCGGATGCAGCGTTTGAAGGTTTGGTCGGTAAAATTGCAGAAAGTCTTGGAATGACAATTTTAAAACTGATTATATCCGTTGTGTTGACAGGCTTTTTATTAGCCTTTGCAATTTCGTGTAAATATGAGTTGAATGAAACGAATTCAAAACCAATTAATTTTGAAAAAGCAAGAACTTTAAAATCACCATTTGCAGTAACATTTCTTGGAATGATAGCTTTTGTCTATCTTGTGTATATGTTTTCACAGACAGCATATTTTTTCAGTGCTTTTTCGGGAATACTCCCTGCAGGATATGAATTCAGCTTTGCTCAATATGCAAGACGGGGCTTTTTTGAAACTGAAGCAATTGCATTTATAAATCTTGTGCTTATGGGTGGAATTCAATGGAAATCTGTTCGTCGCGATAATGGTGAACTGAATCTGATGCTTAAAGGGATAATGACATTTATCAGTGTGTTTACAATTTTGTTCATTGTCACAGCTCTTTCAAAAATGGTAATGTACATTGGTGAATATGGTCTTACAGTACTTCGACTTTTTACATCTGTATTTATGATTGCAACGGCTGTTGTGATTGTAGCGTTCATAATAAGAGTTTTTAATCCTGAACTTGATACAATGAAATATGCAGTTGTGATTGCATTGTCCTTGTTTACGGTGCTTTGTCTTTGTGGTGTTGACCGTACAGTAGCACATTATAATGTGAATGCTTATTTGAGTGGTATGCATGAAAGCATTGATTTATATACTTTGGAAGGTCTTTCTGAATCATCAATTCCTTACATATATAAGCTTACTGTATGTGGTGACGAAACGATTGAAAAAGAATCAAAACGAATTATTTATATGCTTTATGATTGGTATGTAGATGATAGTGTTGTAACCTATGATGAAACTGAAACAAAGACATATAGTGCAACCTATAAAGCAACCTATGGCTTTACCTTATCAGAATATTTCGCAACAAAATCATTTAATAAAGCAGAAGTAGGCTGGTATTACGATGATTATGATTACGACACTTATTATGAAGATGAACAAGTCATAGAAGATGAAGTCACCGTTTTGGAAGAATAAATTAAACATAAATAGTAGGGCGGAGTCTTGTATCTCACCTGCCGGTTCGGTCGGTGCTTCTGCTTCGCAGAGGTGTCCGCCGGACACCCGCACCTCCGCCGTTGTCGTTTGTTTGAATGTACAATTTATATTATATAAAATTTCGCGTAGTGGCAGGCTTCCACGCCTGCTTACGCTCCCTCGTTGAGGGAGCTGTCAACGAAGTTGACTGAGGGAGTTGTCATTCTAAGCGTAAGCGAAGAATCTCTACCGAAGTGACATATTAACCAACAGAGATTCTTCGTCACTCCGTTCCTCAGAATGACCTTTATTTAATTTAATACAAAGAAAAAACGGACATCAGATGATGTCCGTTAATTTTCATGAATTAGCTTTGAATTAAACTGCTCTTTCAACCTTACCTGAGCGAAGGCAACGAGTGCAAGCATAAACTCTCTTAGGAGAGCCGTTTACAACTGCCTTAACTCTCTTAACGTTTGGCTTCCATGTTCTGTTTGAACGTCTGTGTGAGTGAGAAACCTTAATACCGAAAGCTACGTCTTTACCACAATATTCGCATTTTGCCATTTCAAAGGCACCTCCTTGTATACGGGGATATAAATAATCAAATTACAACGAGAGATATTGTAACAGAAACTTTTATATTTTGCAAGTGTTTTTTGAAAAATATTTTTAATAAAATACAGAAAAATACTTGCATTTTGAAAATAAATAATATATAATACATTCAAACGAACATTTGTACGATTGCGAGGTAATTAAAATGGCTGATAAAAAGAAGGCATTGGAAACTGCTTTGTTGCAGATAGAAAAAGAACACGGTAAAGGTGCTGTTATGCGTCTTGGTGAAAATAATACACTTAATGTGGAGGCAATTTCAACAGGTTCAATTTCACTTGACCATGCAACAGGTATCGGAGGACTTCCAAGAGGCAGAATTATTGAAATCTACGGACCTGAATCTTCAGGTAAAACAACTCTTGCTTTACAGGTTGTTGCTGAGGCACAAAAACTTGGCGGTGAGGCTGCTTTTATCGATGCTGAGCATGCTCTTGACCCTGAATATGCACAGAATTTAGGTGTTGATGTTAATTCACTCCTTGTTTCTCAGCCTGATAACGGTGAACAGGCACTTGAAATTACAGAAGCCCTTGCTCGTTCAGGTGCTCTTGATGTAATTATCGTTGACTCTGTTGCTGCCCTTGTTCCTCGTGCTGAAATTGAGGGTGATATGGGTGACAGTCACGTTGGTCTTCACGCTCGTCTTATGTCACAGGCACTTCGTAAGCTTACAGGTGTAATCAATAAGTCAAACACAGTTGTTATCTTTATCAACCAGCTTCGTGAAAAAGTTGGCGTTGTTTATGGTAATCCTGAGGTTACAACAGGTGGTCGTGCCCTTAAATTCTATACAACTATGCGAATTGATGTTCGTCGTATAGAACAGCTTAAGGGTGCAGGTAATGAGTTTATCGGTTCAAGAACACGTGCAAAAATTGTTAAGAATAAGGTTGCTCCTCCGTTTAAAGAGGCAGAATTCGACATTATGTACGGCGAAGGTATCTCAAAAATCGGCGAAATCGTTGACCTTGGTGTTAAATTCGACATTCTTAAAAAGAGCGGTGCTTGGTTCTATTACGGTGAACAGCGTCTTGGTCAGGGCAGAGAAAATGTTAAACTTCTCTTTAAACAGGACGAAGTTCTCGCAAATGAAATTGAAAAGCAGATTCGTGAAAAAATGCAGGAAATTGCAAGTGCAAAGAAACCAACAACTCCTCCTGTGTCACAACCTGAAATCGTAAAAGTTCCAACTACAAGAGCGGCTGCCCGTGCAACACTTGATATCGCAGTTGATGACGACGAATAATGAAACTGACAGTTAAAGAGGGAAAAGCCAACAAGATACATATCTATGTTGACGACGAATATCGTGCCACTGTTGACAGTGACTACTGGTATTCGGAAAAATATCGCAATTTAAAAGAAATTAATGAAGAAGAACTGACCGAGTTGCTTGACGCGGTCAGTTTTCGTCGTGCTTATAACAAGGGCCTTGATTTACTGTCACGAAGACCTTACGGTGTAAAAGAACTCATAAAAAAACTCTGCGAAAAAGGTCACGACAAGAATTCTGCAGAAAAAGCCTGCGAAAGACTTCTTGAACTTCGCTTGCTCAATGATGAAGAATACGCAAGAATTCTTGCAAATGACCTGCTCCAGCGAAAAAAATACAGCCTAAAAAGAGTGAAACAGGAATTGTCATTTCGTGGAATCGGGAGGGAAATTGTTGAAAATACCGTTGATTCTCTTGACAATGATGCTGAAAACCGTATTATATTAGTAATCAAGAAAAAATACATAAACAAATTGGATGATGAAAAAGGCAGAAAAAGAGCTATTGACGGTCTTATGCGACTTGGATATTCCTATTCGGAAATAAAATCTGCCTTGAATACTCTTTCGGAATTTGACGAGGACGAAAATTATGACTAAAAAAGTTGGTATGATATCTTTGGGTTGTCCCAAAAATCAGGTTGATGCCGAAATTATGCTTTCAAAACTTCAAAATAACGGATTTGACATTGTAAGTGACCCTGCCGAAGCAGATGTGGTCATTGTCAATACTTGCGGTTTTATTGAAGATGCGAAAAAAGAATCAATCGAAAATATTCTTGATATGATTTCATATAAGGAGGATTGTCCTGACCTTAAAGTCCTTGTGACAGGTTGCCTTGCTGAAAGATATCAGGCAGAAATTTTTAAGGAAATTCCTGAAACAGATGCTGTAATCGGTATCGGTGCAAATGAAGATATATGCGAGGTTTGTGACAGAATTATAAATGGTGAAAAGGTTGAACTTTTCCCACCAAAAACCGACCTTAAAATCGAGGGTGACAGAATTCTCACAACTCCGCCATATTCAGCATATCTTAAAATTGCAGAGGGTTGTTCAAATCATTGTACCTACTGTGCAATTCCATCAATTCGCGGACCATTCAGAAGCCGACCAAGTGAAAGCATACTTAAAGAAGCAAAGAAACTTGCTGACGAAGGTGTAAAAGAACTTGTTGTTGTGGCACAGGATACAACACGATATGGTGAAGATTTATATGGACAGAATGCACTTGTACCACTCCTTAAATCACTTTCATTGATTGACGGTATTGAGTGGATTAGACTTTTGTACCTTTATCCCGAAAGAATTGACGATGCACTTATCGATGAAATTGCAAACAACGAAAAAATTGTAAAATATATGGACATACCGCTTCAGCATTGTAATAAGAATGTGCTTAAAAGAATGAATCGTCACGGTGACCGAGAAAGCCTTACTGCACTTCTTAACAAAATCCGTGAAAAGATTGACGGAATTACAATTCGCACAACATTTATTGCAGGTTTTCCGGGTGAAACACAAGAAGAATTTAATGAACTTTGCGAGTTTATTGAAGAAATGCGATTTGAAAGAATGGGTTGCTTTGCATATTCGGAGGAAGAGGGGACTCCTGCTGCAAAGCTTGACGGTATGATAGATGTTGAAATTCGTCAGGAGCGTGCCGACATCATAAATGAACGACAGAGTGTTATTCTTGACGAGATTAACGAAAGCCTTATCGGTAAAACACTTTCTGCCATTGTTGAGGGTTACGATTCATATTCAGACGCATATTACGGCAGAACATATATGGATGCGCCTGAAATCGACACACAGATTTATTTCACTTGCGGATTTGAGCTTGATGATGGGGATATTGTGGAAGTTGAGGTAATAAATGTCATTGACGGAGAATTGACCGGAGAAGTAGTATGAAATTAAACATTCCTAATATTTTGACAATAGCACGAATAATCATAACACCGTTTTTTCTGTGGATAATTCTCTCGGAAAATCTTCCACACAGATTTTTAATTGCCTGTATTGTATTCTCAATCGGTGCAATTACTGACGCTGTTGACGGTCATCTTGCAAGAAAAAATAACCAGATTACAAATTTCGGTAAGTTTTTGGACCCTATTGCCGATAAAGTCTTGACAACATCAGCACTTTTAGCCTTTATGTCAATGGGACTTTGCAATATATGGATTGTAATGCTTGTCTTAACACGAGAATTTGCCATAGCATCTGTGCGAATGATTGCTGCATCAGGTGGTGTTGTAATTCCCGCAAATATATGGGGGAAAATCAAAACCGTAACACAGATGGTTTTCACAATACTAATTATGCTTTTAGGTGAAACTTGGGAAATTATCGCTGACACAAATGCAGAACTCTTTGCAAAACTCCCTGATTTATCATTGATTTCTAATGGTTTGTTATGGATTACAGCAATCTTCACCGTTGTTTCAGGTGTAATTTATTTATTTGACAGCAGAAAAATAATTGATTTCACAAAATAATTGCATTTTCTGAAAATGTGTGATAGAATAATAACAATATGAATAAAGACTGTGACCGAAAAGAGTAGCAGTTCAGTTTTTTATCAGAGATTACGGGTCGTCGGCTGAAAGCCTGTATTAAAAAAGGACTGTGAAGTGCGTTCGTGAGTCGATGTGGGGAAATACACATCCGTGTGGTTGCGTTATAAACTAATCGAGTTATAAATCGAAGTGGAACCGCGATTATTCGCCTTCGTTTGCATTTGCAGACGGAGGCTTTTTTATTGCCTCCCTTGTTAACGCGTAGGGACAGTTCGCTCCCTCCTTGAGGGAGCTGTCAGCGAAGCTGACTGAGGGAGTTTATTTACTCCTGCAATAACTTTTTAATATATTTTGGAGGAATACTCTTGTTTAAACGATTAAGAGAAGATATACAAACAGTCAAAGAGCGCGACCCTGCAGCGTCAGGTATTCTTGAAATTCTGTTTTTATATCCGGGACTAAAAGCCATAAGAATGCACAGAGTTGCACATTGGTTTTTCCGTCATAAAATGAAATTTATTGCCCGTGCAATTTCACAGCACGCAGTAAAAAAGACTAATATTGAAATTCATCCCGGTGCTACCATCGGCAGAAGATTTTTCATCGACCACGGAACGGGAGTGGTAATCGGTGAAACTGCTGAAATCGGTGACGATGTAACAATCTATCAGGGTGTTACATTGGGAGGAACGGGTAAGGATACAGGTAAACGACATCCGACAATCGGCAACGGTGTTATGATTGGCTCGGGTGCAAAGGTTTTAGGACCTTTTAAAGTAGGGGATTATTCAAATATCGCCTCAGGTGCCGTGGTGCTTGATGAAATTCCGCCGAATTCAACTGCCGTCGGTGTTCCTGCAAGAGTTGTGAAAAGGAACGGAAAACGAGTTGACAACCTTGACCAGGTTCACATTCCTGACCCTGTATCACAGGAATTCTGTAAGCTTAATGCGAAAATTGAAAGACTTGAAAAAGAACTTTTAAAATACAAAGAAAAGGAAGAAAAAGGTGAGTAACATGAAAATTTTTAACACTCTTACAAGAAGAAAAGAAGAACTTAAAACACTTGTACCAAACGAATTAAAGGTTTACGCTTGCGGACCAACAGTTTATAACTATATCCATATCGGTAATGCTCGTCCTCTTTGTGTGTTTGATACATTTAGAAGATATATGGAATATCGCGGATACAAGGTGAATTTTGTTCAGAACTTTACTGACATTGACGACAAAATCATCCGTCGTGCAAATGAAGAAGGCACAGACTACAAAACTGTTTCCGAAAAGTATATCGAAGAATTCTGGACAGATGCAAAGGGTATGAATGTGCGTGAAGCAACCGTTCATCCAAAAGCAACTGAAAACATTGACGAAATTATCAATATCGTTAGCACTCTTATCGAAAAAGGTTATGCTTACGCGGTAGATAACGGTGATGTTTATTTCAGTCCAAAACAGTTCAAGGAATATGGTAAACTTTCACATCAGCCACTTGAGGACCTTGAAGCAGGTGCTCGTATCAATATCGGCGAAGTAAAACGCGAACCAATGGACTTTGCCCTCTGGAAGAGTGCAAAACCTGGTGAACCATACTGGGAATCACCTTGGGGACACGGCAGACCGGGTTGGCATATTGAATGTTCAGCAATGGTAAGAAGATATCTTGGTGAAACTATTGATATTCATTGTGGTGGTCAGGACCTTGTTTTCCCTCACCACGAAAACGAAATCGCACAGAGCGAATGCTGTAACGGTGTTCCGTTTGCAAATTACTGGATGCATAACGGATTTATCAGCGTTGATAATGTTAAGATGTCAAAGTCTCTCGGCAACTTCTTCACAGTTCGTGATGTTGCTAACGAATACGGTTATGAACCAATCCGTTATTTTCTTATTTCTTCACATTACAGAAGCCCAATTAACTACAGCGTTGATATTATCGAACAGTGCAAAGCATCTCTTGTTCGTCTTTACAACTGTCGTGAAAGTCTTGATTTCGCACTCAAAAATGCAGTTGACACAATACCGGAAAATGCAGAAGAAATCAAAAAGGCACTTGATGGTCGTCGTGACCAGTTTATCCGTGTAATGGACGATGACCTTAATACAGCCGATGCTATTTCAGCAGTATTTGAACTTGTAAAGGACATCAACACAAAGGTTATCACAGATGCACCATCAAAAGAACTTGTTGAATATGCAACAAAACTCTTTGATGAACTTACAGGTGTTCTTGGTCTTGTTTATAACAGAAAGACAGAAAGCCTTGACGATGAAATCGAAAAGCTGATTGAAGCTCGTACTCAGGCTCGTAAGGACAGAAACTGGGCAGAGGCTGACAGAATTCGTGATGAACTCAAAGCACAGGGTATCGTTCTTGAGGACACACCACAAGGTGTAAAATGGCATCGTGAATAAACTTTATACTCTCTCACAGAAAAAAGTAATACTGTAATCATTACAAACAACTGTATATTTATATCTGCCGACGGTGATTAGTGAATTTCCGTCGGCAAATTTTATGTCTTCATTAAAAAAATCCGATTCACTAAATATCTTCATCTGACTTTCATAATCATTTCCCGTAAAAATACTGCACATCTGACAATATGTATTTTTTGCATTTTCAATGTCACCGTCAGCGGTTATGAGCAGGCTGACACCTTTAATATAATTGTTATTGTCAATAAAAACAGAAATAAGGGAATTTTCTTCCGATAAAAACATAACATTTTCATCTTCTCGTTTACTTAAAACAAAGTCAGATGTTTTGTAATCTGTTTCAAAAGTTTTATTCATTCTTTCTGTAAATTGTTGAATACCGAATTTGCTTTCTTTTGAGCAGGCGGAGAAGAAAACAGTTATAAAAACCATAAGAATTGCCAATAATTTTTTCATAAAATGTCCTCCGTTTTAATATTTGTTATTTATATATATGAAAAAAATGAGAAATTAACAATTTTTTTACATTTTACATATTGGAAAAAAATAAAAATAGGTGTAAAATAAACTGATAAATTATTTTTGAAGGATAGTGATTTCCTTGTTTAAGAATTTTAAAAAGAAAAGTATGAAGGCGAAAATCGGGATAATTGCATTTGCAGTATTTATGATTTTATTGGTATCTTATGTGCTTTATTCCAATTTCAAACCGGAACCTCCGGTAGAGTACGAGATTGCTGAGGTTGTCTATGGTTCTGTTACGGATTCTCTTGATGTTGGCGGAACAGTTGAGTCAGGTGTTTCAGAAAACCTGATGGCAATTGAAGGTGTAATGGTCGAAGAAGTTTTTGTAAATGTAGGTGACAGAGTTGCCAAGGGTGACAAACTTGCTACATTCAATGTGTCAACTGTAGCAGAACATCTGAACAAAGCAAAAGCTGATTACGATAAAGCACTTAATGATTATAATAATGCCAAAGCTTCAACAGAAAACAGTTCAGAGAAAAAAGCAGAGTTGAGTGCTGCGATTGAAAAGAAAAATGCTGAAATTTCTGCAATTAAGGAAGAAATTGCTTTACTTGAAAAAGAGGTTGAAAGCAGCGGTTCAGTCATTGAAATGACAAATATTCCTCAAGAACAGATTGATGCCATTGCGTTACAGATGAAACTTAACGGTGTAAAAAACAAGCAGATTGAAGAATATGTAAAAGCAATGTCCCAGGTTCAGATTCCGTCAATGTCATCAGATACTGCCAAGCATGAAGAACTTATGCAGAAAAATATTGTGTTAGCACAGCTTATTTCTGAACTTTCAGTTCTTCAGGCACAAAATGCAATGACAGTATCAACTGATAATGAAACAGTACTTGATGCTTTAAAAGCAGTTGCAGATTCTAAAAAAGCAACATATGACAATGTCAAGAAAATATATGATTCAATGAAGAACGGCTGGGTTGCAAAAAATGACGGTATTGTAACTGTTGTAAATGTTAAAGCAGGAGAGAGATTTGTGCCTGTTGATGAAGTACAGAACACCTCTTTTGATATTTCTGCATTGTTAGGTGGTCAGGGCGTTGATAATGATTTTATCGCTTCGCTTATAGGTGGAAACAATTCTCTTCCTACAGGTGCCGGTATTACTGTTGAGAGTTATGATGACTTGATTGTTTCTGTAACTGTAGGTAAAGCAGACCTTCTCAAAGTTAAGGTTGGTATGGAAGCAACTGTTAAGAGCCTTAAACAGGAATATGATGCAGAAGTTATATATGTGGGTGCAACTGCACAGAATTCAGGACTCGATATAAATTCATTGATGAGCGGAACATCCGGTACAAATGGTGCTGTTATTAAGGTAAGAATTAAAAATCCTGACGAAAAAGTTGTAATTGGTTTTGATGTTGATATTAAGATTAAACTCAATACAGTTGATGATGTATTGAAGGTTCCGGTTGAGTCTGTAGTATATAAAAATGGCGAATATTCTGTATTCGTTTTTAATGAATCTGAAAGTAAGGTATATAAGCGTGTAATTACAAAGGGTTCACTTGACGATACAAGCTATGAGATTATTGAAGGACTTTCAGAAGGCGAAAAAGTAATAAAGAGTCCTGACCCGAATATGGAAGACGGAACAAAAATTCAAGAAAAAACTGCTTGATTGGGGTGTAGATATTGAATATTAAAGAAAATATCCGCATTGCCGTATTCAGCATAAAAACTAATTTGATGCGTTCACTTCTTACAATGCTCGGTATTATAATCGGTGTTGCATCAGTTATTGCTATTGTTACTGTTGGTAACGGTGGCCGTGACTATATTGTGGGTATGATTCGTGATATGGGTAATAGTGCTATTTCCCTTAATGTACGCGGAAGTGCTGCTGATGATGAAGATTACTTCACAGATGCCGATATTGAGGCTATAAAACAAATTGATGGTGTTCAGTATGCCTCAATGCAGACGATGGCTATGTGCGGAATGTCAGCGAATGACCGTGATGGTTTTATGATGGGTATCGGCGGTAATACCGATATGCAGTTACTTATGCAAACTCCTTGTATTTATGGCAGATTTTTTAATGAAGAAGAATATGTGGAAGCTAAAAGTGTAGGCGTAATTGATGTGGGTAGTGCTATTCAACTTTTCGGTAAAAGAAATGTTGTAGGTGAATATATCTATTGTAATTCAGAAAATCTGACTACATCAATTAAGATTATCGGTGTTATTGACATAATGGCAGGCATGAATATGGATACCGAAGAGATGATGGAAACAATGTCTGCATCAATGGGCGGAATGCAAATGAACAGTTGTATGATTATTATGCCTGCTCCGCTTGTATCTGCAATTAACGGTTCTTCACAAAATCGTTACGATACAATCAATATCACAGCAGTTGATGAAAGTCAGCTTGACGGTATAGGTACTGCGGCAATAAACTATATCCGTTCTTTGCATGATAATTTTGAAAAAGACTGTTATATTGTCACAAATATGGCAACATATATTGACCTTCTTGATACAGTTATCAATGTGTTTACAATATTTATTGCTGCCGTAAGTGCTATTTCACTTGTGGTTGGCGGTATCGGTGTTATGAATATTATGCTTGTGTCCATTACCGAGCGTACTCGTGAAATCGGCATTCGAAAGGCTCTTGGTGCTAAAACGGGAACAATTATGTTCCAGTTCTTGACAGAATCAATTATCCTTTGCCTTATTGGTGGTGTAATCGGTCTGTTGCTTGGTGTTGCTGCCGCCGCCTTTGTATCCTATATAATGAATGTGCCGTTGTCTGTTGAGCCTGCAACAGTTCTTCTTGCAGTTGGTTTCTCATCAGCAATAGGAATTATCTTCGGTGTTTATCCTGCTAAACGAGCAGCGAATCTTCCACCGATTGAGGCACTTCGCAGAGATTAAAATAAAAATAACTCCGGGTATTTTGATAATATCCGGATATTTTTTTGTCAAAAAATAAATATGAAATTTATCCTTCAAAATCTATGATGTATATGCATTTGTATATACATCTTTTTTGTTCTTCAAAAAAATTTTGTAAAGGCTTTTCCTTTACAAAAAAACAAAAATGAGGGTGAAAAATCCCTTGATATATATAGTTTTAAACATTTTCAACAGACTTTTCAACAATTTCAAAGTTCAAATCGTCGTTAAAAAAAGACTTAAAACAGAGATGAATAGTCAAATTATGACTGAATATTTTAGAATTTATGCAAAAAAAATTTGCAGGAAATATTTTTCTTTCCGTCATTTTAATCGAAATTCTGTGATGCATTTTTTGTCGAAAAGTTTTTAATGTCAAAATTTGAAAAAACTATTGCCATAAATTACCATATATGGTAAAATATGGCAGAAATAAGAAATCAGAGAATGATTTGAAATTAAAATGGAGGTTCCAGAAAATGGGAAATAATTTAAAAGTATTATTAACGGGTGAAGGCAGTGATTTCGGGAGAAACTGTGCAAATGTGTTGCGAAGGACGGTAAGGCGTTGTTAGCAAAACTCTCCACAGAAAATCCTGATGTTGTGATTATGGATGCTTTTATGGCAAATCTTGATGCATTGGGAGTTGTGAACAGCTTGAAGAACGATAACAAAAAGCCATTTGTAGTTGTTATATCAAGTTCCGACAATCAACGCTTTGAACAGGAAATCTTGTCAGCAGGTGCCGATTATTACTTCCTTAAACCTTTTGATGTTAATATGCTTGCTCAAAGAGTAACACAGCTTACAGGTTGGTCAAAGGATAAAAAGGACACAACAGTACCTAAAGACGATAACGATTTACAGGTAACAGTCAGCGAAATTATGCATCAACTTGGTGTTCCTGCTCATATAAAGGGATATCAGTATCTTCGTGAAGCAATCGTACTTACAATAAACGACGGAGAAATGATGAATTCTGTCACAAAAGTACTTTATCCCACAGTTGCAAAAAGATATTCCACAACTTCATCACGAGTTGAAAGGGCAATCCGTCACGCAATAGAGGTTGCGTGGGACAGGGGTGATGTTGATGTTCTTAGTGCATATTTTGGCTATACAATTCAAAGCGACAGGGGAAAACCGACAAATTCAGAATTTATCGCAATGATAAGTGACAAGCTTCGTTTACGAATGAAGATTTCTTGACAAACATATATAAAAATGCTATCATTTTTTTGATAGATAAACTAAAGGCTCATATTTTTATGAGCCTTTTTTCAAGGAGTTTATGGTATGTCAGAATTGCTGATTATTGCTGTCGGTCTTGCTATGGATGCCTTTGCTGTGGCAATCTGTAAAGGTCTGAATATGCGAAAACTTGATTATAAACAAACTGCACTTATTGCACTCTTTTTTGGTGGTTTTCAGGCAGGAATGCCACTTATAGGTTGGTTTGTCGGCTCAAAATTTGCTGAATATATTACAAGCATTGACCATTGGGTGACATTTATTCTTCTCCTGATTATTGGCGGTAAGATGATTTATGAGTCATTCCACGACGATGATGAGTGTGAATGTTGTGAAAATAAACTGAATCTTAAAGAACTGACAGCACTTGCAATCGCAACAAGTATTGATGCGTTGGCAGTAGGTGTTGCTTTTGCCCTTGAATATGAACAAAAAACAGTTTTTGTTGCTGTAACTCTTATCGGCGTAATAACTGCATTACTTTCTGCAATCGGCGTGTTTATCGGTCACAAATTTGGTGCGAAATATAAGAATAAGGCTGAACTTGCAGGTGGTCTTGTGCTTGTACTTATGGGTGTAAAATTTTTACTTGAAGGTCTTGGGATAATAGGCGGTTAAAATAATTGAAAAAGGACTTGTTGCATAAGTGACAAGCCCTTTTTTTGTTGAATCTTTACAAATAAATAATAAATGTTAAAACCGCATTGTTATTAACCTTGAACTATGGTAAAATAGATTGATTATATTAGAAAGGGAGAGTGAAAAAATGAGTGTACTTGATAAAGTAAAAGAATTTGGTACTGAAATCAAAACTCATTGGAACACTCCGGCAGAAGGTAAATATGTTCCTTATAAGGAATATAAGGACGTAGTTATCGGCGTCGGCGCAAACTACGCAGGTGCAAAAACACTTGAGTATATCGGCTTCTGGTCAAGCTGTTTCCTCATTATGCACCACTATAAGTTGCCTTATCTTACATTCTCAGTTATCGGACTTCTGAATATGCCTCTCGGTTATATTACAGCCCTTATCTGGTGGTATGTATGTGACAACTTGGGATTCTTGCCTAAAAAACAAGAAAGAAAAGTATATCTTGTTTACGGTCTTATGATGGCATTTGGTATATCCACCATTCTTTTTGACTATTCAAGATTATTTGACCAGTCAAGCTGGTTCATCACAACTCTAAACAGTTTTGAGGGTATGAATGCCACGGCGTGCTTTAAGACCTTTGGTACTCATTTCTTGTATTCAGGTTGGGTAGGGGCTCGTAACATTTTCTGGCGTAAAAAGCTTATTCCTAAATACGGCAGATATAAGTACAGCCTTTACTGTGACGTTATTCCAAAGTGTGTAATGGTTATCCTTATCGGTTGGCTTCCTGTTTACAATATTGCTGATGTTTCAACTCGTGTTTGGGTTGCTAACCTTCTTTTCGCTACATATAATGTGTTCGGTTTCGGTAATGTTTTGGAAGAATGTTCAAAGAGAATCAGCCCTAACCTTCAGGAAAGAATTCTCGTTCGTAGCTATCCTGTAAAACTTTCACACATTTTTAACTCAATTCTTGCAATTATCCTTCCTGCAATTGTTGGTGAACTCCGCTATGAGTGGGCTGACATCAACTTCTACAGATGGGTTATTCCTGTAACATTCTGTATTTCTGCAGGTTTTACAATGTTCTTGGCAGGCAGAATTAAGGAAAGAATTCCACAGCCGCCAATTGAAAAGAAAGTTCAGATTAAGTTCTGGGACGGTATGCTTGGCGTTCTTAAAAACAAGTATTTGCTTATCAATACAGTTGTTGGTCTTATTGACTCATTGGGTAACGGTATGTTGCCGTTTGCAACTATCCTTTACTTCTACACATTCCGCTTGAGTGGCCTTCCATACTCATTGTTGGTAGCACTTATCTCATTCGCGGGTACTCCACCTGATTTGTTATCTCCATATTTCTTAAAGAGATTCTCATACAAACAGATTATGATTTTCTACCAGTTAAGCCGTGCAATCGGTAATGCTGTTATCGCTATTGCAATGTGGACTCTTGGTGATAATCTTGCACTCTGTGGTACAATCTGCGTTGTTGTTCTCTTCTTTATGGAAATGACAAAGACAGTTCCTACAACAGCAGGCCACGATATGGGTGTTCGTATCGGTGACTATCAGATGTACTTGTCAGGCGAACGTCTTGAAAGCTTTGCAGGTATCTTCGGCTGGTTTACAGGACCTATCACATCATTCGTTGGTCTTATTATTCCTATCTTCTTGCTCAGATACGGTTTCAACAGTAACTGGGAAATCCTCTTCTTTGACGGTTCAAGAAGAAATATCGTCGTTGTTCCGATTATCGTTGACGCAATCGGTTTCTTCCTTATGACAATTCCATATCTCTTCTGGGATTACGATAATAAGAAGCAGAACCTCGTTATGGAAGTTCTTAAACGTCGTGCAGAGGTTACAGAAAAGAAAGCCCAAGAAGAAGGCGTTTCTGTTTCCGGCGGATATAAAGGTTAATGGAGGTGAGTTGAATGAGTAAGAAAGAAAAGAAACAAAATAAAGCTAATGGCTGGGGTACTGATGTGCAGTTAGATATTCCTGAAGACGAAATTTGGACTTATCAGGTACCGGGTCTTGCAGCTCCTCATGTCAACAAGCCTTATAAATACTACAACTTGAAGAAAGCAATTTTCGTAATTGTTATTATAGTTGCTGTTTCACTTTCAATGTTGTTCAGTGTTCTTGCATTACAGAATGAAACATTTGAATACAATGAAACAGAAAAAGGAATTGAATTCTCAAAATTCAGTAATACAGGTTATCTTTACGAACTCGATATTGACTATGTTTCTGATATTGAGTATATCCCCGGTAATAACGACCCTGCAACTAACTTCAAGGTTGTTAAGGACGAAACAAAGCCAATCACATCTGTAAGACAGTTTACACTCAACTGTGACGATAAGATTAAGACAATCACAATCGGTCCTGATGTTCTTGAAATTGATGGTAAGGCATTCTATTCATGCTGGGCATTACAGAACATTGAGGTTGACGAAAACAATCCTAACTATTGTGATGTTGACGGTGTTCTTTATAATAAGGATATGACAGAGGTTCTTTGTTACCCTTGTGACCACGACGAATACCTTCGTCAGAAATATGGTTATGAAAAAGAACTTTACAGAGATGAGGTTACTCCTGAATACGAAAGAGATATCCAGACTTATGTAGTTCCTTCAACAGTTAAAAAACTTGGCGAAATGTGTTTTAACTATGCAAACCTGAGATACATCTATCTTCCTGAAGGTCTTGAAACCATCGAAACACTTGCTGTCTTTAAACTTCACGAGCGTGTTGACCAGTGGAGCACAACACCATCACTCTCCCACATTTATTCATATAAGGGTGAGGCAACAGATTCACATTTTACAACACAGGATGCACTTGGCGAAGTTTACCTTTCACTTCCTGAAGGACTCAAATTCATTGGTTCTGACGCATTCAGCTATAATCAGGCTTTACAGTATGTTTACATTCCAGAGTCTGTAACATACATTGGTCACCACGCATTCTGGGATACTTGCTATAAAGAAGGCAAAGAACTTAAGGGCGTGACAGTTGCTAATGTTGCAGTCAGCGAAGAAGATTTCGAATCATTGGAAGTTGGCGATGACTGGATTCCAAAGTATGACTACTTATTATTCAAGAAGGCAATCGATGTAAACTATTCAGCAGAAAGACAACCAATGCCATAAAACTAACGACTCCACATCACCCGATGTGGAGTCATTTATGTGTAATAAAGCTCGATAAACCATAATTTATTGAGGAGATGAATACCGCGTAGTGGCAGGCTTCCACGCCTGCATTGTCATTCTGAGCATAGCGACGCGTAGGGACAGACATCCTTGTCTGTCCGTTATAAAGTGAACAATAGAACCAACAGAGATTCTTCGTCGTTACACTCCTCAGAATGACCTATCATATACAATCGCAACACAGTTCCGACACTTTGCACTTTACACTTTGCGCTTTGCATTTCCCCTACAAACTCCAAATTATCTGTCAAAATATGCTATAAATGTTGATAATTCAACATAAAACAAAAAAATGAAAAAATTTAAAAAAATTTCAAAAAAACACTTGACTATTCCGAAATCATATGATATTATATTCAAGCGTTGAGACGCTGGTGTAGCTCAGTTGGTAGAGCAGCTGATTTGTAATCAGCAGGTCGGGGGTTCGAGTCCGTCCACCAGCTCCATTTTTTTGTAATTCAATATGGGTAGGTTCCCGAGTGGCCAAAGGGAGCAGACTGTAAATCTGCCGTCGACGACTTCGGTGGTTCGAATCCACCCCTGCCCACCAGAAACAAATAATCCGAACTTTTTACCGATTGGTGAAGCGTTCGGATTTTTTGTTTATTTCTGATAACATTTATCCAACACTATACATCAATAATTTCGGTAGCCGCTACCGAAATTATTGGTACTACAAAAACAGAGCCACTGTCTTTGAGATTGTTGCTTTTGATACTGTTGGCGCTATTATATTTCAGTAATATATTGAAAAACAATGTATTTTATGCTATAATACGATAACGGTAGTAAATAGTCTGCCATGTCAACCGTGTGGAAGAAATTCCATACGGTTTTGTTTTCTTTAGGAGCATCAGATATTCAGATAAACAACAGAGGGGGATTTTTAATGAATTTTCCGGCATATACGGATGATGCATATTGGACAGAAGTCATTGAACAATATATTCAAAATAACAATAAGCATCCAGGGTGGTATAACATTGAATACTATATGTGGGAATACTTTAAGGATTGCCTAAAAAGGAACAATCGTTTCTTTTTTGAACATCCGCTCTTGCCTGTTTTGGAGGCTGAGTTTAAACGCAATTCGTGTAAATTGCCGCTGGGAACGGAAATTTACCGTGCAAGGATAGATTATGACAGTAAACTGTGGAATGAATGGAATAATTACTGCAGTATCGAGTATACCCCTAAGCATTTGAAGGAGCTTGAAAAAAGGAATATTGCTGGTGATAAGCTCGCTGAGTTTTGGAAAGAGTACGAAGATTTCGTTAACTCCCAAGAGACTAAAGCAATAAAACAACGTATCGAATCCGGATTTCAAGGGTTTGATGCCAACGGAAGTTCTGCTCCGCCAAAAGGAAAAGCAAGTGCAGGCAGATGTAATTCTGAAGGTGTTTCTTACTTGTATGCTTCTTTAGAAGAACATACAGCAATTGCTGAAATAAGGCCTTTTATCCGGGACTCCATCAGTGTTGCAGTTTTACAACCCGCCCGTGATTTACACTTGGTAAATTTTGATTTTGAGCCAACAGCGGTAGTTAATGGCAGGGATTTTTTATTCAATGATATTCAACGGGATTTTTCCAAGATTAACAAAACCCAAGATGGTGACTATTTGATAACTCAGTTTATAGCATCTTTAATTGAGCATCTTGGATATGACGGGCTTTGTTTTAGGAGCTCTCTCGTCAAAGATGGCACTAACTATGTTATCTTCAATCCAAATGATTGCCCTGCGGTATCCTCCAAATTGGTGTACTTGTCTGAAGTGAATTATGTATATGGTCAATGCAAATAACTTTTTTATAAGTTAATAATTGGAAAGGATTGCTATGTTTAGCTATTTAAAGGACTTTTTATATGAAAGAAGAATTTGATTTAACTCACTCCGATTTATCTTTTTTGGAAGATCTTGCGAATTATACATTTGAGAGCAAAATGCTTTTTTGTCAAGCATATTCCTCTCGAATAATGACTTCGTCTGAAGTCTCTGCGGAACTAATGTTAACCTCAAATATTATGCCTTGGGAGTTGGAAGCTTTTGCAGCTTTTTCTGTTATTTATGACTCGCCAGAAGCAAAAGACCAAATGAATGACGAAGAGTTTTGTAATATAATTACGTTGCTTCGTAATTATTGGCACCCAGAGTTAACTATAGCTAAAGAAAACGGCACGTATTCTGACTATTTTATGATGGTCTCAACCTTGCAGCAATTTCCTGTGCAGGGTACGTTTTTGCAAAAATTATTCAGATATAATTTCTTTTTTAATTTCAAAAATGATAAGCTTAATATGAAAGCTACTTTCGAGGAAATGTTCGAGAATGAATACCGCCAGTTTGAATTATTTGCTTTTATTATCTTTGCTACATGCAGCTTGGAAGGTCAGAATTTACTACAAAGAGAATTATGTCATACTGCGTTGAGTAAGGCTTTTTCGATTGGTTCTGTTTACAAACAACTGAGTATAGATAAAAATGAATATAAGAGGCTATTGGATGGTCAGTACAACGGAAAAATTTTAGATTACTATTATGGACTTAAAATTCAATATTTGTATCCTATAATTGAAGATTTAGATTGTTCTTATATTCCTTCCCCTTATCTTGTCGTAAACGCAGTAACTGCATCAATGCTCAACAGGCTCACATTAGGTAAAAATGCATTGCGCAGGCGATTTGGAAAAGAAGTCATTGAAGAATACTTATTTTCTATTTATCGAGAATTAAATACCGTCACTTGGATTAGTCGAGAATTTGAATATTTTGTTGGAAGAGATCGGCGTCTTACCCCAGATGTATTAGTAGAAGAAATGGATAAAGCCATTTTGTTTGACACAAAGGCGTTGTCCCCTAGTTTAAAAATGCGTCAATTTGACAAAGAAGAAATTGAAAAAGAAACCAATACTTATGCTACTGATATATTACAATTGTATCGAAGGATTCTTGATTTAAACAATGGTCATTTTACATTACAAAGTGTATTTGAAAGAAATGATATTTTTGGTGTGGTTGTAGTATTGGAAGATGCTGCAATTCCAAAGCACAAGGTATATGATAGAGTATTTGAAATGTTGAAAGAAGAAGGCTTAGATGCTAATTCCGAAATCTGTGATTACATTCATAGCCACATTAAAGTCATTCCTCTATATCAAATTGAGCAGACTGTATTAATTGGTCATAGTTATATGGAATGTCTATTAAATCAAGTTGTTGAACGAAGCAAATGGGATGATTATTCTTTCTTCATTCCTAAAAAGGATATCTCGTGTATTCCGACTTTTAAATCATACTGCGATGAACTTAAAAAGGAAGCTGCCCGTTTTTTAACTGAGTGAAACAAAAACATTCTAAAAGGTTGATAGTAATATTTTCGGTAGCAGCTACCGAATTAAAAATCCATACATTCGACTAACCTCCTGTTATAAGGTAAAATGAAATTACCAAGTAACAGGGGGTTTTGTTATGGAAAGAAAAACTAAAATTAAGTTCACAGATTTTGAATGTAATTTGCTTATCAACGGAATGAACGAGTTTCGCAATATGCTCTTGTCTGAGGATTTACCTACAGAGGATATTGATGACCTGCTCATTAAAATCATTGATAAGTGCAAAGATTAAGTGTGGTGATATCATGGCTAATATCATTGAAGAGTTTTATTACGGCAATATTGAACCGCAGGAGCTGAATTCTGAACTGTCAGCAACGCTCAAAAAGAAGCTCAGTAAATTGACTGAAAAGGAAGAGCAACTCACCACAAAGCTGAGTGACGAGGAAAAAGAACTGTTTCTCAATTATGCAAATGCTTGTATCGAGTTTTCAACTATCAGCAATTCTAACAGTTTTATATCAGGCTTTAGACTCGGAGCAAAATTTACATATGATACATTTATTGGAAATACGAAAGGATGAACAAAATGAATATTGAATATAGACGAGTTGGTGACTATAACATACCTAACCTTATACTCCCACCCGAAGAAGCGAATATCACCCTCGGTAAATGGGGAATGTTACATAAAGATTATCTTCTCAAACACAAGAAAGTGGTATTCACAACTTTACTCGCTGAAGGAAAACTATGGCAGTATCTTGCTGATATTAATACTCAGGCACAGCAAATGTTTGATACACTTGTCGAGCAGATGAAAGAGGCAGAGAGTGTTACCGAAAAACTGAAAGAAAAAAATCAGAGGGAGTGGGTGCAGAGAATAAGTAATATTCAAGCACGAGCAAGAGAGATTGTGTGTGAAGAATTAATTTTTAACTGATAACGACAAACAGGTGGTCACAAAAACCACCTGTTTTTTTGCATACAAATAAACTCTCACATAATGAATTAGTCTAAAAAAATATTATTTTTCCGCTTATACAGTATGACCAAACTCGGAATAAACGAAACAACCATAAGCACAAACACACTTAGGACAACGAACAGATAATCACTTTGCGTAAAGTAATACGTTATTGCACTTGAAATATTAAATCCTATTTTTATTATCAGCCATGTCATTGGTGCTGATAATATAGTTCCGATGGTAAAAGCCGCTACTAACTGGAGGAGCAAAGATGCTATCAGTTTTCGGAAACTCAAGCCGTTGATCCGATAAAGCGTATATGTCGAAAGGCTTAATCTTGTCTTAATGACAAGCTGAATCAGAAGCATCGTAAAGGTTACTACTGTTAGTATGACCATAAATGTTACAGCGAAAATAGCCACAAG
>JAFQEE010000034.1 GCA_017399175.1 Clostridia bacterium | reverse complement strand
CGAACCAAAAGATTTCCGTCCAGACAGTATGCCTACAAATCTTACCCCGAACTATCTTACAGAAGAGTTTTTTGAGCTTTGTGCATATGCAATTAAAAAGGGAAAAGCACTCAATATGAATTGCTGGATTTATGATGAGGGCGGTTGGCCATCGGGTAGTGCTTGCGGTAAGGTGACAAAGGCTCATCCTGAATTTGCAGTTAAAAATTTTAAATATCCCGATTTGCTCAACAAAAAAGCAACTGAATATTTTATAGAAATTACCCACGAAAAATATGCTTCTGCAATAGGAGAAGCTTTTCCTGAATATGTTACTGCAGTATTCACAGATGAACCAAAAGCACCGTTTGCTGCTTTTAACAAAGAGTTACAAGACAGATATAAAGAACTCTATGGTGAATCAATATTGCAATATCTTCCGTTAATCAAGGGTGAAAAAGCTCCAACAGAAGAAAATGTTCATATATTGCACCGCTGGTATGATTTATGCAGTCGTGCATTCTGTGAGAATTTTCTTCTGCCCTGCAAAAAATGGGCGAATGAAAAAGATGTTGCTTTTACAGGACATCTTGATGTTGACCACAGTCCTCAAGGTTCTGTGAATGGCGGTTACAATTTCAATCTTATGCGTGCTCTCAGGTGTTTCGATATTCCCGGAGTTGATTTTATATGGCGTCAGATTTACCCTGAAAACAGAGTAACTTATAAAAATGATTTCAATGCATATAACGGATTTTTTCCGCGTTACGCTTCATCGGCGGCTGCACAGAATGGCACAAAATTTTCTATGAGTGAAATTTTTGGTGTAGCAGGGGCAAGTGTTACTTACGATATAATGCGTTATACAGTAGGCTACGGTGCAGTGCGGGGAATAAATATTTTCAATCCGTTTAATTTCCCACTTGGAAGAAACGGTCAACTTCTTGCACAGGAGCTACCAATTTTCACAGAAAAGCAACCATTCTGCCGTTACCTCAATCAATTTAATCAATATACAGAACGATTATCTTACATAAGCTCTCTTGGTGAGCGTGTATATGAAACAGGTCTTTATTATCCTGTCTCCGATTTTCAGGGTGGCTTGAATTCAGAAGAAATAGCAAAAGAATTTGACTCTCTTGGCAGAACTCTTGAAGATATGCTGGTCGATTTTGATATTGTAGATGACGATGTTTTGCTACTTGCAGAAATTAAAAATGGCTATATATGCATTGGTAATGCAGAATATAAAAATATAATTATTCCGGAGGGCGCATTCATTCCCGAAGCCACACAAAAAGCGTTGGATAATTTTGAAAAACAAGGTGGCAGAGTTTCACGCGAGCTTTCAAATCTCACACCGGTAGTAAAATCAGATGGTGTTGGTTTGCGCGCTATGCACAGAAAGTTTGATAACGGAGATTTATTGATTCTCTTCAGAGAAACAGGCGAAATCGGGGATTACAGTATTCACTTACAGTCGGCAAAGGGGTATTTGCTTGACTTGACCAATGGTGAGTTGCAACACATTGAAACTGAAAATGGTGTTTTTAAAATTTCTCTTGCCATAGGCGAAACTGCTGTTGTTTTACTGACTGATGAGGTTCTGAAAGCAGAAAATCAGAACCGTTTCAAAGATGAATTTAATAT
>JAFQEE010000004.1 GCA_017399175.1 Clostridia bacterium | reverse complement strand
GTTCACAGTCTGCTTTCTCAGAAGATGGTCTTGTTGTTGGTGCAGGTCTTGAAGACCTTGGTAAAGGACTTCGTTCACAGGTTGGTACAATGTTCTCAACAAAAGTTAAGGGCGTTCGTTATATGGAAATGGCTGAAGGCTATATCACAAGAATGGCTCTTGACAGCGATGACCAAGTTATCGGTTATGAGTTCGTTAAGCTCGGCAAGATGATGGAAGATATCCGTCACGGCATGGATGCTGCTACAGCTCTTAAGAATAATACAGGTTCATACGGTCGTTTTGCAGATGCTGCAAAGTATATCGACCCAAGAGAAGAATAAGAGAAGGAGGATACTAAAATGGCTAATGATGTAAGATTTGAAGGCAAAGAAAGAAGAATGGCTAAAATCGAGAAATGTCTTGCTGAATACGGTATTGCTTCTCTCGAAGACGCAAAGGCTCTTTGCGAATCTAATGGTATCGATGTTGAAGGCATCGTTAAGGGTGTTCAGCCAATCGCATTCGAAAATGCTGTTTGGGCATATACACTTGGTGTTGCACTTGCACTTAAATCAGGTGTAAAGACAGCTTCTGAAGCTGCTGCAGTTATCGGTAAAGGTCTCCAGGCTTTCTGTATCCCTGGTTCAGTTGCTGAACAGAGAGATGTTGGTCTTGGTCACGGTAACCTTGGTGCAATGCTTCTTAAGGAAGAAACAAAGTGTTTCGCATTCGTTGCAGGTCACGAATCATTTGCTGCTGCTGAAGGTGCTATCGGTATCGCAAAGACAGCTAACAAAGTTCGTAAAGAACCTCTCCGTGTTATCCTTAACGGTCTTGGTAAAGATGCTGCTATGATTATTTCAAGAATCAATGGTTTCACATATGTTCAGACTGAGTATGATTTCTACACAGGCGAACTCAAGATTGTTAACGAAACAAAATATTCAGACGGCGAAAGAGCTGCTGTTCGTTGCTATGGTGCAAACGACGTTCTTGAAGGCGTTGCTATCATGAAGAAAGAGGGCGTTGACGTTTCTATCACAGGCAACTCAACTAACCCAACTCGTTTCCAGCATCCTGTTGCAGGCACATACAAGAAGTGGGCTATGGAAAATGGCGTAAACTACTTCTCAGTTGCTTCAGGTGGCGGTACAGGTCGTACACTTCACCCAGATAACATGGCTGCAGGTCCTGCTTCATACGGTCTTACAGACACAATGGGTAGAATGCACGGTGACGCTCAGTTTGCAGGTTCATCTTCAGTTCCTGCTCACGTTGAAATGATGGGTCTTATCGGTATGGGTAACAACCCAATGGTAGGCGCAACAGTTGCATGTGCAGTTGCTGTTGAAGAAGCAAGCAAGTAAGCCATTTATAAGGTTTTATTTGTAAACTTTAAATTTAATCATTGATAAATAAGTTAGACACATCATTTTGGAGTTTTCCACTATGATGTGTCTATATTTTTGTGTGAAATATATCTTTCTTATGTCTTTGCTTAGACTAACATACAGAAAGTCAGAAGAGTGAAGTTGAAAATTACAAAAAGGATACTTGAAGACGTAATAAAACTTTGATATAATTACTCCATACACTTTATGGGGGCGAGAAAATGAATAAATATTTAGCAAAACTTATTTCTGTAATACTAATTGTTACAATGATGATATCAATATTACCATTACAGTTTAATGTAAGCGCTACATCGGTTGGTTCACATAGTCATCCTATTTGTGGTGACGGAAGTGCTTGTGGCGGTGAACATACTAATGTGAGTTGGACACCAATCTCAACTGACACAACAACTCTGTCTTCTGGATATTATTATTTAGAATCAAGGATAGGATTCGCAAGTGTTAGACGGTTGGTTATTGAGGGTGACGTTTCTATTTGTTTGAATGGATACGAACTTTATTGTAATGGTAATAGTTCAGTGATAGATGTTAAATCTGGCACCTTAACGATTTGTGATTGTGTTGGTACAGGTGAAATTATCTCAGATAATAGAGACGATACATCTTTTTCTGGTGGCGGGACCATTTGTGTTGAGAATGATGCAAGTTTAATTATGTATGGTGGGAATGTTAAGTGTGGTGGTGAAGCATACAATGAGTGTGGCTTAGGTGCTGGGATATACTGCAACACAACTGGCAGTGTGCAAATATATGGCGGAAAAATTAATACCAAGAAGGGTTCTGGTATTGATATATATAAAGTTAAAGACCTAAGTATTTATAATGTTGAAATTAATAGCACGAATGATTATGGAATTGATTGTGATTATGGAACGTTTCATAATATCGACATCAAAGATGGTTCGATAACAGGTAGAGATGGCGGGCTTCATTTCGGACGGTTCACTTGTACGGGTAAGGTTGTTATAAGTGGTGGTACATTTAATGGTCAAGGACCTGTTCCTAATGCGACTACATATAGTGCCGACTACTATGGTGTATCTTTTGCGACCAGCAATGGTGGTTCTTGTAATATGACTATTACAGGAGGTATTTTTAAAGGTGCAAGAGGAGGCTTATATTCTTATAATCCTAATCTAAATTTAATCATTAATAATGGAGTCTTTGAATGTTGGGGAAGCGGTGGTTCAGACGCAATTCGTTTGCAAGATGCTAATAGTCTCCAAATAAAAGGTGGAAAAATACATGGCTTGACTTGTGAAGGACCTTCAGATGTAATTGTAACAGGTGGGCAAATTCTAAGTATGTATCTATCTGATTCTGATGGAAAGATTTCAGTTGATATTTATGGTGGAATAATAGGTAGAGTAGATTCTCAGACAGCAAGTTGGGGTATACAAACAAACTACATGTCAACAGTTCGTGTTTTTGGCGGATTAATAGAAGGAACAAAGTCAGGTTTTCATTCTTATGGATTTAGCGACCAAACAGGAATTTTTAATTTACAAATTTCAGGAGGTGTTATAACAGGAGGCACGAGTGATATTGATTTTTCAAAGGCTACTACAACTCCGTCAGAGGCTTATATTTCACTATTGAATTATTCCGGCTCACCTCTCTCTGTTAAATTAAACGGAAGTGAATCCTTTGAGGGATTATATGTTGCTAAAAATGTTGCTAATGATGGGTTGCTTACTTTATCAAGTGATGAATATTCATTAAAATATGAATCTCAAAATCAGGCAGTTAAAATAATTGGACTGTGTAAACATGCAAATTGTTCATTGTATAATAAAAAAGAAAGTACTTGCTCAAATGAGGGCTATACGGGAGATATATATTGTCTTGATTGTGAAGCCTTGATAGAAAGTGGTACTACTATACCAAAGTTAAATCACACTGAGATAATAGTGAAAGGTAAAGATGCTACTTGCACATCAACGGGTCTCACTGATGGTAAGAAATGTTCTGTTTGTGATGAAGTACTTTTGCTTCAAGATACAATTCCTGTTAAAGAACACGCATATGACTTAGTGGTAACAAAACCAACGTGCACAGATAATGGCTTTACTACATATGTTTGTAATTGTGGTGAAAGTTATGTCGATGATTATGTTGATGCAACAGGTCATAGTTGCACACCTGAAATAACAAAACTTGCAACACATACAGAAACAGGTGCAATGACTTTTACTTGTACCTGTGGTTACAGTTATACTGAAACTATTGCAAAGACAACAGAGCATTCATATACAAAGATAGTAACTGTTCCAACTTGTACGGAAAGAGGTTATACAACGTACACTTGTGAATGTGGTGATAGTTATATTCAGGATTATGTATCCGCAATAGGACACGCATATTCTGAAAACATTATAAACCCAACATGCACAGAACAAGGTTATACAACATACACTTGTGCTTGTGGTTATAGTTATGTTGGAAATTATGTTAATTCAACAGGACACAACTACAAATCAGTAATTACTGCTCCTACTTGTACAGAAAAGGGATACACAACCTATACCTGTGAATGTGGTTACAGTTATGTTGCTAACTATGTAAATCCATTAGGTCATAAATATGAATCAGTAGTAACTGCTCCTACTTGTACAGAACAGGGTTATACAACATTTACTTGTGCTTGCGGTGATTCTTACGTTGGAAATTATGTAATTGCAAAAGGACACGATTATGCATCTGTAGTAACTACACCTACTTGTACAGAACAGGGTTATACAACTTATACTTGTGCTTGTGGTGATTCTTATGTTGTAAATTATGTAAATGCCAAAGGTCACGATTACACATCAAAAGTTACAACTCCTGCAACACATCTCGCAACTGGAGTTATGACATATACTTGCGAATGTAGTGACACATACACAGAAGTAATTGCAAAAACGACAGAACATACATATACCGCTGTAACAACAGCACCAACTTGTGACGCTAAGGGCTACACAACATACACTTGTGCTTGTGGTGATGCTTACATTGATAATTATGTTGATGCGACAGGTCACAATGCAAACGGTGATGATGTTTGTGACAATTGTGGTGAAACAGTAGAGGTTGAAAACCCATCAGACAATTGTTCATGCAATTGTCATAAGTCAGGTATTTCAAAGTTCTTCTTTAACTTCATTCTTTTCTTTCAGAGACTTTTTGGAGCAAATAAAACTTGTGCTTGTGGTGTAGCACATTATTAAATTATTATGGAACGGCGGGGTCAAGACCCCGCCATACCTTTTGCAAAGCAGGCGTGGAAGCCTGCCACTACGCGTACAACAAATAAAGTTTAGAACTGATTCTAAATCGGGACGATGTGGGCATCGTCCCCTACAAATCGCTAATTCGCACTTGCTGGTTGTACTTGAAATGAATGGTGAAATATGTTAACATCAATGTGTTAAAATGATTGATGGGTGACTATTATGTTTAGGAAAATTATTTCAATTGTATGTGTTGTGTTGTCGTTTTTTGGGATTCCTGTTGGTGAGCAGAATTTGCTTTCTAATCCTAATGCCGGTGCGGAGGCTGTGGAGTTGTACTCATACATCTGTGATGTGTATGGCGAATACATAATTTCAGGTCAGCAAGAGTCAACATGGGTTGATGGCGAACAGTACGAATTTGATTACATATACGAAAATACAGGGAAATTACCTGCCATTCGTGGTCTTGACTATATGAATGACGATTTTGAGGGTGTTAACCGTCGTGCCATTGAATGGCACGAAAGAGGTGGAATTGTCACAATCTGTTGGCATTGTGGAAGTGATTTCAGCGGTAGTTGGAATGAAAGTATGAATACTGAAATTACTGATTGGGATAAAGCACTCACAGAAGGCACAGAAGAACACGAAAAACTCATAGCAGGTATGGATAAAGGTGCAAAAGCCTTGCTTGAACTTAAAGAAAAAGGTATTCCTGTTCTTTGGCGACCATTCCACGAGGCTGACGGTCAATGGTTCTGGTGGGGTAAAGGCGGAAACAAGAATTTTATAAAATTGTGGAAACTTATGTACGAAAGATACACAGAATACTGGGAACTTGACAATCTTATCTGGGTTTTAGGTCTTTCTGAACGCGGTAAAAACTATGGAAAATGGTATCCCGGTGACAAATATGTGGATGTTGCAGGTGCAGATTCATATATTGACGGACCAAATGAAAATCTATATAAAAAAGTAAAACGAGTTGTGGGCAAGGGTATGCCCATTTGCTTCCACGAATGCGGAAAAATACCAACTGTCGAAGAATTGCACTCAACCAAGTCAAAATGGGTATGGTTTATGGCTTGGCATACGCAATATATGATTGACCGTAATTATGTTGACGATTTAAACAGCATTTACAATGACGAATATGTTATCACTTTAGACGAATTGCCTGCGTGGAAGTGATTTTTACAGGACAGGAAATACTCTTGTCCTGTTTTTTGCAAAAAATTGGGATAATTGACAAAAAATAAAATTTACGATTATTTATAGACTTTTTTTGTAATTAGTGATATAATACAATTAATTATTATGTGCGAATATGCCTTTTTGTGGGAGACTATATAATTATGAGAATTTTAAGAATAATTGTTGTTGTTTTATTTCTTATTACAACCGCATTGTTTTCTATGTATTATGTGAACGAAAAGCTTACTGAAGACAATACAATGCCTGTAATTAAAATTGAAGAAGAAATGATTGAAGTAAGCTTTGAAACCACTCGTGAAGAATTGTTGCAGGGTGTAACGGCTTATGACGAAAAGGATAAGGACATTTCAGACCGAGTTATCATAGAATCTGTTTCACGATTTATTGATGACGGTATTTGTAAGGTAACTTATGCTGTGTGCGATAACGATAACAATGTTGCGAATGCCACAAGAAAAATAAAATATAAAAATTATGAGTCACCGAAATTCTCTATGAAACAAGGCTTGTGTTTCTCAATTTACGAAACAATCGATATTGCCGGTGCAATCCGTGCCACAGACTGTATCGACGGTGATGTAACAAAGAATATTATTATTACATCAGATGAGTTTAATTCTTCTACTGCAGGTGTTTTTGAAATTGAAGTTTCTGTTTCAAACAGTAAGGGCGACACATCAATTATAAATCTTCCTCTTGTGGTTGAGGATAAAAGCGTTTTGTCACCTGAAATTGAATTGAGTCAATATCTTATATATGCAAAACCGGGCGAAGAAATCGATTTTCAACAATATCTTGTAAAGGCACAGGACAGAATGGAAAACGATATCACAAAAGATGTAAGAATTGAAACAAATGCTGATTTGAATACCCCCGGCACATATAGTATTCATTATTATGTTACTGACTCAAAGGGTGTTTCGGGTCATACAATACTTAATGTAATCGTAGGATGAGATTATGAATTTTTTTAATGTCAGAATTGAAATGCACAGTATTGTGCGAGATTTAATTAAGAATATTTGGGTAATATTTATGGCAATACTTATGGGATTTATGGGTATCTATATTGCCACAAATAGCTTTTATACCCCTGAATATACTGCAAAGGCAACAATCGTTGTTAATGCAAAGGGTTCAACAACAGGTGCGTACTCGCTGTTTTCGTCATCAGTGGAAATGGCAAAGGTTATCACAAGAGTTATTGTTGATAATTCAGTAAAGGATAAAGCTGCAGAAAAACTCGGAGTTGATGAGTTTGACGGAACTTTAAAAGCAGAAGTCAATAAAGGTACTAACTTTGTTAATGTATCGGTGAAAAGTGACAGCCCACAGAAGTCGTATGAGCTTTTAATGTCAGTGCTTGAATCCTATCCCGAATTTTCAGATAATGTTTTCCAGAATGTTGTTATAACGATTCTTAAAATGCCTGAGGTTCCGCACAGACCGTCAAACAACCTTTCAAGCGTCAACAAATTCTTAGTTGTTGCTATTTGTACTGTATTTGTAGCAGGCTGTGTTGTGATTATTTCACTTCTTCGTGATACGGTTAAGGATGAGGTGGATTTTACCAATAAAATAGAGTCTAAGCTTATCGGAACAATTCCGCACGAAAGAGTAAGATTTAATGTTAAAAACAGAGCCGAGAACAAGGATAAAGCGTTCATTATTCATAACAACGCATTTATAACCTTGGGATTTGTGGAAAATTATCATAAAATTGCAGCAAAAATTGAGCATAGTACTCGTCGTAACGGGTCAAAAGTTTTTTCAGTTACAAGTGCAATAGATAATGAGGGTGTATCAACAACCGCTTCAAATATAGCAATATCGTTGGCTGACCGTGGACACAAGGTTATATTGATTGATATGAACTGTACCGAGCCGGACCTTTTCAGAATTTTTGAAAAGAAACACAACGAAAAGGCAGAATTTGCAAATCTTATGAACGGAACATTGAAAACAAATGAATTCCGTTTGAAAAGATACAAGCATTCATCTTTATATCTTGCACTGAACACACAGCCTCACGAAGAATATGGCGAATGGATTACAAGCGGAAGACTTTCAAAAATTCTTGAAGTATTCAAAAACCAGGTTGATTACATAATTCTTGATACTGCAGCTGTAACAGAGGATGCTTTTGTTACAGATATATCAAAGCTTGCTGATGAAACACTTTTTGTTGTAAGAACTGATGTTGCGTTCAGTACTGATATTAACGATGCCTTGACAACGCTCAAGGAGGTTGGTGCGAAGGTTACAGGTTGTATTCTTAACGATACTTATCCGGAAATCAGCTTCTTTACTCTTGCCGGTATGGATGAAAGTGGATTCCAGTATAGTTTCAGATACAGTAGAAACGGAAAGTATAACAAATACAACCGAGGCGGCAAATATGGTAAGTACGGACGATATGAAAGTTTTGAAGATGAAGAAACTGAGATATAAATTAAAAGGAAAGATATCAGAATGAATCAGACTGAAAATAATTCATCAAAACAGAATAATATACAGTTGAAGCTTGAAGACGCGGCCATAGGTATCAGAAAATTAAGCTGGGTTTGTGTTTTGTTGGCGTTGATTTTCGGTGGCATTGTTTTTGTGAAGGAACATGTTGACTATGTTCCCTATTATACAGCAGAGGCAACCTTTACCGTTAAAACACAGAAATCTTCGTCTATAGGCGGTGTTTCGGTTTATAACTTCTATTACGACGCTGCAACGGCGAACCAGCTGTCAACCACTTTCCCATATTTGCTTGACAGCACATTACTTTTTGATGCGGTTTCTGAGGATATGGGACTTCCAAGCATACCTGCAAGTGTCAGAGCGAGTGTTGTTTCGGGTACTAATATGCTTACGCTTTATTGCACTGCAATGGACCCGCAGTTGGCATATGATGTTCTCATATCAACCATGGAGAATTATCCTGAGGTAGCGAAACATGTTATCGGTAATATACAGTTTGAGGTTATTACAGAGCCCACAATTCCTGTTGAACCATCAAACAGCCTTGAGTATCTTACATCTGTAATAAAGGCTATGTTCCTTGGTGCGGTGTTGGGATGTGCAGTTATTGTAATATATGTATATAGCCGAAAGACCATAAGAACAAGAGAAGATGTCAAGTCAAATCTTAACGCAGAAACACTTGGAGTAATTCCTCATGTCAGCTTTAAACGATATGGAAAAGAAATTGACCAGACAATTTTGTGTACAAATGAAAAGGTTGATAAGGCATTTTACGAATCAATACGAATTCTAAGAAATGTTTTCAAGAACTCTCTTAAAGAGGGTGATAAAATCATTATGGGTACAAGTACTGCACCGAGTGAAGGAAAAACAACGGTTATTACTAACCTTGCGTTGTCGCTTGCCGAACAGGACAAGAAAATATTGCTTGTTGACGGTGATATCCGACATCCTTCAGTTTCTCCGTTGCTCGGTTTTGATGTTGATACAATGGATTTTGACATTGTAACGAAAAAATACAAGATTGCTTATCTTGAAGAATTTGGAATATATTTTATGGTCTTCAATAAGGAAGGTCGTAAAAATCTTCAGTATATGAATTCAGCGTATGTAAAAAACGTTTTTGATGATATTCGAGATGATTATGATTTAATTCTTGTTGACACACCACCTTGCGGCCTTGTTTCTGACGCTTTGTTCTTTGCACAGGCTGCGGATGCGGCATACTATGTTGTGTTGCAGGACTCTGTAAGAATTCCAAAAATTCAGAACGGTTTTAATAACCTTTTCGCAACTGATGTAAGAATTCTCGGATGTGTGCTTAATGGCTCAATGGCTTCACATACCGGTCACGGATACGGATACGGATATGGCTCATACGGTCATTATGGCAGATACGGTCGTTACGGCAGATATGGTCGTTATGGCGGAAATTACAGTCATTATGGGCGATACAGCAGATATGGTCATTATGGTCATTATGGCAGATATGGTCGTTACGGTGGAAATTACAGTCATTATGGCCATCATAGTCATCATAGTAGCCATCATAGTCACAAGAAAAACTCGGAAAAGAAAAAGTAACATAAGAGTTGATTCTAACTATGGGTGATTAACAATGGAAATAAAAAAAGAAATGATACACCGTCAGTTGGCAGGGGATAATATACTTGTCCCTGGCGGAAATGCTGTGCTTGATTTAAACGGACTTTTTGTTATGACAGAAACAGGGGCGTTTATATGGAGTGTTCTTCCGGAGGCGGAAAATGAAGAAGACGTTGTAAACAAAATGCTTGAAGAATATGATGTGGACAAGGAAACGGCACAACAGGATGTCAAGGAATTTCTCGACAGACTCCGCACATACGGAATAATTGATTAACAAGACAACAAAAAAGGACAAGGTGATTTCGCTTTCACCTTGTCCTCAATTTTTTATTTAGTTTAATGCTTAAAACAAGCATTATATTCGTCAACCCAACGCAAAATAGTTTTACGGTTATATGTGGTCGGCATTGCAGCAGTAACGGCTGTTGCTCGTGCTAACTGTAATCCCATTTTAACAACCTTGCCGAGAACAACCTTGTTGTTAATAAGTCCGTTAAGCTTTGTTTTGATGTCATCCATTGACATTCCGCCAAGCATTGCACCAAGGCTTGTTGAGTCAGCATCAATAGTCATATCATCAGCATTGAGAATTCCCTTTGCAAAAATGTAGTCAAGTTCAGGACCCTGAAGTCGTGTGAGAAGAAGTTTTACACAAGCAAGAGGAGCTAATGCAGCACCGATTTCTTTGTAGAAGTTTTTCTGGTATGTCCAGAGTGTTTCAGCACTGTAAGAAGCAGTACAGTCGCTTGAAATAGCGTCAGCGAGAATTTTAGCAGCCTTAAGTGAGTTTGCAATACCTGAACCGATTACAGGAACAGTCATAAATCCGCTGTCGCCGATTGCCGCGTATCCGTCAGCAACAAGAACACCTAATGGTTGACGCACAGGAATATTTGCAAAGTCATCTGCACGAAGAATTTCTGTGCCGATACTTGGATTGCCTTCTCGTAATAGTTCAATCTGACTCATTGCATATTCACGGTCAAATGGACGGAAACGACCGATAAGAACATCTGTATGTTCTTCTTCAGTAGCAATCCATGAAATACCTAATTCATTGTTCGGAAGAAGAATTACTTTAAATTTATCGTCTTCTTCGACTTCACAAGCTTTGTTAAAAAAGGCTCTGTATATGTAAAACTGCTCATATTCAATCGGATTATTCTGAATACCTGTTGAAGCAGGCATACCGCGTCTTACGGGAGAATTAAGACCGCAAGCGTCAATAACAAGGTCAGCAAGATATTCACCTTTATCTGTTTTGATGCCGACAACACGGTTGCCAAAGAAAATCGGACCTTCGATATTCTGCTCATACTCGAATTTTACACCCGCTTTTTCAGCGTGTTCAATCAGGTGAGCATAGATGTCGCTACGCTCCATCTGAATTTCTTTTTTGTCCTCTTCAGTATGCTGTGTAAGTGCTGTTTCCATAGCGGGACCATAGAAGGTCATATCCTGCTTTAACTTATATTTGCTTTCATCAGGCATTGGAATGCCGACTGCAGTCCAGCCTTTTCTGTCAAAGATGTCTGTCCAGTCATAACCCATTTTGCCTTTTGCGTTTTTTTCATAAACTGTTACATCATAACCTCGTTTTGCAAGTAACATAGCAGCGGCAATACCACCGTGACCACCGCCGGCAACAATTATTTTATTAACCATAATATAATCCCCTTTTTCCAATAAACACCTAATAAGATTTGTGTAGATTATATCATAAAACACTTGCTTTTTCAATAAAGAAAATGTATAATGTTAAGGATAGTAAAATGGTCGAATATTGTGTTATTGCGATTAAGAGTTAATTTTTTTGACGAAATAATGAAACAATTATCGACTGTGAAAGAAAAGGATAATAAAAAATATGATGAACAAAAAACACAAGAATGCCGTGAAAGTGGAAATTCCTGAATACCAGACAATACGAGAAATCGTATTCGAAGGAACTGCTCGTGGTGGCAACAACAAGCAGTTTATGTTCCTTGACAGAAACAAGCAACTTCAGGAAGTAAACTACAACGAAACATTCTACAGAATCAGAACACTCAGCACATATTTTTACAGCAAGGGTTTAAAGAATGGCAAGAAAATTGCAATAGTTTCTGAAAACCTTATCGATTGGGGTTTTGCATACTATGCAATTATCGTTGGTGGTAACGTTTGTGTTCCGATGGATGCAAAACTCTCTTATGAAGATATTGAGGACCAGATTATCCGTTGTGACTGTGATGCAGTTGTATATTCAAAGAAGTTCACAAAATTCGTTGAGCAGATTAAGGCTAATCCTGAAGTTCCACAGATGGAATACTTCTTTATGGATGAATTTGACACATATTATGCTGAAGGTGAAAAGTTAATTGAAGCAGGTGACGATACATTCGACACACTTGAAATCAAGCCTGACGATTTAGCTGCAATTGTTTTCACATCAGGTACAACAGGTAAGAGCAAAGGCGTTATGCTTACACACAAAAATGTTGCAAGTAACTGTTCTGCATCACTTCGTGTGCTTACAGGTCGTCATGCGATTGCTTTCTTGCCATTACATCACACTCTTTCATGGGTTAGTGGACTTTATGCGACATATATCGTTTCTGAATGGGGTTATCTTTGTGACAGCCTTAAGGATATTCAGCGAGATATTAAGAAATTCCAACCATATAACTTTACAGGTGTTCCGCTTGTTGTTGAAACTGTTTATGACAGAATCTGGAAAACTGCTCGCAAAATGGGTAAAGAAGAATTACTCAAAAAGGGTATTAAAATCAGTAACATCCTTATGAAATTCGGTATCGACAAGCGTCGTAAGATTTTCAAGATGGTTCACGATAACCTTGGTGGCAACCTTGATATGATTATCTGTGGTGGTGCATACCTCGACCCTAAATATGAAAAGGGACTTTATGATATCGGTATTGATGTTTTCAATGGTTACGGTCTTACAGAATGTTCACCTGTTATCACTTGTAATCACCCTGAAAAATTCAAGTTCGGCAGCGTTGGTACACCACTTGATTGTAACGAAATCAAGATTGTTGACCCTGACGAAAACGGTGTTGGTGAAATCTATGTAAGAGGTTCAAATGTTATGGTTGGTTACTATAACGATCCTGAAGCTACTGCAGCAGCATTTGACGGTGACTGGTTCAAGACAGGTGACTTTGGTCGAATTGACGAAGACGGTTTCCTCTTTATGGTTGGCAGAAAGAAGAATCTTATCATCCTTTCAAACGGTAAAAATGTTTCTCCTGAAGAAATTGAAGAAAAGCTTATGAATACAATTCCTTATGTTAAAGAAGTTCTTGTTTATCAGGAAGGCGATAAGATTACAGGCGAATTCTTCTTGAATGAAGAAGATTACCCTGATTGCAGAGATACTCTTGATGCTGATGTTAAAAAGACAAACGCTATGATGCCAATGTTCAAGCGTGTTGGTAACATTGTTATTCGTGATGAGGAATTCCCAAAAACAACAACAATGAAAATCGCAAGAAAGTATCATACAAACTAATATAATTAAAATAAACCTCCGAGAAATCGGAGGTTTTACTTTGCTAAAAAACAAGCCGTTGAGTAAAATCAACGGCTTTTAATGTATTAAAGGTTGTAGTATTTATCAAATTCTGCAGGATGAGGAATTGCAGAAAGCTGACGACATTCTTCGCGTTTTGCCTTAACGAAGTTCTTGAGAAGTTCTTCAGGGAATACGCCACCTTCTGTAAGGAAGTCGTGGTCTGCTTCAAGAGCGTCAAGTGCTTCCTCAAGAGATGTTGGAAGGTGCTGAAGCTTTGCTTTTTCTTCATCGCTGAGGTGATAAAGGTTCATATCGTATGGACCCCAACCGTTTGCGTGTGGGTCAATCTTGTTCTTAACACCGTCAAGACCTGCCATAAGAATTGCTGCATAGCAGAAATATGGGTTACAAGTAGCATCAGGATTACGAAGTTCAAATCTGCGCTTGTCAGGACTCTTAGCATATGCAGGGATACGGATAACAGCACTTCTGTTAGATGTTGCATAACCAACAGTTACAGGAGCTTCAAATCCGGGGATAAGACGCTTGAATGAGTTTGTGCTTGGGTTTGTAATAGCACAAAGAGCACCAATGTGTTTAAGAAGACCACCCATAAAGTAGTGAGCAGTTTCACTAAGATGAGAATAACCGTTGTCATCAGAGAAAACAGGCTGACCATCTTTGAAGAGAATCATATGTACGTGCATACCGCTACCTGCTTCACCATAAATTGGCTTTGGCATAAATGTTGCTGTTTTACCGTATTTAAGAGCAGTATTGTGAATTATGTACTTAATCCACATTGTAGCGTCAGCCATGTGAACAACTTCGCCAAGCTGTGGTTCAATTTCAAACTGACCTGAAGCAGCAACTTCAGGATGGTGGTAGTTGATTTCAATACCTGCATCCTTCATAAGCATACACATTTCACTACGGCATTCGTATGAGATGTCGAACGGCTTTGCAATATGGTAGTTCTTCTGCTTAGGAACAACAACACCTTTGCCTTCAACATCAGAGTTCCAATATGACTGCTTTGCGTCAACTGTAGCACCGATATATCTGCCTTCAACACTCCATGTAACATCGTCAAAAAGATAGAACTCAAATTCAGGTAAAATCTTCATTTCATCAGCAACACCGCTGTTCTTCATGTACTCAACAGCAGCTTTAATGATGTTACGAGGATACTGTGCAAGAGGACGGTTTTCAGGATTGTCAATAATCATTGCATTACCTGTCATTGACAATGTAGGAATTGAACAGAATGGGTCGATAATTGCTGTGTCAGGGTCAGGAATGAATACCATGTCACTCTTTTCAACAACAGCATAGCCATAGTTAGAAGCATCAAAACCGATACCACTCTTCATTGTGTCCTCTGAAAAGTTTTCAGCAGGGATTGTAACGTGACGGTACTGACCATTGATGTCAACCATCTTGAAATCGACCATTTTAATGTCATTTTCTTTGATAAGATTAAGAACGTCATTTATGCTCTTAGCCATTTTAACATCTCCTTAAAAATTACTATGTGATAAATATATCACAATTTTTTTCTGTTCGCAATAGTTTGTTTGGGAATATTTAGTGTTTATTATAAAAGATGAATTGATGTTTATTAATAAAATTCAAATAGAGAAAAAACAATTAATCAACAAAAATCTTAATTTTTAAGATTTTTGTTGATTGTTATTTGTGGAGTATATGTTATAATTAAGACATCTCAAGGAGATGGAGGTGCTTATTTGGATAATACATTATCAATAAGTCAAATTGTTAAACGGTATATTAAAATGCGTCGATATACCATACAAGAAGTTGCACAAAAGTTAGAAATGAACTATAAAACATTTGACGGTATCTTAAATCGCAATGCTATTGATGCGAAATTGCTTTTTCAACTTGCAAACTTACTAGATATAGACTTGTGTTGGATGGCACAACTATACGAAAAGAAACGACCAATAAGTTTTTTGGAACAGTATCAAATGACTCGCATGAATCATGAAATGCGACAAATTGAATTGAAAGGTGTTATGGCAAATTTAGACAGACACATTGCAAGTAATCCATTAAGTTTAACGGATGTTAAGAACGAGATGTTACGAGATTACCCTCAACTTTTTTATTTGCTAGATGTTTTACTTCCTGAAACATATGTTATTAGGGTAGCTGTTGAGCGCAATAGGGAAAAGTATTATTGTTTACCAATCAATACATCTGAACAACCAACCAGATTAGGATGTGGAAGAAGTGCAACAACACAATTTTTTGAAGGACAAGAAATGCTAAAACAAATTATTTTTAATAGAAAGGCGGAGTTAGAGCAATGAAAATTTTATTTTGCAATGTTACTTATATGAATAAATACATCGGTATTACAGAAGATGATATGCCAGTTAAGGGTGGTGCATGGGTTGAAAAAAACAATGATGCACATGAACAGTGGAATTTTTTAAATGTTGATGGTACATGTTATGGCTTTGTTATGAACAAAGGTAATCAATTTGCAATTGAAAGAATTGATGAATCGGCATCAAAAGCGTCTGCGGTTGAAGATGTAACAGTGGTATGGTGTGCTCTTAATCATTTAGGTGAAACAGTTATTGTTGGTTGGTACGAACATGCGACTGTGTATAGATATTTTTGTGATTCAGTTATTACCCCAATTTATGGTGTTGATAGAATGTACTTTTGTGAGGCCAATGCCGATGATTGCTATTTGTTACCTGAAAACAAAAGGGTTTTTAAAATAGGACGAGCATCAAGAGATGGCAGTGGCAGGGGTTTTGGTCAGCAAAACTATTGGTATGCTGAGTCTAATTACGCGAGAGATGAACTTATTCCTGATGTTGTTAAATTTTTAGAAGCACATAGGAGATACAGAATAAATAGAATAGGTATAAATTTTGAAGACACAAAAAATAGTACACCACTTTCTGAGGTGGAAAACGCAAGAGCAAATGAACTTTTTGCAAATGGTGAATATTTTGAATTTTTACCTTATGGTTACAGAGATTTTTATTCTACAAAAACTGCTGATGCGGCATATGATGTTGCGATTGCATTAAGTGCACTTCACCAATATAAATCTTCTATTGAATGGCACAAAAAGGTTGTTGAAATCGAAGGTGAAATATGGGACAATGTATCCTTTTTACCATATCTTTATCAACAAAGAGAAATGCATAAAGAAGCGGTTGATTCAGCAATCAACTTGTTAAAATTTGAAGAAGCGCAAGGTGACGAGACAAAGCACGAAATATATGGCATTATCGCAGATAGTCTTTATCATCAGGATAAAGTGAATGAAGCGATTGAGTGGCTTGATAAAATTATTATAGAAAGTAAAAACGATGAATTGATTCAGCATACTGTTTCAGTAAGAAGTGCTTGGAGTAAACAGTAGTTATTATCTTTGTGTTAGTTTTCTTTTTATAGTAAAAAACCTCCTTGTATCGGTTAATACCGTTTTACAAGGAGGTCTATTTTTATGTAATTTTTAATTATTTACAACTCAACTACCTATAAGGCCTTCTTTAAGAGAAACTTCAAAGCCTTGTTCCTTGTATCTTTGATACATATCGTGGTTGTTGATGATGTTTACGATTCTGCCCACAAAGAATGCGATTGGCTTGAGATACCAAGCGGAATTCTTATAACTGTGACCACCTTGTTTTGATGTCTTTGTGATTTCAAGACGGTTAAATTCCTCGTTATTTTCACTACTGTATGATTTTAATGTGAGAGTATCATCTGTAAAGTCGATAAGGTTGTAGATTGTTTCAGCTTCTTCAAGACGAGTATAACCTGCATTTTCACCAACAGGTGGCACATTACCTTCGTCATCAAGTGTAGATGCGTGGCGGGAAATTGAGCCTGATGCAACATAAACTGTGCCCTGTGGGTCAGTAAGCTGGGCATTGTGACCTGTTTCTTCAACAGTTTTTCTGCCATAGATTACATTTGAAACGCTGTAATAATGACTGTGTCCGTAAAGGCACAAATCAACACCGAATTCGTCAAAGAAAGGTGTCCACAAAAGTCGTAACATCGCATTTTCTGAATCAAGCCAAGGCTCTCTGCCACCGAACATATCGTGGTGCATAACAGCAATTATCCATACAGCATCTTCGTTCTGTTCTGTTGCATTTTTCATAAATTTATAATGCTCTTTCATAGAAACATTACAGGAATCAAGAATAAGGAAAAGTGCATCGCCTTGTCTGAACCAATAGTCAGTACCTATGTATGACCTGAATGTCTGGTCAGGCTCATTTGGATTAGCAGTATAGTATTTATATCCAACACTTTTTCTGTCGTGATTACCCACAGAAATTGAGAATGGAATTGATTTGATAAGAGCAGGTGAACTCAAACCCTCATATTCGTTGCGAAGTCCCTCGGATGCCTGGTCACCGGCTGAAACTATCGCATCAATAGTATTTCCTTGGAACCCTGCAGTTTTTACAGCGTCTTCAAGGACTTCATTCCAGAGATATGATGTGTCACGAAGCTCGTTTTCGTTCTCTTCGCTATCTTCGGTAACATGAATATCGGAAACATAAAGAACGGTGCTGTTGTCATTGTCTTCAATAGCAAAAGTGTAGGTTTCTGACTCAAAATCACCGCTATAACATTTATAGGTGTAAATGCCTGTGTCAAGGTCAGTAAGAGTTGCAGAAAGACGATAGTCACCCTCGGGAGTCTTTTTCGCAGATGCGTCGATTTTTTCGCTACCCTTGAGAGTTTTGAGCTCAACATAACCTTCTTCTGCATCGGAATACCAAGCAATTGTTCTGTCGTTTTCATCACTGCCAACAAACATTGTTACAGCAGATTCATTTGATTCAGTTTTAACATCCCATTTTGTGTCCCATATGCCTTTGCTGATTTCATCAAACAACGCAAAAGATGTTGATGAAAGATTAAAGAGTATCACAATGACCATAACAACGCATAAAAGTTTTTTCGTCATTTTCATATCCTATTCCCCTTTATTTACAAAATTTGTATGATTTTATTATACTATGACAAAATCAAAAACGCAAGATAGGGGATATACAGAAATATCGGTATGAGGACTTCTTAATGTTCCTTGAAGGAAAAAAATATTTGTGATACAATAAAGGCAGAAAAAAGGAGGAATAAACTATGTTTACATTCGTGAAAATGATTTCTGCAGTTCTTGCGTTCGTTATGTCAGTACTCCCTTTGATTAATAAAGCTCCTGAACAGAAATGCAAGCCTGAATTTTCAGGTACATTCATTCAGTCGTGGATGACGTGCTCATGGGATGATGAAAGATGGGCTGAAGAAGTAGAAAATATGAAAAAAGCAGGTATTGAGTACCTTGTTCTTCAATCTCTTGCAGATAAGGGCTATGAAAGCAATGGTGGTCAATGGAATGTCTATTATGATACTGATGTTGATGCCCTGAAGAATGCAACCTTTGGTGGTGACTGTCTTGAACCTGCGTTGAAGCATTGTCAGGATGCAGGAATAAAGGTGTTTGTGGGTCTTTCAATGTTCGATGATTTCTGGAATAAAGCAGGTGGCGGTTCGCTGTATCAGGATGTATGTAAAGTTGCCGGGGATATGGTGGAGGATATTTATAATAAGTACGGTGAAGAATATAAGGACAGCCTTTATGGTTGGTATTTCACTCCCGAAATCAGTAACGGTTTGCTTTGTCAGGCAACCTTTAACGGAATTATAAAGGGCTTAAATCACTTAATTGACAGAATTGATGAGGTTGATGAAACAAAGCCACTTCTTATGAGCCCGTTCTATTCCGAATATATGTCAGTAGGTCCTGTTGCTACTCTTTGCAGTTATGTAAGATTTTTTAACAAGGTTAATTTCCGTGACGGTGATATTTTTGCTCCTCAGGATGCAGTTGGTGCAAAATGGGTAAGAGAAAAGAACCTTGAAAAGACATGGAAGATGTATAAAGCAGCAATAGCGACCTGTAAGGCTGATGTAAAGCTTTGGGCTAACTGTGAAAACTTTGACGGAGCAGTTACAAGTGCAACTCTTGGCGGAGTTCTTTCTCCAAAAATTACGGAGCATAAATCAAATGTAACTGCAACTCTTGACCATTTTGTTCGACAAATGGAAATTGCCTCAAAGTATGCAGAAAACATTATCACATTCTCATACAACCACTATTACAGCCCATCACATGTAAATCCTGCATTTATCAATACATATTATGATTATGTAGAAAACGGCTATGTGCTTGAAAACGAAGCACCTGAAATTCCTCAAGGCTTAAAGAAGGTACAGAGCGAAAATGGTGTTGAGCTTTCTTGGAATGAAGCAGCTGACAACTTTGGTGTTGCATATTACCGACTTGAAAAAGACGGTAAATTCCTTGCAAGAATTGATAAATACTACGGAACCGAAGATAATTGCTTTGTTGATGAAGCAGGAAGTATTGATAGTGTATATACTATCGAAACCGTTGATGCCGCAGGTAACAGCACAGGCAAAATAACAATTAATTGAAGAAATACACACGATTGTGATTAATTAAAACCGAGCAGAGGACAAAAACTCCGCTCGGTTTTTTTGTGTAAATTATGATTTATCGGGAGAATTCCCCCCCCTTTCCGTCACCTTACGGTGCCACCTTCCCCTCCAGGGGGAAGGCTAGCTTGGGCTCCACCCTGGAGGGGAAGCTGTCATTTTCGTAGAAAATGACTGAGGGGGGTATCGTAAATCATCTCGACAACCCCCAATTTATCAATTTTAATCACCTATACACAACAAAAGAACCAAAGTCGTGTGACCTTGGTTCTTTCTTTTATCAATATGTAATTATCAATATTTCTTTGAAAGGAGTTTTTCTGCTTCAGCTTTTGTGATTTCTCCTCTGTTGCAGTTAGCCATAATCTGAACATCCTTGTCATTAAGACGATAGAAATACCAGATTGCACAAGCAATTGCAAGACCGAAAATCGGGAAAATATTATATGCAAACCAAATTCCGTCAAAAGCAGATGCAGGCTGTTGTGCAATAGCATTGATTTTTTCAAGTGCAGCGAAATCAGCAGCGTTATCAAAAGAAATAAATCCATAGAATCCAACAATAGCAAGCCAAGCTGAGCCTGAGATTGCTGCTGCAAGTTTAACTGCGAATGTCTGGATTGCAAAGGAAATACCTTTTGCTTCAATTCCTGTTTTGAACTGACCGTATTCAGCACAGTCAGGAGTGAATGTAAATGCAAGAATGCCGATAACTGCAAGAGGAATTGAACGGAGCATATAAGTAATTGTAAAGAACAAGAAACTTTCTCTTGTAAAAAGAATAGGGAATGAAAGTACAAGAGCAGCAATAGCTGAAACTTTGAAAACAAGAGCCTTGTCGTACTTTCTGATAATCTTAGGAACAAGCAGAGCCATAATAAGCTGAGGAGCTGCTGCAACTGTACCTGTTATGAGTGATGCAAGAGAATTTTTATAGATGTAGTACGCGAAAATCTGATGCATTGAGTTATATGTCTGTGCGCCTGAGAAGAAAAGGTATCCAAGATAATAAATAAGAAGATATTTGTTGCTTACAACATATTTTATCATTCTTCTGACTGTAAATTGTTCTTCGTCTGTTGTCTGATATCTTTCCTTGCCGACAAAAATGAGAGGCATCATTGTTACAATAGCAACTACAGCAATTATGATACTTGCAACACCGTAACTTACGCCAACATCTTCACTTACAAGAGCAGGAACAATAACAGAAGAAAGTGCAACACCGATACCTGCTGTAAGTCCCTTTACTGAAAGGATAGAGTTTCTTTCTTCAATATTGTTTGACATTGCTGTAACAAGACCGAATGCAGGAACATCGCAAAGAGTGTATGCTGTATCCCAGATAATATAAGCAAGGGCGAACCATAAAACCTGAATAGATTCTTTTGAGTCAGTTGGGATAAAGAAAAGAGCAACGGTTGACAGCGGAGTAATAATACAAGCCGCTTTAAGCCAAGGAATAAATTTCTTTCCGCTTTTAAACTTAACTTTATCAAAGATAACGCCGAAAATAGCATCATTGATTGCATCCCATACCTTAACGATACCCATGACAATGGAGCAAGTAATCGGGTCAATCATGAAAGCTACAAAGGTAGGCAAGAAGCTTGCCACCATAGTATAAATCATATTCTGTCCGAAGAAATATGAATAGTAACTTCTTCTTTCAGATTTCGTTGTCTGCCACAAAGGATTTTGAGGCTTTGCTTGTATTTTGCTCATAAATTTTCTCTCCTTTTCATATATGCCAACAGTATAGCACAAATAAAAGAAGATTTCAATAAAATCGTGGGATAAAGTCAATGGGTGGAAACTGTTCTCTGATGGGTCAGCTAAATACAATTATATTTTACAGTTTACCTCTCACAGAAAATTCTACTCCGTCAGCTTTTGATTTGTATTCACCACGGAACCCATGTAAATCAAAGATTCTTTTACATATAGGCAATCCCATTCCTGTTGAATTTCCGTCACGGGTTCTCGAAACATCTTTTCGTTCAAAAATATCCCATAATGCTGTGACACTTTTCTCATCAATCGGTGTCCCTGTATTAAATACTTCAAGGTTAAATGCGTCTTTTGTTCTGTAAAGCGACACTTTAATTTTCTTTTCATCCGTTGCGTATTTAACGGCATTAGAAAGATAATTGTCAATTGCCAATGCCATAAGTTCTGCATTACACATCACGAAAACATCTTCCTCTGCATCAAGTGTTATTTCTGCACCTTTGGATTCGGCAAAAGATAAATATTTATTCGTTTCTGTGCACAGGAGATTTGTTAAATTGCACTTTTCTTTTGTAATTTTGTCAACTGTCGAAATTCGATTAAATGTTAGAAGTGAAGTCACAATATCGTTCATTCGTAAGGTTTCATCATAAATTGACGCCATATATTCTCCGTTTTTTTCAGGCAACACATTCTCTATTATACATTCACATTGATTTTGAATAACTGCAAGAGGTGTTTTAAGCTCGTGAGCAGCGGCAGAAATAAATATGCGTTTTGAGTTTTCAATTATCTCACTTTTTTTATTGAGCTTAAGACAAAAGATAAAGAAAACAACACCTGCTATACTTAAAAATATAAAAAACATAAATGTGTAAAAGATAAATTCAATAGACGTAATTATATGTATCGGAAGATTATAGCTCATGGCATAGTATATAATATAGTTTTTTCCGTCTATTTCTACTACTCCGCCATTTCCATATGCTTCTGTGCTGCTTATATATGCACCACTACCGGTTGACTCGAAATAATGGTTATATCCGTAGTATTTTTCTATGTCGTCATAAAGCTTTGGAAGATACATTTTATCGTATGGCTTAACCTCTATCTCTTTAAGGAGTACTGAAGTTGTTATTGCTTTTTCTTCTGTAACAGACTCCTGCGTTGAAAAAGCATATGTAGCTTTCAATCCGTCATAGTCGGTAAAGGTTATTTGATTAAGAACATAATTTTCTCCGTTATGACCAAGCTTGATATCTTCAACGCTGACTTCACTTTGCTTTGACATTTTATACAGCTCTTTTTTCTGATTTTCATTCAGATAATCATCAAGATTGATATAAATTTCCTCGTTCTCAAGATAAACCTGCACATAATTATAATAAGCTTCATACCAATTTCCCTGTTCATCTACAGCTAAAAGTTTAAAAGGATAATCAATACTATGTATTTTCCAACCGCTTTCAAGATATTTTTGCATAAATACATTTATATCCGACATACCCGAGTTTTCAGCAATTTTTTTATGATTTTCGTCTAATTCATATTCCCATGAAAAATCACTGAATTCGATAAGCAAGGGATTAAAATCATCTCTGAAATCATTAATAGCAAGTTCTGCACATATAAAAAAATTAGCCGAAATTGACGCAATCAAAAATAGTACAAACCCTAATGCAACCATTTTTATTATTTTTTTCTTTGTCATTTTTAATCATCCCTTTCAAACCGATATCCTGTTCCGATAATTGTAGTAATACATCTTGCTTTGTCACCAAGAGATTTGCGAAGTCGTTTTATGTGAGTGTCAACAACTCGTTCATCACCGTCAAAGTCATAACCCCAGATTTTAAAGAGAATAGTTTCTCTTGATAAAACAATCCCTTTGTTTTCCATCAGAAGAGCAAGCAGACGAAAATCTTTATCAGCTAAAATAACCTCTCTTTCGTTGCAAAAAACTTTTCTACTGCCATAATCAAGAGTTATGCCTCTTAAAGAAAGTTGATTATTTCGATTTATGCCTTTATATCTGTTAATCATTGCCACAATTTTTTCATTAAGCACCGAAAGGGGAAAAGGCTTTATAATATAGTCATCCGCACCATATTTATAGCCTTTCAGAACATCATCTTCTTCACCTAAAGCTGACAGGAAAAGAATAGGAGTGTCTGTATGCTTTCTGATTGCCTTACAAGCCGTAAGCCCATCCATAACAGGCATCATTACATCAAGAATAATCAAATCAAAATCCTCGTCTTCTGTTTTTTCTGCTCCTGTTTTGCCGTTTTCTGCTAACGAAACAGAATAGCCCTTGGCAGTAAAATAATCGTAAAGTGTTTCACGAATTTTTATTTCGTCATCACAAATGAGAAGTTTATACATTGTTATCATCTCCTTTATTATCATAATATATCTGCGATATGTACTTCAAGTGTCAAAATTAAAGATTCATGGCTTAAATTTCTCAGCCACTCTAAACAACAAAAGCACCAAGACTGTTTCTAACCTTGGTTCCTTTTCTTTTATCAGTTTTTTATTTCGTTCGTTTTTGGTTTGTGTTTATTTAATGAAATATTGCTGTGCAATATGAAATAATCCTGATGGATTTTGAAATATTTTGACTAACGCCAAAATGTGAAGTAAAATTTGCTCACATTCGCGTGAGCGAATATTTCACATTTACGAAGTAAATATTTCACAGCAAAGCTATTTCACTTGCCCGAAATGGCAAATTTAATTGAAAAAACCACTTCTTGAGAAGTGGTTTTTTCTGTGGTGGAGATGGCGAGAGTCGAACTCGCGTCCGAAAATCTATTCCTGAAACTTTCTACGAGCGTAGTTTATCTACTGGAATTCCCTACGTGACAGCCGACAAACAGGCATTCATTTCGGTAGCCCTGTTATGTGTGACGGATTACAAGGCGGTTATCCGTTCACATTTACTGCTAAATGACACTCCGTACCGAGCCGCAGTCCTCTCGGGGGAATGCTCGCCGCTAATTAAGCAGCAAGAAGTACTTTTTCGTTTTTGTCGTTTATTTTTAATAAACCGTCCGTTTTATGGTGGTCAGACTCCACCGCTCGCTTATCGCAGTTCAAAATCCCCGTCGAAATCCTTTCATCCCCGGATATATAATTATGAATTCGTAATGCGTAATTCGTAATTATTTGTTTTGAGTTTTTGTGATTGCAGTTAGGATTTTTATCAATTCTTCACAATCTCCGTGAATGCTTTCGAATTGTTCTTTTGTAATATAATCACTCTCATAAAGAAGTTCAAGCCAATATTCGGTTTCACTTGCCTCTTTAAGTGATATGTTTAATTTAGCATAGAAATCCGGTTTGCTTTGAGCTCTTATTGCTTCTCTAACATTTGCACCAATACTTGTTCCGCTTTTTAAAATCTGCGTTGAAATAACACCGATATGATGATTAGTATCAAGAAATTTATATAATTTGATAATTCTCAAAGCAAAAGCCTTGCTTTTTTCAACAATAATATTTTCCATAGTTTTAATTCCGAATTACGCATTACGAATTGCGAATTATCTTAATCGTTCTTTTATTGAGCGTTCGATTGTTCGTTGAGCCTCTTTTTTAGCGGCAACATCACGCTTATCGTAAAGTTTTTTACCTTTACAAAGACCGACCTGAACTTTTGCTCGTCCTTTTTTGAAATATACAGATAATGGAATTAATGTAAGACCGTCTTGTTTTGTTGTACCAAGAAGTCGCATAATCTCTTTTTTATGCATTAAGAGTTTTCGCACTCTCAATGGGTCACGATTGAAAATATTGCCGTGGTCATAAGGGCTTATGTGCATACCGTTGACGAAAAGTTCGCCCTCAACGATACTGCACCAAGCATCTTTAAGATTACATTTGCCCTGACGCAAAGATTTTACTTCTGTACCCACAAGTTCAATACCTGCTTCATAACTCTCGATGACGAAATAATCATGGAGAGCTTTTTTATTTTGTGCGATTGTAGTATTTTGATTTTTCTCTGCCACAATTATTCCTCCTTTATTATATTTGACAGTCATTCTGAGGAGTGTAACGACGAAGAATCTCTGTCGGTTTTCCATCAATTATAATAGAGATTCTTCGCTATGCTCAGAATGACAATGCAGGCGTGGTTGAATCCCTCCACCACCTACGGTGGTCCCCCTCATTACTCGCCTACCGGCTCAGACAACGCTAATCCAGCGTCCACCGGACGCTCGCGCCCTTTAACAAGGGAGGCTTATATCACTACGCGTTATAAAAGGCTTCTGCCTTTGAGGGCTCGGGAGAGAGTTATCTCGTCCGCATACTCAAGGTCACTACCGACAGGGATACCATATGCAAGACGGCTAACCTGAATTCCCATCGGTTTTAAAAGTCTTGCAATATACATAGCTGTTGCTTCGCCTTCGGTAGTCGCATTTGTAGCCATAATAACCTCATTTACCGAGTCATCCGCCATACGCTGAATCAATTCCTTGATACGGATATTGTCAGGACCTATGTTGTTCATAGGGGAAATTACACCGTGTAAAACGTGATAAACTCCCTTGAATTCGTGAGTACGCTCAAAAGCAGTCACATCACGCGGATTTTCAACAACACAAATTACAGACGGGTCGCGTTTTGGGTTATTACAGATACTGCATTTTTCGTCTTCTGTAAGATTATGACATACAGAGCAAGTGTGAATATTTGTATGAGCATTGTTTATGGCATCCACAAGGTTTTTTGTACCCTCGTCATCAAGACCGAGAATATAATACGCCATACGCTCCGCCGATTTCACACCGACAGAGGGCATTTTGCGAAATTCTTCTATCAATTTTTCAAGTGATAAAATTGCCATAAATAGTACTCCGATATATCAATTAGAATCCAAGTCCCGGAATGTTCATTCCGCCTGTGATTTTGCCCATTTCTCTTTCTGCTGTTTCGTCAGCCTTTCTCATTGCTTCGTTAACAGCGGCAATAAGTAAATCTTCGAGCATTTCAACATCTTCAGGGTCAACAACATCAGGCTGAATCTTAACTGAAACGAGCTGATGCTTACCGTTTACTGTAACATCAACTGCTCCGCCACCTGCAGATGCGTTGTATTCTGCTTCTTCACATTCCTGCTGAACACGAGCCATATCCTCCTGCATCTGCTGAATGCGTTTCATCATATTTGCCTGACCGCCCTGATTTGGTATTCTTGCTTTCATTTTTTATTCCTCCTCAATTTTCACACCAAGATTTCTCGCTTTTGACACAAGGTCAGAAAGTGGATTTTTTGGTGCTTGTTCCTGCTTGTTGTTATAAACAGCAAGAGTATATGATTTGCCGGTTATCTGTGTAACGGCTTCTTTTATGGTTTTTGAATAATCACCTGTTTTAAGATACATTTCAAGGACAGGTGAGCCTTTGATTAAGAGATATTTACCCTGATGGATAAATGCCGATGAACCTGTAAGCATTGCAATAAGGCTCTTGTCCTGTGAGAAAACCTTGTCGAGAACTTCAGGCCACTTATCGAAAGGTACTGTTCCCATATTTTGCGGAACAACCTTTTCTTCCTGCGGTGCAGGAGGTGGCTCTGGAAGTGGTGGTTCATCGTCTATTGGTTCATTTTGCACCTGAACAGGTGTTTCTTCCTGTTTAACAGGTGGAGTTTCAGCCTTTACAGGTGCAGGTTTTTCTGCTTTTACTGTAATATTGCCTGATGCAACCATACTTTCAAGCTCGCTGAGTCTGCGAAGAACAGCGTTCATATCGCTGTCAAGAGCAGGTGTGCAAAGTCTTATGATACAGAGCTCTGCACTTGTTCTGCGATTTGCACCCTGTTTCATAGTCGAAGCAGATGCTGTGAGAATGTCGATACAAGACATAATTGTTGCAAGAGTTGTTTTTGCACTCTGTTGACGGATAATTTCGATTTCACCTTGTGAACAGATAATCATATCTTCGAAATTTTTAACAGCCTTTGAAACCATAAGATTTCTGAAATGGCTTGTAAGCTCTGTTATAAGTCTTTCCATATCGCAGGAATCGTTATAGAGCTTGTTCACAACCTCCAATGCCTTTGCTGCATCCTTTTCGATAATACAGTTGCAAAGCTCAAAAATATGTTCGCGTCCTGCAAGACCTGCGCTGTTTGCAACGGCAGCAGAATCAATAACGCCTTCGTAAGATGAACAACGGTCAAGGAGAGAAAGTGCATCTCGCATCGCACCGTCGGCAATTCGTGCTATGAGCATCGCACCGTCGTCGGAAAGCTGAAGATTTTCCTTTTCTGCAACCTCTTTAAGTCTTTCGGCAATTGCTTCAGGTGGAATGCGTTTGAAATCAAATCGCTGACAACGGGAAAGAATAGTTGACGGTAATTTGTGAACTTCAGTTGTTGCTAATATAAAAATAACGTGTGCAGGTGGCTCCTCAAGTGTTTTAAGAAGAGCATTGAATGCACCGATTGAAAGCATATGAACTTCGTCAATGATATAAACTCTGTATTTTGCATTGGCAGGTGTAAAGTTAGCCTCTTCCCTTAAATCACGGATATTGTCAACACCGTTGTTTGAGGCTGCGTCGATTTCGATAATATCAAGAATGGCACCGGAGTCAATACCTTTACAGATTTCACATTCATTACACGGATTTCCGTTGTCGGGATTGATACAGTTAACTGCTTTTGCAAGGATTTTTGCACAGGAGGTTTTACCTGTTCCGCGAGAACCTGTAAAAAGATAAGCGTGACTTGTCTTGCCTGTTTTCACAGCATTTTCAAGTGTTTTTGTAATATGCTCCTGACCAACAACATCGGTAAATGTTGACGGACGGTATTTTCTGTAAAAAGCACGATACATAAGTCAACCTCCTATAAAAATTAATCTGAATTGTATCACAATCCCAATCAGTGGGTACTCTATATTAAAAATGCCTTAACTCAGTCATGTGTCGTGCAGGCAGACTGTGGCGCCCGATGCAAACCGCTTAATGCTGCTCGGTTCCCCGCCTGACATGATTCACAGCGCCTCGCCGCACAGGACCCACACGGCACACGACTGAATTAAGGCAAATTTATTTAGTCAAGTCATTATACTATATAAATACAATAATTTCAAGAGGAAAATCTACACTATTTTTGTTGTAGTTAAAAAGATTTTATGATAGAATAGAAATGTATAAATTTAACCTGATTATGATTGGGGCAAAAGAAAATGTTCAATATTATTCCTCAACCTACAAGTATTCTTGTAAATCGTGATAAAAAAGGTTTCACCATGCATACGGGAACAACCATTTCACCGTATCCTTTTGTTGACGAGTTCATTTCGTTTGTGAGAAAAACTCTCAATAAAAAAGTTTATGTTCACGAGGATACATTTGAAGAAAGAAGCATTATTCTCACTCTTGATGAGTCCATTGAAAGTGATGAAGGTTATTCTGTTAAATGCGAAAATCGTCGTGTTTTCATAAAAGCAAAGACAGAAGCAGGACTTTTCTACGGACTGCAGACACTTAAACAAATGTTGTTGCAGACAGAAGGAAAAATTCCGTATGTTGAAATTACAGATTCACCAAGGTTTTCATATCGTGGCCTTATGCTTGACTGCGGACGTTATTTTTATACAGTTGACGAAATAAAAAGAATTATTGACCTTATGGCTTTGCATAAACTTAATGTGTTGCATTGGCATTTAACAGAGGACCAGGGTTGGCGAATTGAAATAAAGAAATATCCGTTGCTTACTGAAAAAGGCTCAAAAAGAAGTCATACCAATTTCAATAACAAGCCTCACGGTGGATATTATACACAAGAGGATGTAAAGGAAATTGTCGCATATTGTCACGACAGATTTATAAAGGTAATTCCTGAATTTGATATTCCAGGACATAGTGTGGCTGCGATTTCCTGTTATCCTAAGCTTTCCTGCCTTGACAGAAAAATGGAAGTTGCTACTCATTGGGGTGTTAAGCACGATATACTTTGTGCGGGTAAAGAAAGCACATATAAATTTGTTTATGATGTACTTGATGAACTGATAGAACTTTTTCCTGACAAGGTCATTCATATCGGTGGTGACGAGGCAGTAAAAATGCGATGGAAAAACTGTCCTCATTGTCAAAAGGTTATTAAGGATAATAATCTTAAAGATGAAGATGCCTTACAGATGTTCTTTATGAACAAGGTTGATGATTATCTTAAATCAAAGGGCTATTCGTCAATAATGTGGAATTATGATGAAAATAAAAATGCAGATATTCTAAACACAGATATTGCGTGGGATGTCTGCGGAATGGGTAACGACAAGGAGTTAATAAAAAACGAGATAAAACGCGGACGAAAGATGATAAATACTTGCTGTTATCCGTATTATTTCGATTTTCCTTATGGCTGGAATACATTAAAAATGGTTTGTGATGACGACGGTGCGTTGACAGATGATGACAGCGAAACAATGGGGATTGAAGCACAGATGTGGACTGAATATGTTCCAAATATGAAACGACTTGAGTTTCTTACTTTCCCTCGTCTTGGTGCAATGGCTGAAAATGCGTGGGCTGAAAAGGGATGTTCATCTTTTGCAACATTTATGCACAAGTCAGTTGATTATTGCAAACTGCTTGATGCGTATAAAGTTGGCTATGCACCACTCAAAAAGGCGTGTCCGTCATTTATATATAAACACGCATCATCACTCTGGTTTAAGCGTCGTGTATTCCATTGGGAAGGATTACACAACCTGATTGATGATAAAAAGGCAGAAAAAGAAGCAGAAAAGATTAAAGAAGAATTTACAAAAAGGGAAAATTAATTATATAAAAATTGAGGTGTTATACAAATGAAAAAATATGTACTTGCTCTTGACCAGGGAACAACAAGTTCTCGTGCAATTCTTTTTGACAAACAGGGTAATATCTGTTATAAGGCTCAGCACGAGTTCAGTCAGATTTATCCTCATACAGGCTGGGTTGAACACAATCCTATGGAAATCCTTTTTTCACAGTTGCAGTCGGTTATGGAAGTAATGGCTGAAAGTAAAGCAACAGCAGAGGATATTGCTTCAATCGGCATTACAAATCAGCGCGAAACAACTGTTGTATGGGATAAGTCAACAGGAAAACCTGTTTATAACGCAATCGTATGGCAATGCAGACGAACTGCTGATTTATGCGAAAAAATCAAGGCTGATGAAGAATTGACTAAATATATTACAGACCATACAGGTCTTGTTGTGGATGCTTATTTCTCCGCAACAAAAATTAAGTGGATTCTTGACAATGTTGAGGGCGCAAGGGAATTGGCAGAAAGAGGTCAACTTCTTTTCGGCACTATTGAAACTTGGCTTATCTGGAATCTTACAGGCGGTGCTGTACATATAACTGACTATTCAAATGCATCAAGAACAATGCTTTTTGATGTTGACAAACTTTGCTGGGACGAATATCTTTGCGAAAAACTCGATATTCCTATGTCTATGCTTCCAAAATGTGAACCGTCAAGCAAGGTTTACGGTACTGTTGCAAAGAGTGTTATGGGTATTGAGGAGTTGGCAGGTGTGCCTATTTCAGGTGCAATCGGTGACCAGCCGGCTGCACTTTTCGGTCAGGGATGCTTTAAGAAAGGTCAGGCAAAGAATACTTACGGTACAGGTTGTTTCCTTTTGATGAATACAGGCGACAAACGAGTTGAATCAAAGAACAACCTTGTTACAGGTGTTGCTTGGGGTCTTGGTGACAAGGTTACTTATGCTATTGAGGGTTCTGCATTTAATGCGGGTTCAGTTATAAAATGGCTTCGTGATGACTTGCATCTTATTCCGTCTGCACAGCGTTGTGATGTGCTTGCAGAAAGTGTTCCTAATTCAAACGGTGTTTATTTTGTACCTGCATTTACAGGACTTGGTGCACCATATTGGGATATGTATGCTCGTGGTACAATTGTCGGTCTTACCAGAGGGGCAAATGATGCTCATATCTGTCGAAGTGTTCTTGAAGCAATTGCATACCAGATGACAGACTTGCTTGAGGCTATGAAGCAGGATTCTGACATCGAGCTTTCTGAACTTCGTGTTGACGGTGGTGCGTCAGTAAGCAACATTATGATGCAGATTCAGGCTGATATGATTAGAACAAATGTCAACAGACCAAAAATGGTTGAAACAACTGCTATCGGTGCTGCTTATCTTTCAGGTCTTGCAGTAGGCTTCTGGAAGAACATGGAAGAAATTGAGCAGATTCGTGAGGTTGACAGAGTGTTTGAGCCTAAAATGGATTTGGAAAAACGCGAAAAGAGATATCGCGGATGGCTTCGTGCGGTTGAGCGTTCAAGAGATTGGGTTGAACATTAATGAAAATCAAACATTTCTTTCGTGATGGAGAAAAAATGCAGGAGCATTTTGAGGAACACGGAGAACAAACAAATTCTCAATCAGCAGAAGAATATCTTGTCAAAGCGAATAAGGTAATAAACAATTCTAAAGCTTTGAAAAAATATGAAACAGACGAATATGATAATGATATGGTTTATTATCTTTCAGAAACAGGTGAAATCGTATTTGTTTCTGCAGAAGGGTATATAAGAACATATTTTATTGCTGATGATGAATATTTTGAAAGACAATAAAACTGATTTTTAATGTCATTCTGAGGAGCACAACGACGAAGAATCTCAACCTGTCAAAGAGATTCTTCGCTTTGCTCAGAATGACTTTGTTTTAAGGAGTAAACACATTATGGATTATGCAAAGGAAAGTTTAAAACTCCATTATGAGTGGCAAGGAAAAATCGAAATAAAAACAAGGGCAAAAGCGAATGACAAGGAGTCACTTTCTCTTGCTTATACTCCCGGTGTTGCAGAGCCTTGCCTTGAAATACAGAAAGATGTAGATAAATCATACGAATTGACTCGTCGTTGGAATACGGTTGCTGTTGTGACAGACGGTACTGCCGTTCTGGGACTTGGTGATATTGGTCCTGAAGCAGGTATGCCTGTTATGGAGGGTAAGTGTGTTCTTTTCAAGGAGTTTGGCGGAGTTGATGCAATTCCTCTTTGTGTAAGAAGTAAAGATGTTGATGAAATTGTAAATTGCATTTCACTTTTAGCAGGTAGTTTTGGCGGAATCAATCTTGAAGATATTGCTGCACCTCGTTGCTTTGAAATTGAACGAAAACTAAAAGAAAAATGTGATATTCCTATTTTTCACGATGACCAGCATGGTACAGCTGTTGTAGTTGGTGCTGCTGTTACAAATGCTCTTCGTGTTGTTGGGAAAAAACTGGAGGATTGTACTGTTGTATTCAGCGGTGCAGGTGCGGCAGGTATTGCTATTGCAAAGCTTATCCATAAAATGGGTGCAGGAAACATTATTATGTGCGATAAAGAGGGTATTCTCTCTGTGGGTAGAGAGTGGATGAACCCTGCACAGGCACAAATGGCAGAAATAACAAATAAAAACCACCTTGACGGAACACTCTCAGATGCTCTTAAAGGTGCTGATATCTTCATCGGTGTTTCCGCTCCGAATATTGTGACAGAGGAAATGATTAGCACAATGGCTCACGATGCGATTGTATTTCCTATGGCTAATCCTGTACCTGAAATTATGCCTGACAAGGCTAAAAATGCAGGTGCAAGAGTTGTGGGTACAGGTCGAAGCGACTATCCTAATCAGATTAACAATGTATTGGCTTTTCCTGGCATTTTTCGTGGTGCTCTTGATTGCAGAGCAAAGGATATCAACGAAGAAATGAAAATTGCAGCGGCAAAGGCTATTGCATCTCTTGTGTCTGATGAAGAATTAACGGAAGAATACATATTGCCGAAAGCCTTTGACGAAAGAGTCGGCGTTACTGTCGCAAAAGCAGTTGCAGAGGCTGCAAGAAACAGTAATATAGCGAGAAGTTAAAAACTATCTATTTTGAATTTCAAATTTGCATATAAAAACCCAAAACCCCACCGGATAAACCGATGGGGTTCCTTTTTCACCTGTCAAAAGACAGGATATAACCTATATAAAGTGTGATAATAATAGCACAAAAGGAAAAAGTTGTCAACTGATTAGACGGTTTTTATCTATCGTTCATTCTTCGCCAATGGAAAAGGTATTGTTGGGCGATTCCTTGGGTGCCTTTTGTACATTCGGGTAATCCGTCGGGATACATTTCTGCCATAATACGCTTTACCCACACATCAACAGGAAAAGCTTCAATTTTGTGGAAACCGTAAAGAAGTGTGCATTCAGCCACCTTTGCACCCACTCCCTTAATTTTCTGCAATTCTTCTCGGCCGAATTCAATGGGGTTCGATTTGATTTTTTCAAAGTCAACCTCACCATTTACAACTTTTTGTGCAGCATCAATAATGTATTTTGCTCTGAAACCTGCACGGATAGGGGACAAGTCTTCAACGGATAGTTTGGAAATAACTACTGCTGTGGGAAATGACTTTTTGCCGACTTCACCGTCACCAAAAGTATCACAAAGTCGTTCAATAATTCCTTTGATTCGAGGAATGTTATTGTTCTGCGAAATGATGAACGAGCAAAGTGCTTCCCAAGGCTCCTGACGAAGAATTCGTATGCCGTCATATTCCTTAATTGCTGTTATAAGATGCTTGTCAGTATATGACGAAAGAATTTTTTTGTAATCGGTGTCCAAATCGAAATATGGTTTCCATAATTCATTAAAATCCTTTTCGTCACAATCATAGAAAATGATTTCACTTTCAGTTTGTTGAATTTTAATGTGTTTGCCAAAGGCAACACCGTGCCATATGTTTTCGTCGCAAAGTGACCAACGAAAAGCCTGACCGCAATCAAGACAAAGTCCTAAATTAAAATTTTCGGGTAAGGGGAGTCTGTAACAATTATTCATAGTAAAATCCTTTGTAAAAATGACCAAAATTTTCTGAAAATTCTATCTAAAAATGACAATGACAAAATGCACAAAAATTTTAGATAAATTTTAAGTGAGGTATGTTCCAAACTGTATAATTTGTCAAGACATTACAACAAATTGTATTTGACAATATTTTAACAAATAGTTTTTATCATTGTCGAAAAGTGGCAAAAACCGTTAAAAATCAATGCTTTTGGGGCAAGTTATTAACATTTTCAACAGAGTTTTCAACAAAATAGTTGAAAAGTTATTTATACAATCTGTATAATTTTTACTGTAATTATTTTTGGTGAAAATCCCATATTGACAATTTTTGGTTAAAAATTTTATACAAATCGCAGTATAAATTTAACTGAATTTCTAATCATAATTTTAAAAAATACACAATTTTATGTGAGGAATAAATTATGGTAAAAGGTGTTAACCGACAGGTTCTTGAAATTCACGAAACAGGGTGCGAATATTTTGAAAAAGCTTTGTTTTTTGTCCGTCCTGAATTCAGTGCTGAAAATGAAGGAAAACTTAAATCAAAAGCAATAACGAGTGCTGTAAATTTTTCATCAGTTCCCAAAAATAAGAAACAGAAAATAAAAAGCCGAGTACTGTTTTTTGCAGAACTTGCAGCCTCGGCAGGGGTTGGTGCAATAATCACTGCACTATTTATAAATTGATGTCATTCTGAGGAACGAAGTGACGACCGCGTAGTGGCAGGCTTCCACGCCTGCATGTCATTCTGAGGAACGAAGTGACGAAGAAGCTCTGTCAGTTATTATATTAACTTTGGTAGAGATTCTTCGCTACGCTCAGAATGACTTATTTCTTAAATTTTCACTTTATTTAATGCGGACAGACAAGGATGTCTGTCCCTACGCGTCCCTATACACAGAATGACACTCTATTTAGAGTATTATCAACTCTTTATCAGCGTTTGTGAGATTACGGCAACCATTTTCGGTGATAAGTGCCATATCCTCAATTCTTACGCCGAATTTTTCAGGTATGTATATTCCCGGTTCAACAGTAACGATGTTACCAACCTGCAAAATGCTGTCAGAAGCAGGGGAGAGGTTGGGAAACTCGTGAATTTCAACGCCAACACCATGACCTGTTGAATGAGTGAAATATTTGCCGTAGCCTAAATCGTTGATAACGCTTCTTGCAAACATATCACCGTCTTTGCAGGAAATACCTGCTTTAATATTATCAAGACAGTTTTGTTGTGCTTTTAAAACTGTATCATAAACATTTTTCATTTCATCTGTGGCAAAGCCGACAGCAACAGTTCTTGTCATATCACTGTGATAACCTTTAATCATTGTGCCGAAATCCATTGTGATAAAGTCACCGTTTTCAATTTTTTTATGTGACGGTACACCATGTGGCATTGATGAATTTTTACCGCTTACTGCGATGGTTTCAAATGAAAGACCTTCACCACCGTTACGAAGCATAAAGAAATCAAGTTCTAATTGAATTTCTTTTTCTGTAACACCCACTTTTATGAATTTAAGAATATGCTTAAATGCATTTTCTGCAATTCGCTGTGCCTTAATGATGCATTCGACCTCTGTTGCAGTTTTAATTGAGCGAAGCTCGTTAATCATCATATCAAGAGTTGAATCTGTGGAAACACTTGTGTTTTTAAGCACACCTTTAAGTGAGTTGTATGTTGAAACGGTCATTCTTGTAGATTCAACGAGAAGATGCTTGCAGTTCATTTCTTTAAGTGTTTCAGCAATCTGCGGATAAGTTTTGCCCAAAAGTCGGACTTCGCAAGCCTCAATCTGCTTTTCTGCTGCCTCAATGTATCTTCCGTCAGTTATGAAAACTGCTTTTTCAGGGGAAACAAGAAGAAATCCGTCAGATGACTCAAAGCCTGTGAAATATCTTCTGTTTTCAGGTGCGATAATCAATGCACAATAATCAGCACCTTTTTCATATAATTTTGATTGTAATTTTTTAATCATAGTAACCATATCCGTGTAATTTTTCAAATTCTTTGATTATAGGTATAGATTTTCGACGGCGAATTGCATAATAAACAGGGAATCTGGTTCGTCCCTTTAATGCGTCTACAAGAATTGCAATGGCACCACAGTTGTTTGCTGCCATAACATCGGCAAAAATCTGGTCACCAACCATAGCGAGCTCATTAATTTTTACGCCCATCATTTCAGCACCTTGAATAAGAGTATGTGGCTTTGGCTTTTTTGCACTTGCAATAAAGGGAAGACCAAGAGCATCTGAAACGATTTTTGGGCGTCGTGGCATTGCATTCGAAATTATCATAACCTTAATGCCTGAATCCTGAATTTCTTTAAGCCAGTTCTGGAGTCCGTCAATACAATTCGTTTTTCCGTCGTTACAGATTGTGTTATCTATATCAAGAGCAATCGCCTTTGCTCCCATTTTCTTTAAATCATCAACCGAAATATCAAGAACAGATTTGTATCGGTATTTTGGCATAGCTGAAACCATAGTAATCTCCTTGGTAAAAAAATAGTGGGCAATCCGTCAATGGATGCCCACTTGCGTTTTTAAAACATAGCTCCGCAAAGCGAAAGATTATTTAAACTTACGCTTACGTGCAGCCTCAGACTTCTTCTTTCTCTTTACAGAAGGCTTTTCGTAATGCTCTCTTTTTCTAACTTCCTGAATGACACCGTCACGAGAAGTCTGTCTCTTAAATCTTCTGAGAGCACTTTCCAAGGACTCGTTTTCTTTAACTTTTACCTGACTCATTAAAAATCCCTCCCTTATACATTGGGATACATTTTGTATTATACAACACCAAATGTCAACTGTCAACAGTTTTTTTGGCATATTTTTTGCAATGTTTTCAGATGAAAATTAAGACTGTAACATTGTAGGGCTGATGACTGATGTCAATCCGAATGTTATTTAATGATAAATTAAAAGGGACGCCGAGTCGACGTCCCCTACAACACAATTGGATTGGTTGGAATGTAGGGGCAGGTCTCCGTGCCTGCCCGTAAATGCATATAAAATGTTCGGGAGGGCACGGAGACCCTCCCCTACAGAGTTTTCATTCCTATTTTGATTTCATATTCACACCGATAAATTATGATTTGTCGAATGAATTTTATATCTTCTTCATCAATTTACCGTAAACTACGCCGAGTTTTTTGCTGTAGAATTTTCTTTTTTTCTTTTCTTCTTCGGTGAGTTTTTCTTCGATAATCGGCTGTTTAAGGCTTTCCATATTTCCGTCATCAAGGATGAATGCCTGTGTAAGACAAATTCCGCCCTGACCTTTAAGCTGTGCACGAACATAGCAGGAAATTTTGTCTGTGTATTCGCCGAGTTCGATTGTTGATGTGATTTCACCGTCTTTTTCGATAGTTGTTGTCTTGATTGTATCACCGTCAGCAATCCAGTCAATTTCTTTACAGTTGACACCCTTGATTGTGATTATATCATTTTCGTCATCAACTGAAAGTCCAACAACCTTTGGAGTAGGTCCGTGACCGACAAAATCTTCACCCAATTCGTTTTTTGCATAACGAGCGATTGAGAAAAATGTGCCTGTTTCCATAGCTTTGCGAAGATTATCGAGCGAATATTCGGGAAGAATAAAGTCCATAAATGCTGTGTCAATCTGGTCAACCTGATGTGCGTCGCTGTTTGCAAAACCAAAAACCTTGCGACCGTGTGGAGTAAGGAGTTTTAAAAGTTCATCCCAGAGAATTCTGTCACAACGGTTTGGAATGTCGTACATATTAAGGACTTCGATACCCATACAAGAAGGATATTTGTTAAGAAGATTTGCAAAGAAATGAATGTTTTCAGGCTTGTTTGCACAATCAGGTCTTTTCCATGACTGCAACAAGTCTGTGGGATGGTTAATATGAGAAATACCACCGCTTTTTTCAATCAAACCAAGCGGAATTTCGTAGTCAAATTCAAGTCCCTGAACACCTTCATAAGCGTTATCGGTGAAATATCCGTTAACATGGTTCTTCATAATGGTGAACATATTACATTCAATAGCGTTGGGCACATCTTCAAGACCTCGAGTTTTAGTTCTTGTACCGTTTTCGGTTTTATATGTACCGTTTTTGATTGCCTTGTACTGTTCCTGTGTTAAATAACTGCGTTTACCGTGCCACAGATACTGGAAATTGAAGAAAGGAATATGTGTCGGTTCCTCATTCCAAGGTTTACCTAAAATACCGTGCTCGGCAAAAGCCACAATGTCGAAATCGTTATCGTAAAAGCCTTTAATCATATCGGTCATTGTATCGTTTGCATCGCTGTATGTTGAATGTGTATGAAGATTTGTTTTATAGTGATTTCCCATATCACCCAAAAGATTCATAACATTTTCGTAAGGATTTTTAATTGTGTAGCTCATAAAATCATTCCATTCACATATAATGTATATATTTTACTATAATAAATATTGCGTGTCAAATGGTGAATGTCAATGTGTGATTTTCGCGTAGCGGCAGGCTTCCACGTCTGCTCTGTGTCATTCTGAGCGAAGCGAAGAATCTCTTTGAAATAAACTCATAAAGGTAGGGCGGGGTCTTGACCCCGCCGAAATGCTCAATTATTTATTTGTTTTTGGATTATCTAAATGTAAAACTAATTATCTTTTAATTTTGTTTTTCATGACTATTTTGGTAGTTTCTAATGGGATGTCGTAAATAGTGCCAGTAAAAATATCCCCAACTTCATAATTAGATAGTTCTCCAGCTGCAAAATATGTGCTACCAAGAAATGTTCCATCTTTATCATAGAAAAGAACTTCGTCCAATTGAAAATACCAGTATCCTAGATAGGGGTCCCCACTCTTTTCTACCAACTGTAACTCTAAGGTGATAGAAGCGTTTCGAGGTAATGTCTTTATAGAATACTGCAATACTTGTGCTTTCATAACATAAGTCGATGCGGGATTGTTAGAGGCAACAGTGATGGGACTGTCATAAATTATCGTAGGGTTGAAATTATCTCTTAGTGATGTTGTGCTTTCGGTTGTTGGTTGTGTTGCAGTAACAGGTGGAAAATACTGGTTCGTAGTTGTTTCACGTGTGGTAGTCATAATATCATGATTGATAATTGGTTTAAAAGTTGTATGTTCTTTTGTTGATGACTCTGTTTCAAATATAGCAGTTACTTCTTCAAAATTCTTCCTTGTAGTGTTGTCGATTGTTTGTTCAATAGTAGACTCGGGTGATGATTCCATATTTGTTGTTAAATCGTTTTGGGTATGATTAGAACAACTTGAAATTAAACTAAGTGAAACAATAATTAATAATATCTTATATAATTTAATATTTTTCATTTGCTTGCTCCTTATTATTTATTGTTTGAGGACGTTGTGCGTTTACAGGGATTCTCCAAGGACTACCTTTGGCATCTTGTTCGGCATAAGGATTTTTGCGTTCTCTACACCATTTTGCAACTGTAGTCTGTGAAACGTTCCACTTCTCGCTAGCTTCTTTTGTTCCCATAAATTCCATTCTCATTTCTCCTTTTATCAAGATAATTTGTAGTTTGTCTTATCATAGGACAAACTAATTTTGAGGCTATGCTACCATAAAATTTGTCTTATGTCAAGACAAACGGAGGCTTGTGATAATGGCACGAATTATAGATGGCGATAAAATGAATTTGATAGGTAATAATGTGCGAAAACTTCGTAAAAAGAAGAAAATGAGTCAACAATACTTATCTAATCAACTTGAGTTGTTGGGAGTTTATGTATGTCGAGGGTCAATTTCACGAATTGAAGATTGTTCTCGAACTGTAACTGATATTGAATTATATGCCATAGCAAAGGTTTTGCAAGTAGATATGAGTGAATTATTCGAGGTATGATGATTTCGGCGGGGTCAAGACCCCGCCCTACCATATTCTCAAAAGAGACCTACAAACTCCAAATAGTTAAAGAATTAATAAAAAACTGTTGACATCACGGAAATTTGTGTTATAATAACAGAACAAAATAAAGCAGAACGGATTTTTGTTCTCACCCGTCGACTACGAGTTGACCGGTCAATACTTTATAAAAAAGTTTGATTTGTAATGGTGCGGGCAGAATTTCTGTCCGCATTTTTAATTTGCCAACGGGCTTTGAGAGGTGTTTATTTATCAGTACTAAAGAATTGCAAATCAATGAAGAAATTCGCGACAAGGAAATCAGAGTTATTACCGACAGCGGTGAACAGCTCGGAATTATGTCTGCAAAGGATGCTTTGAAGGAAGCTGAAAAGCGTAGTCTTGACCTTGTAAAAATTGCGCCGACCGCGCAGCCACCTGTTTGTAAGATTATGGACTATGGCAAATATCGTTTTGACAAGGCAAAGAAAGAAAAAGAAGCAAAGAAAAATCAGAAGGTTATTGAAACAAAGGAAATCAGACTTTCTGTCAACATTGATACGCATGACTTTGATACAAAGGTAAATCATGCTCTCAAATTCTTGAAATCAGGTAACAAAGTAAAGGTTTCAATCCGATTCAGAGGTCGTGAAATGGCTCATGCTCATCTTGGTAACGGAATTATGGAACGATTTGCAACGGCTGTTGAGGAATTAGGCACAGTTGACAAACCTGCAAAGCTTGAAGGTCGTCAGATGCTTATGTTCTTGTCACCTAAGGGCACAAAGTAAAAGGAATTTATAATTAGGAGGATATTATTATGCCAAAGATTAAAACACATAGCGGAGCTAAAAAAAGATTTAAGCTTTCAAAGAACGGCAAGCCAATCAGAGCACACGCTAACAAGTCACACATCTTGACAAAGAAAAGCACAAAGAGAAAAAGAGGACTTCGTCAGACAGCTGTTGCTGATAAGACAAATACAGCACAGATTAAGCGTCTTATTCCTTATAAATAATTGTAAACGTATCTAATCAATCGGAGGTAAAGAGAAATGGCACGTGTTAAAGGTGCGATGATGACTCGCAAAAGAAGAAATAAAGTATTAAAACTCGCTAAGGGTTACTATGGTTCAAAGAGCAAGCTTTTCAGAACAGCTAAACAGGCAGTTATGAAGAGCGGTAACTATGCTTACATCGGAAGAAAGCAGAAGAAACGTGATTTCAGAAAGCTCTGGATTACAAGAATTTCAGCTGCTTGCAAGATGAACGGTATGAACTACTCAACATTCATCAACGGTCTTAAAAAAGCTGGTATTGACCTTAACAGAAAGATGCTTTCAGAGATTGCAATTGCTGACCCTGCAGCATTTACAGCTCTTACAGAAAAAGCAAAAGAAGCTCTTAAATAATGATTTAACCACGCATGAGAACATCTCTCACGCGTGGTTTTTCCGTTTTATAAATTATGTTTGATATTGTAATAAATGCTAAAAATAACCCGAAAATTAAAGAAGTAAAATCACTTTTGACTTCGTCAAAGGACAGAAAAAACAGCGGACTTTTCGTAGTGGAAGGTGTCCGTCTTTGTCTTGATGCCCTTTTAAGCGGTTGTGAAATTCAAAGTGTTTTTTGTACTGAAAACTGTGCTGAAAAGTACGGTGATGAAATTGCACCATTAAAAGATGGTTGTAAAAATTTTTGCGCCGTCAGCAACGATGTGCTTAAATCAATAAGTGATACTGTAACACCGCAGGGTGTTGTATGTACCGTTAAAATGAAACAGAACAGTTTTGAGTATGAAAAAGGAAATAAATATATTGCCCTTGATACTATTCAAAATCCCGATAATTTAGGTGCGATTTCCCGTACTGCAGAGGCTTTGGGATTTGACGGAATGGTGCTTTTCGGCGGTTGCGATATTTATAATCCAAAGGCTTTGCGAGCATCAATGGGTGCTCTTTTCCGACTTCCTGTCTGCATTTGTCAAAGTCTTGAAACAGAAATTGAGAAATGCAAAGATTTGGGTATAAATGTGTTTGCAACCGTTCCTGACAGAGATGCAAAAAGTGTTACAACCGTCGATTTTTCAGTTGGCGGAATGTGTGTTATCGGTAATGAGGGCAACGGTGTAAGCAAGGAAATAATCGAAAAATGCAGTGACAGAATTACTATCAAAATGGATGGTCGAGCAGAGTCCTTGAACGCTGCTGCCGCTGCATCAATTATAATGTGGGAAATGGCAAGATGAACTACGACTTATATTGGATATGGATGTCCTGCGGACTCGGTGCAGGTGCCGGTTGTCTTGATTTGGTTACATATTATGAGTGGAATCCTTATGAGATTTATGCTTCAAGTTTTAACGAATTGTTCCGTCTTGATGTGATTACAAAAAGGCAACTTGAAAAACTGAAAGCATATTCATTGGAAGATGCTCAAAAAATCTATGACACAGCAATTTCTAACGGTTGGACGCTTGTTACTCCGTCAAGTGAGTATTATCCCGAAAGATTGCTCACTTTACAGAATTTGCCATTGGTTTTATATGTTGATGGTAATCCTGAAGTGCTTAAAAATGAATTGAGCATTTCTGTTGTGGGTGCAAGAAAAGCATCGGATTACGGAAAAAGTGTCGCAAGAGCCTTGTCATCAACTATGGCAGAAACAGGCTTTACAATCGTTTCGGGCGGTGCATTGGGAATTGACAGTGCTGCGCATCAGGGTGCACTTGATGCAGAAAAATCAACAATTTGTGTATTAGGCTGCGGTCTTGGAACAAACTATCTTATGGAAAATGAACCGTTAAGACGAGAGATTGTGAGAAATGGAGCAATTATAACTGAATTTCCACCATATGCATCGGCAACAAGAGTCACATTTCCATTAAGAAACCGTATTATTTCGGGTATTTCACTCGGTACGATTGTTGTTGAAGCAGGGGAGAGAAGCGGTTCACTTATAACTGCAAGACTTGCACTTGAACAGGGTAAAGATGTGTTTGCTGTTCCCGGTGATTTGGTAAGTTCGTCATTTTTGGGTACAAATAATCTTATCCGCAACGGTGCTACTCCCGTTTTTTCACCAAACGATATTTTGGAGTCATATTATTCAAGATTTTTCGATAAACTCGGTAGTATAAAGCCGTTTCCAAACGATGAAATACTGAGAAGAACACAAAAGTATCTCACCGAAACAAATACAAAGACAAATCAGGTTGCAGATAATAAAAAACAGACTGAAAAACATATAACAGTCAAAAAAGATGCACCTGACTACTTGACAGACAATGCTAAAAAGGTCTATGATTTTTTGAGTGTTGAACCAAAACACATTGATGAAATAATAACTGGCTGTGATCTTACCACAGAAAGCACTCTGTCCGCTGTAACGGAACTTGAAATTTACGGTTTTGTACAGCAGTTAAGTGGCAGAAGATATAAATTAAAATAAACCGAAATTAAAATTAGGATGATGATAAATGTCAAAACTCGTAATTGTTGAGTCGCCTTCAAAGGCAAAAAGTATTCAGAAATATTTGGGGAAGGATTACACTGTTGTGTCTTCAAAAGGACATATCCGTGATTTGCCTGCTGCAAAATTAAGCGTTGATGTAAAGAACGATTTTGCACCTAAATATGCTGTTATTAAAGGCAAAGAAAAGTTAGTCAAGGAACTTAAAGAACTTGCAGACAAGTCAGAAGCAGTTATTCTCGCAGCCGACCCTGACCGTGAAGGAGAGGCTATTTCATGGCACTTAGCCACTCTTCTTGACCTTGATATGAATGACAATAACCGTGTAAAATTCAACGAAATCAATAAGACAAGCGTTGTAAAGGGAATTGAACACCCCGAAAAAATTGATTTGGACTTGGTAAATGCACAACAGGCTCGTCGAATTCTTGACCGTCTTGTTGGCTATACATTAAGCCCATTCATTTCACAGAAAATCCGTCGTGGTCTGTCAGCAGGTCGTGTTCAGTCAGTTGCAGTAAGACTTGTTGTTGACCGTGAAAACGAAATCAGAGCATTTAATCCTGAAGAATACTGGACGCTTGATGCAAAAATGCTTGCTCCGTCATCAAAAAAGGCCTTTAAGGCACAGTTTATAGGTGACGAAACAGGTAAAGTGAAGATTACAAATAAAGAGCAGAGTGATATGTATCTCGCTCGTCTTGACGGTGCTGAGTATTCAGCAACATCAGTAAAAAAAGGTGTTCGTCGTCGTCAGCCTGCTCCACCTTTTACAACTTCAACAATGCAACAGGAAGCATCCCGTAAGCTTAATTTCCAGGCAAGAAAAACCATGAAAGTTGCACAGGAACTTTACGAAGGTATTGATGTTAAAGGTTTTGGTTCAGTAGGTCTTATAACATATATGAGAACTGACTCTCTTCGTATTTCAGAGGAATCAAGAGCAGCAGCAAATGATTATATCAGAAACACTTTCGGTGAAGATTATCTTCCTGAAAAACCAAGATATTTCAAGACAAAGGCTAATGCACAGGACGGTCACGAAGCAATCCGTCCTACAATGATGGATATTACTCCTGAAGTGGCAAAGTCAAGCCTTACAACTGACCAGTACAAGCTTTATAACCTTATCTGGAAAAGATTTGTGGCATCTCTTATGGCGAACTGCGTTCAGGATACTGTTAAGGCAGAAATCACAGGTGCTAATGAAACTGATAAATCAAACGGTAAGTTTGTAACATTCGTTGCAAACGGTTATTCAGTTCGTTTTGACGGCTATACTCGTCTTTATGAAACAGGTACTGATGAGGACGAGGAAGAAGAAGGCAAACTTCCGAAAATCAATGAGGGCGACGAAATAAAGATGAAAGAACTTGCAGGAAATCAGCATTTCACACAGCCACCTGCAAGATACACAGAAGCATCTCTTATTAAAGCGCTTGAAGAAACAGGTGTTGGCCGTCCGTCAACATATGCTTCAATTATTTCTACAATTACACAGCGTGAATATGTAATCCGTGAACAGAAACAGTTAAAGCCAACTGAACTTGGTGAGGCTATTACTTCACTTCTTAAGGACAAATTCTCAAAGATTGTTAATGTTAAATTTACTGCGGGTATGGAATCACAGCTTGATATGGTTGAAAGCGGTGAAACTGATTACATCAAGATGCTTCACGAATTCTATGATGACTTTATTGCAACTGTTGATAAGGCAAAGACAGAAATGCAGGGTCAGAAGATTAAACTTAAAGAAGACGAAACAGATATTAAATGTGATAAGTGCGGAAGAAATATGGTTGTTAAATCAGGCAGATTCGGTAAATTCCTTGCTTGTCCGGGATATCCTGAATGTAAAAATACAATGCCTTTGGTTGTTGAAACAAAGGCAACTTGTCCTGTATGCGGTGGCAAGGTTATTGAAAAGAAATCAAAGCGAGGCTATGCTTTCTACGGTTGCGGAAATTATCCTGAATGTAACTTTATGACATGGGATAAGCCTACTGACGACATTTGTCCGCAGTGCGGAAAATCACTTTTCAAGCGTAAGGGCGGAATTATGGCTTGCCTTAGTGAAGGTTGTGGATTCGAGAAAAAAGCAGAGAGAAAGAGAAAGGCTAAGGAAGAATGAAAGTAGCTGTTATTGGTGGCGGTCTTGCAGGTGTTGAATGTGCAAGTGTCTTGTCACGAAACGGAATAACGGTTGACCTTTTTGAAATGAAGCCTTTAAAGAAATCTCCTGCACATAAATTGGATACCCTTGCCGAACTTGTGTGTTCAAACTCGTTGAAAGCAGAAAGACTTAATTCAGCGGCAGGACTTTTAAAGCACGAAATGGCATATTTAGGCTCAATTTGTGTTGAAACTGCTTATGAATGTAAGGTTGAGGCAGGTGGTGCACTTGCAGTTGACCGTTATGAATTTTCAAAAATCATTACAGAAAAAATCAAGAATGATAAAAACATAAATGTTATAGAAAAAGAGGTTACTGACATTCCCGAAGGGTATGACGGTGTTGTAATCTGTGCAGGGCCTTTGGCAAGTGACAGCCTTGCTGAAAAAATCCGCCTGATATGCGGTAACGGACTTTCTTTCTATGACGCAGCAGCACCGATTATAAGTGCCGAAAGCATCGATATGAGTTGTGCCTTTACCCAATCACGATATGACCGTGGAGGAGAGGCAGACTATATCAACTGCCCTATGAATAAAGAGGAATATGAAGCATTTTATGAAGCAATTATAAATGCAGAAAGTGCTGATGTTCATTCTTTTGATAAGCGAAAAGATGTTTATGAGGGTTGTATGCCGATTGAAGTGTTGGCATCTCGCGGTAAGGATACTATGAGGTACGGACCGCTTAAGCCTGTTGGTCTTACTGACCCGAGAACAGGTCACAGACCTTGGGCAAATCTTCAACTTCGTAAAGAGAATAAAGACGGTACAATGTACAATCTTGTGGGATTCCAGACAAATCTTAAATTCGGTGAACAAAAGCGAGTATTTTCAATGTTCCCTGCTCTTAAAAATGCTGAATTTGTCCGTTACGGTGTAATGCACAGAAACACATTTATTGATTCACCAAGGCTTCTTAACGGGGACTTCAGTTTACGAGAAAATCCGTTGCTTTTCTTTGGTGGTCAGATTACAGGTGTTGAGGGGTATATGGAATCTGCCGCAAGCGGTCTTATGGCGGGAATTAACCTTGCAAAAAGACTTAAAGGCGAAGAAACTGTTGTTCTTCCAAAGGACACAATGATTGGAGCATTGAGTCGATACATAAGCGACGAATCTGTTAAGAATTTTCAACCAATGGGTGCTAATTTCGGTGTTTTACCACCATTGGAAGAAAAAATAAGAGATAAACAAGAAAGATATATGCAGTTAGCCCAAAGGGGTATGAATTCGTTAAAAGAATTTGCAATAAACAATAATTTAGGTGAAAGAAATGACTGATTTTGAAAATAAAATCGGATATGAATTTAAGGATAAGTCTTTGCTTAAAAGAGCATTGACTCATTCTTCTTATGCTAATGAAAAAGGTACAGGACTTGATAACGAACGCCTTGAATTTTTAGGTGACTCCGTGTTGGGCTTTATTACTGCAGAATACCTTTTCGAGCATTATAAGAACAAGCAAGAGGGTGAACTCACTAAAAAAAGAGCATATGCCGTTTGTGAAAAAACTCTTTTTGAATATGCCGAAAAAATTCAGCTTGGTGATATGATTCTTTTAGGTCGTGGTGAAGAACATACCGGTGGCAGACACCGTCCGTCAGTTGTGTCTGATGCCTTTGAAGCTTTGATTGCTGCAATTTACCTTGACGGTGGAATAGAGGAAGCAAAAAAATTTGTTTTACCTTTTATTGAGATTTCAGCGGAAGAAAAGCCCGTTTTCAAGGATTATAAGAGTACATTACAGGAAGTTTTACAGCAAAATCCTACCGAAAAATTTGAATATGTTGTTGTGGGTGAAAGCGGACCTGACCACGACAAGGAATTTGTTGTTGAAATCCATATGAACAGTAATGTAATCGGTAGCGGTAAAGGCAGAAGCAAGAAAAAAGCTGAACAGGAAGCGGCAAAATCCGCTTTGGAGTTAATGGGATTATGAGCCACAGTAACATAAGCATTTTTGTACCACATAAGGGCTGTCCCAATGATTGTAGTTTCTGTAATCAAAGGGTAATAAGCGGACAAACTGTTCCTGCAACACCCGAAGATGTTGAAAATGCAGTAAAGACAGCAATTAAACATAATGTGAATCCGAAAGATACTGAAATAGCGTTTTTCGGTGGTAGTTTTACGGCGATTGAAAGGGAATATATGTGTTCTCTTTTAACCGCCGCAAAGCATTTTTTAGATATTCATAAATTTAAGGGGATAAGGGTATCAACAAGGCCTGATTGCATTGATGATGAGGTGCTTTCAGTCCTTAAAAGCTACGGTGTAACAGCCATTGAGCTTGGTGCACAGAGTATGGATGATGATGTTCTTTCTGCAAATCACAGGGGACATTCAGCGGAAGATGTAAGGCGAGCATCAAAACTCATTAAGGACTATGGTTTTGAACTTGGTCTTCAGATGATGACAGGACTTTACAAAAGTGATTTCAGCAAAGATTTATTCACAGCAAAGGAAATTATAAAATTAAAACCCGATACTGTGAGAATTTATCCCACGGTAGTGCTTAAAACTACTCATTTAGCATATTTGCAGGGAATTGGCGAATACACAGCACCGACAGCAGAGGACTCCGCATCATTCTGTGCAGAACTTTTGCAGATGTTTAATGAGAATAACATAAAAGTCATAAAATTAGGACTTCACAGCAGCGAAACGGTTGAAAGTGATATGGTGGGCGGTGCTTATCATCCTGCATTCCGTGAACTGTGTGAGGGGTACATATATCTCCAAAAAATCCTCGAAAAATTAGATGGAAAAGATAAAATCCACGAATATACGATTTTTGTCGGAAAAAAAGCCTTATCTAAGGCAAAAGGACAGCAGAAAAGAAACGAAAAAGCATTGAAAAATCAAGGATTTCATTGTATAATAAAGGGTAAAGAAAATTTAGAAGAATTTGAAGTTAAGGTTGTAGAAAATAAATGATTTTAAAATCAATTACAATGCAGGGCTTTAAGTCCTGTCCCGAAAAAACAGTACTTCAATTTAATAAGGGAATAACAGGTGTTGTTGGTCCTAATGGTAGTGGTAAGAGTAATATTTCTGACGCTGTCCGTTGGGTTCTTGGTGAACAGTCAACAAAGAGTCTTCGTGGCTCAAAAATGGAAGATGTTATTTTCAGCGGTACAAAGTTCCGTAAAGCAACAGGCTTTGCGGAGGTTACACTTTGTCTTGATAATACTGACCGTACACTTGGTAAGGATTGCGATGAAGTAAATATTACTCGTCGTTTTTATCGTAGTGGTGACAGCGAATATAAAATCAATGGTGAAAGCGTAAGACTTCGTGATATTAACGAACTCTTTATGGATACTGGTCTTGGTCGTGACGGCTATTCAATGGTCAGTCAGGGTAAAATTGCTGAACTCATTTCTTCAAAATCAGGTGAACGCCGTGAAATGTTTGAAGAAGCAGCAGGCATTTCACATTTCCGTTATAAAAGACACGATGCACTTAAAAGACTTTCACAGGCAGAAGAAAACCTTGTCCGACTCAGAGATATTTTATCGGAACTTGAAAGCCGTGTTGGCCCTTTAAAGACACAGAGTGAAAAGGCACAGAAATTTTTAGTCCTTGCTGAAGAAAGAAAAAATCTTGAAATCGGCATCTGGCTTTATAATATTGAGAAAACACAGGAAAAATTAAAGGAACAGGACAGAAAAATCGATATTGCTTCCGTTCAGTACAAGGATGCACAGCGTCAGCTTGAAGAAATTGAGCAAAAGATGAATGACATTCTTGAAAAAAATCACGAAATCAATGTGAAAATTGAAGAAGTTCGTTCATCAACATCTCATTTCGAGGAGCAGGCTGCCGAACTTGAAGCACAGGCAAAGGTTTACGAAAACTCAATTTTACATAACAACGAATCTATCGAAAGACTCGAAAAAGATAAATTAATGGCAAATCAGGATGATTTGGACATTGACGCACAGGTTGAAGAAACCGAAAAACAGAAACAAGTGTCACAAGCAGGTCTTGATGATGCAAACGAAAAACTCCGTGAACAGATTGCTGAAATCGAAAAATTGCAGGTTGAAAATAACGAATTCGCAACTGTTGCTGCTGAACTTGCAAAGGAAATTTCAGTTCTTACAGTAAATCTTGCTGATAATCGTGTTATCAGCGAAACAGCAAATTCACAGATTGAAGAAATCAAGACAAGAATTACTGCTATTGACGAGCTTTTAGGTAACCGTAAAGAAGTTGTTTTAGCACTTGAAGAAAAGAAAAACAATGCGAAAAAAGTTCTCGACGAGTGTATTGAAAAAATCAACGAGTATAAAAACGCAGTTGACGGTTACAGAATAAAGGTAGAAACAAGAACAGAAAAAAGTGAAAAGGTCAAGGCTGAAATCAGCACATTACAAAGTGAGATTGACCGTAAAAATGAAAGAATAAGAATTCTTGATGACCTTGAAAAAAATATGGAGGGTTATCAGGGCTCTGTCCGTAGCGTTATGAAAGAAAGCAAGCGTGGTGCATTAAACGGCATTCACGGACCACTTTCACAGCTTATAACTGTTAAGGATAAATATTCTGTAGCAGTTGAAACTGCTCTTGCAAACGCTATTCAGAACATTGTTGTTGACAATGAAAACGATGCGAAAAGAGCAATCGCTTTTCTTAAAGAAACTCGCGGTGGTCGTGCAACATTCTTACCGCTTACTGCAATCAAATCAAGACGACTTGAAGAAAGCGACCTTGACGATTGCTTTGGATTTGTGAATATCGCATCTGAACTCGTATCTACGGACAAGCAGTACAGAGAGATTATTGAAAATCTTCTTGGTAAAACTGTTGTTTGTGAAGATATGGACTCTGCCATCACAATGGCAAAGAAATATAAAAACAGATTTAAGATTGTTACACTTGACGGTCAGGTTATCAATGCCGGCGGTTCAATGACCGGTGGTAGTAAGGCTCACGGTGTGGGAATGCTCAGCCGTAGTAACGAGATTGAAAAGCTTACTGCAAGTGTTAAGGATTTACAAGAAAAGAAACAAGCACTTCTCATTCAGGAAAAGATGCTTTCAGAGGATTTGGCTTCTGCCGTTGCTGACCTTAATGGTATCGAAGGTGACATCCTTTCAGCAAACGAAGAAAAAATCCGTCTTGAGGGTGAATATAACCTTGCTACACAGCAGTATGAAACTTCATCAGGTGGCGTTGGTGAACTCATCGAGGAAGAAAGAATACTGAATGAAAGAATTGACAAAATACAAGAGGATAGTCTTACTGCAAAAACAAAAGTAGAAGAACTCACAAATGAGATTGCAGAAAAGGAAAAGAGCCTTGAAGCAGTCAGCGGTGACAGAGAAAGTCTTGCACTTGTTCGTGAAGAGCTTGCACAAAAGGCTGAACAAATTCGACTTGAGATTTTAGGCTTCCAGAAGGATATTGAATCTGCTGATGACAATATTCGCAGACTTAATATTCTTAAAGGCTCACATTCTGACAGGCTGTCAGAACTTGACAATGAAATCGAAGCATTCAGAAACAAGAATATCTGGCTTACAAATGACATTGAAAGTCTTCGACAGTCTGCCGATGAACTCCGCAAACAATGTGGTAACGCAAAGACAGATATTGACGATTTGCTTGATGCTCGTGCACAGCTTGAAAAGGAAAATACAAATCTTCGTAATCTTGAAAAAGAAAAGAACTCTGAAAGAGAGCGAATCAGCGGTGAACTTGCTCGACTTGAAGAACGCAAGGCATCAATGCTTGGTGAATATGAGGAATACAACTCAAAGCTTTATGATGAGTATCAGTTGACAAGACGTGAGGCAATAGCCCTTGAAATCGTCATTGAAAACATAGGCGATGCAAGAACACGACTTTCAGCACTCAAGAACGAAATCAGAGGACTCGGTTCAGTCAATGTTTCTGCTATTGACGAATACAAGGAAGTTTCCGAAAGATATGAATTTATGTCAGAACAAATCGGAGATGTGGAAAAATCAAAGGCAGAACTCATTAAGCTTATTGATGATTTGACAACAAAGATGAGTGTTCAGTTCCGTGAACAGTTCCAGAAAATCAATGTGGCATTCGGCGAAACCTTTGCAGAACTTTTCGGTGGCGGTAAAGCCGAGCTTGTTCTTGAGGATGAGATGAATGTGCTTGAATGTGACATCGAAATCAAGGTTCAGCCACCGGGTAAGAATGTTCAGAATATCAACCTGCTTTCAGGTGGTGAAAAGGGACTTTCTGCTATCGCACTTCTTTTTGCAATTCTTAAGGTTACTCCTGCTCCGTTTGTAATTTTTGACGAGGTTGAGGCAGCACTCGACGATGTCAATGTTGTAAGATACGCACAGTATGTAAGAAGAATGACAAAGAATACACAGTTCATTCTTATTACTCACCGTCGTGGCACAATGGAAGAAGCAGATATGCTTTATGGTGTTACAATGCAGGAAGAAGGCGTATCAAAGATACTTGAACTCAAAACTGCAGAGTTGGCAAGAAAATTAGGTTTAGCATAAATTACGCTCCCTCATTGAGGGAGCTGGCAAATGCGTAGCATTTGACTGAGGGAGTAAACAAAAAATAATGACTCCCTCCGTCTGCTGACGCAGACACCTCCCTCGGAGAGGGAGGGGATAAATTCTCTCTACAGAAAGGTATCATTATGGGAATTTTTAAGAAAATCAATTTTGGTCTTACAAAGACAAGAAATAAAATGGCAGGTGCTATCGATGATATGCTCGATAGCTTCGACGAAATCACAGACGACCTTTATACTGAACTTGAAGAAATTCTTGTTATGGGTGACGTTGGTGTTACAACTGCCGTTGAAATTACAGAAAAACTTCGTGAAGAAGCAGAAAAAGGCAAAATTAAAGATGCCAATGAAGTGCGTCAGAAGATTAAGGACATTATTTCCGAAATGCTTTACGGTGGCGAGGATATGGGACTTATCACAGTTCCGTCAATTATCCTTGTGATTGGTGTAAACGGTGTTGGTAAAACAACAACAATCGGTAAAATGGCTGCTATGTACAAGGCACAGGGCAAGAGTGTTATTCTTGGTGCTGCCGATACATTCCGTGCTGCTGCTATTGACCAGTTACAAATTTGGGCTGACCGTGCAGGCGTTGATATTATCAAGCACAAGGAAGGTGCTGACCCTGCTGCTGTTGTATTCGATACAATTAATGCAGCAAAGGCAAGAGATAACGAGATTATCATTATTGATACTGCAGGTCGTCTTCACAATAAGAAGAATCTTATGGACGAACTTAATAAGATTTACAGAGTCATTGACCGTGAATTGCCGTACTCTGACCGTGAAGTTTTGTTGGTTCTTGATTCAACAACAGGACAGAATGCAGTTAATCAGGCTCGTGAATTTCAGGCAGTTGCTGAAATCACAGGTATTGTTCTTACGAAGCTTGACGGTACTGCTCGCGGTGGTGTTGTGTTGGCAATCAAGAACGAGCTTGGAATTCCTGTTAAGTTTATCGGTGTTGGTGAACAGATTGACGACTTGCAACCATTCAAGCCATCAGCATTTGCAGACGGTTTGTTTGATAAGATAGAGTACAAGGAAGAGGAGGACATCTCAATTGAAATTGTTGAAGAGAGCAAAGAAGAACTCGAAGAAGTTAATGAAGATATTTTACAAGAAGAACTCTCCCTTGAAGACGTTGGAGACACTCCAGAAGATTCCGAAACAGATGATACAGGACTCCAACAGGAAGAAGAGATAGAAGAACAGGCAGAGGAAGAGCCTGAAAAGAAAGAAAAGAAGAGAAGGGGATTCTTTGGACTTTTTAATCGCAACTCATAATATGAAAAAGCAGGCGGAATTACAGAGAATTCTCTCACCGCTTGGAATAAATGTTTTAACTGCTGATATGGCAGGAATTGAACTCTCCGATGTGGAAGAAACAGGAGAAACATTTGAAGAAAATGCATTTTTAAAGGCCGATAGTGGCTGTAAAGAAAGCGGAATGGTCTGTGTTGCAGACGATTCAGGACTTATGGTGGACTATCTTGACGGTGCACCTGGAGTTTATTCTGCCCGTTTCGGTGGTGAGCACGGAAACGATGCTAAAAATAACGAAAAACTTTTGAGGTTAATGAAAGATGTGCCTGACGAAGAACGCACAGCTCGATTTGTAAGTTGTGTTTGTTGCTGTTTTCCTGACGGAAGAAGTTTTTCAGTTCGTGGCACTTGCGAGGGTATAATCGCACATGAGGTACACGGTAACGGTGGTTTTGGTTATGACCCTGTGTTCCTTGTAGGGGAAAAGACATTCGGTGAACTTTCTGCTGAAGAAAAAGATAAGGTAAGTCACCGTGGAAATGCGTTAAGAAAATTTGTAGAAGAATTACCAAAATATTTATAAAACAAACAGGTCATTCTGAGCGTAGCGAAGAATCTCGATTAAAGTGAACAGTTAACCAACATAGATTCTTCGTCACTTTGTTCCTCAGAATGACATACAAACGACAACAATTTAGGAGAATAATATGACAAGTAAAGAAAGAGCATATTGGAGAAGTCAGGCGAACGGGCTTCAGGCATTGTTTCAGGTTGGCAAAGGCGGAATTTCAGATGCACTTATAAAGCAGACTGATGACGCACTCAAGGCACGCGAACTTATTAAAATCAAGGTGCTTTTGGAAACAAGTCCTGAAAAACCAAAAGTAATTGCACAAAAACTTGCAGAAGCAACAAACAGTGATTGCGTTGGTGTAATCGGTGGAAGTATGATTTTCTATCGTTACAACCCTGAACTTCATAAAGACGAGAAAAAGAAGGCGAATAAAAGATGAAGATAGGTATTTTCGGCGGAACATTCAATCCTCCTCATAAGGGACACACAAGAATGATTGAAAAAATGGCAGAGGAGTTAGAACTCGACAAGGTTTTAATCATTCCTAATAAAATTCCTACACATAAGCGTTGTGACGATTTGGCTGATAACAAGCACAGAGTTGCAATGTGCAAAATTGCTTTTAAGAACCCTAAATTTGAAATAAGCACTATGGAAATGGATAGGGAAACAAGCAGTTATACGATTTTTACTGTTGACGAGCTTATGAAAAAGTATCCTAATGATGAACTTTATCTCATTATAGGTTCAGATATGTTCCTTATTTTCCATAAGTGGTATAAGCACAAGGAGTTGCTTGAAAAATGCACAATTTGTGTTGCATCCCGTGATAATGATGACGATGTTCAGGCACTTCGTGCTTATGCATTTGAAAGATTGGGCATTTATATGCCACAGCTTGATGCGAAGAATGTACATATTTCACTTCTTGATGCTTATGAAGTAAGTTCAAGCGAAATCAGGGAAAGAATTGACCAGAAGAGAAGTCTTTACGGTCTTGTTGACCCTGAAATTATTGAGTATATGGAGACAAACAAACTCTATGGATACGGAAAGAAATATTGAGTTCCTTGAAATCCTTAAAGAACGACTAACGGAACAAAGACTTTATCACTCAATCTGTGTTGCAAAAAAGGCAAAGGAACTTGCCGAAATATTCGGTGGTGACCCTGAAAAGGCATATACAGCGGGTCTTGTTCACGATATAATGCGATATGAACCTGCTGAAAAAATGCTTGAACTTATTGAGAGTGACGGTCAATGTCTTACAGAAAGTGAAAAGAATATTACCGTAACGCTTCACGCGATAGCAGGTGAGGTATATCTTCGTAAAATGCTTAATGTTACTGACGAAGAAATACTTTCAGCAGTAAGATGGCATACTACAGGTAAGGAGAATATGACCTTGCTTGAAAAAATAATTTATGTTGCAGATTTGACTTCCGATGACAGGGAATACCCTGATGTCAAGGAAGTAAGAATGATGGCAGAAGAAAGTCTTGAAAAAACGTGTATTCGCGGACTTTCATTTACTATTGAAGATAATGCGAGGAAACATAAACCGATTCATCTTGACACGGTAAAAGCATTTAACTACCTTGCAGAAAGGATAAAATAAATGGACAGAACAGAACTTATGAAAAATATTGTTGCTACTCTTGACAGTAAGAAGGCAACAAATATTAAATCACTTGAAATTACTGAACTTTCATCAGTTGCCGATTACTTTGTAATTGCAACGGGTACATCAGGCACTCATATCCGTGCATTGTCCGATGAAGTTCAGGATGGACTCACAAAACAGGGTGTTGAACCAAGAAATGTTGAGGGTAAATCAACAGGTTGGATTTTGCTCGATTACAACACCGTTGTTGTTCACCTTTTCACACCTGACCAGAGAGAAACTTACAGCCTTGAACATCTCTGGGGTGATGCTAAGGAATATGACATCAGCGAAATTATTACAGAAGATTAATCATCTTGACGAGTAATTTTTCGCCAGTATGCGTGATATACTTTAGTTTGTAAATCGACTGAAGTACTAAATCAGAAAAAATATCTTTAAAGAAGGTTATATATATGAATTACGATTTTAAAGCCACCGAACAAAAATGGCAACAGAAATGGGACGAGGCAAAGGTTTTTGAGGCACAGGATAATTCCGACAAGCCAAAATTCTATGGCCTTGTTGAGTTCCCTTATCCGTCAGGTGCAGGTATGCACGTTGGTCACATCAAGGCATACTCAGGTCTTGAAGTAGTATCAAGAAAAAGAAGACTTCAGGGCTACAATGTGCTTTTCCCAATCGGTTTTGATGCTTACGGTCTTCCAACAGAAAACTATGCTATCAAAACAGGTATTCACCCAAGAAAAGTAACTGATATGAACATCCAGAAGTTCACAAGTCAGTTAAAGAGAGTCGGTTTCTCATTCGACTATTCAAGAGTAGTTGATACAACTGACGATAAATACTATAAATGGACACAGTGGATTTTCCTTAAAATGTTTGAAAACGGACTTGCTTTCCGTGACAAGACTCTTGTTAACTATTGCCCATCTTGTAAGGTTGTTCTTTCAAACGAGGACTCACAGGGTGGTAAGTGTGATATCTGTCACAGCGATGTTGTACAGAAATCAAAGGATGTTTGGTACTTAAGAATTACAGAGTATGCAGACAAACTTCTTGAAGGATTAAATGATGTTGACTATCTTCCAAACATCAAACTTCAGCAGGTTAACTGGATTGGTAAGTCAAGAGGTGCTTTCGTTAACTTCAACCTTAACGAAATTTCTGAAGAATTAAAGATTTACACAACTCGTCCTGACACTCTTTTCGGTGTTACATTTATGGTTATGGCACCTGAACATCCGATTATCGACAAGTATGCTGATAAGATTTCTAATATGGACGAAATTCTTGCATACAGAACTGAATGTGCAAAGAAGACTGAATTTGAGCGTACACAACTTGTAAAAGACAAGACAGGTGTTAAGATTGCAGGTATTACAGCGAAGAACCCTGTAAATGGTAAGGATATTCCAATTTACATATCTGACTATGTTATGATGGGTTACGGTACAGGTGCTATTATGGCTGTTCCTGCACACGACGACCGTGACTATGACTTCGCAAAGAAATTCGGTATCGATATTATTGAGGTTATCAAGGGTGGCAACATCGACGAAGCTGCTTATGCAGGTGACGGCGAAATGGTTAACTCTGATTTTCTTAACGGTATTGATAACAAAAAGGATTCAATCGCAAAGATGATTGATTTCTTACAGGAAAAAGGTATCGGTGAAGGCGGTGTGCAGTACAAGATGAAGGACTGGGCATTCAACCGTCAGCGTTATTGGGGTGAACCAATTCCAATCGTTCATTGTGAAAAGTGCGGTATGGTTGCTGTTCCTTATGAAGAACTTCCATTAAGACTTCCTGATGTTGAAAACTTTGCACCTGGTACAGACGGTGAAAGTCCGCTTGCAAAGATTGATTCTTATGTAAACTGCAAGTGTCCGAAATGCGGTGGCGATGCAAAGAGAGAAACTGACACAATGCCACAGTGGGCAGGTTCATCATGGTATTTCCTTCGATACATTGACCCACATAATGATGAATGTCTTGCTGATATGGACAAACTCAATTACTGGATGCCTGTTGATTGGTACAATGGTGGTATGGAACATGTTACTCGTCATCTTATCTATTCTCGTTTCTGGCACAAGTTCCTTTATGACATAGGTGCAGTTCCTCACGCAGAACCATATGCAAAGAGAACAGCACAGGGACTTATCTTAGGCCCTGATGGTGTTAAGATGAGTAAATCCCGTGGTAATGTTATTGACCCTAACGAAGTTGTTGATGTTTTCGGTGCTGACGTTCTTCGTACTTATGTACTCTTTATGGGTGACTATGAACAGGCTGCTCCTTGGTCAGAAAATTCAGTTAAGGGTTGTAAGAGATTTGTTGACAGAATCTGGAATTTACAGGAAATTCTCGTCGACGGAGACGAATTCTCAAAGGAACTTTCTTCTTCATTCCACAAGACTATCAAGAAAGTAACAGAAGACATTGAAGCACTTAAGTACAATACTGCAATCGCAGCACTTATGACACTTCTTAATGCAATTTATACAAAGAGCTCAATTAACCGTGCAGAACTCAAAGCACTTCTTCTCCTTGTTAACCCATTCGCTCCTCATGTTACAGAAGAAATGTGGGAAACTTGCGGTTTCGGTAAGATGATTGCTGCTGACGGTGAATGGCCAGCATATGATGAAGCAAAGTGCATTGATGAAACAATCGAAATCGTTGTTCAGATTAACGGTAAAATCCGTGCAAAGCTCAATGTTCCTGCTGACATCGAACAGGCTGATGCAGTTGCTATGGCTAAGGCTGACGAAAAAGTTGCAGCAGAGCTTGACGGTAAGAATATCATCAAGGAAATTTACGTTAAGGGTAAGCTTGTAAATATCGTTGCGAAATAATTAGTAAAATTGGGCGGGTTATACCCGTCCTTGTCATTCTAAACGAAGTGACCGCGTAGTGGCAGGCTTCCACGCCTGCAAGGTCATTCTGAGCAAAGCGAAGAATCTTTTCTAAAGTGAACATATTAACCAACAGAGATTCTTCGTCGTGTTACTCCTCAGAATGACATTATAGAGTAAGGTGCCTTATTATGTTCATTTGTCCGATTTGCAAATCAAAATTGAATATTGTGGGAAAATCATATTGTTGCGAAAATAATCACACTTTTGATATTGCAAAGCAGGGATATGTGAATCTTCTTCCCGTCAACAAGAAGCACTCTGACAATCCCGGTGACTCAAAGGACATGGTGCTTTCTCGTAGGGCATTTCTTGAAAGCAGTTATTACGATTGTTTTGCGGATAAACTTTGTGGAATAATCAATTCATTATTTCCTGACACTCAAAAAATCACAATAGCCGATTGTGGTTGCGGTGAAGGTTATTATGACGGAAAACTTGAAAGTATTTCTTCCGATTATGACCTTTTTGGCTTTGATATTTCAAAGGAAGCAGTACGCTATGCCGCAGGAAAGTATAAAAAATGCAACTACGCTGTTGGCAGTTGCTTTAATATGCCCCTATTGGATGAAGGTTTTGACCTTGCTCTTAATATTTTCGCACCTATGGTGGAAAGTGAAATGGCAAGAATTCTAAAAAAAGACGGATATATGATTTATGCTGTTCCCGGTAAAAGTCACCTTATGGGACTTAAAGAAATTCTGTATGAAAACACATATGAGAATGAGGAAAAACATACGGAATATGACGGATTTCAGTTCATTGACAGAATTTCAGTAAAAAATGAAATCACAGTTAACGGTGAAATGGGAGTAAATCTTTTCAGAATGACACCGTATTATTTCAAAACAGAAATGGGTGCAGAAGAAAAAATTCTTAAAAACAACGGATTTAAAACAGAAATTCATTTTGATTTTTTAATATATCAAAAGAATTGATTTGAAAAAATGGTAAATATTATCACTTGACCGCAGACGTATTTGTTGATATACTGATTTTGTATAATAAAAATATATAGGGTAAAGATGATGAAATACAGAAAAATTTATATTTTAATGACACAATATCCCGGATTTGATGCTAAAATACTGCGTTTACGCACACGATTTCCGTACACCCACACATCAGTAGGACTTGAGGAGGATATGGATACCTTTTATACCTTTGTAAGTAAAGGCTATCTTGTGGAGAGCATTACTCGGTATGAAAAGCCCGGCAGACCCTCTTTTCCTTGTGCCTTGTATGAGATTATTGTAACCGACGAGGTGTATGAAAAAGTCAAGAAAATGGTACATGATTACAAGGCAAGAAAAAACATGCTCAAATATTCAACGCTTGGCTTGATAATGTGTTTTCTCAAAATACCTTTAAAGCGAAAAAATCACTATTTTTGTTCACAGTTTGTGGCAGAAGTGTTACAAAAATGTAAGGTTCTGAAGCTAAAAAAACGAAGCACCTTATATTTCCCGAAAGATATTTCAAAGCACAAAGAATTGAAACTTATATTCGTAGGCACACATCTGGGCTTTGTTGAGAAATATGTAAAATCAACCGGAAAATAAAAATTGACCCTACCGAGCGGTAGGGTTTTACTTTTATTTATTTACAATTTTAAAGGCTTCTTCCGTTGCAAGAGCAAGTTTTGTAACCATATATTCATTTGTAGGAATACAATAAATTGAGTCATTTTTTGTTGGCAATTCAAAGCAGTCGATACCTTTTAAATGACCAAATTCGTACTCAATATGCAGACTGTATAGTGATGATACAGGCTTATGAATTCTATAATCCTGACCATTGTAATTTCCTGTCAGTACAAAACCGTTTTCAAGGTCGTGGGTGACAGTTGCTTTACCAAGGTTAAAATATTTATAAACTCCAGGGAATCCATAGGTCTGAACCTCGTCAGAATATTTATATGTACCGTCAAGAAGCTCTTTCCTGACATTTTCTCTTTGCCATTTATACCAATCGGGAATATGTGAAAATTCAGTTTCACCTTGGAGTGCCTTAAGTTCACCCAATTCCGTCATTTCCCAGGTTTTTCCACACCTATTACAAGTAAGAGAAATACCATTGCTTGTGGTCGTACCCTCTGACATACAGTGTGGACATTGGTACAGGATTTTATGTAAACCGTGTGCACGGTATTTTTCAGTAATCAGAATGTTGTTATCCTTTTGCCATTTGTAATCATCATACTGAAATTCTTTTTCGATAATCTGATTTATCCGGTCAATACTCATATTTTCAATATCTTCAGCAGTAAGTACCTGTTTTATAGTTGCATAAAAAGGCACTTTTCTGAATTTATAATGTGACCAAAATGGCTGATTTAAAAAGTTTCCGTGATTAATCAAAATTACCACGGGAACCTTATTCTTTTTCGCAAGTTTTCCGATAGCAGGCGGTAAAACGGATTGTGTTCCGTCGGGAGAATATCTTGCCTCAGGAAACATTGCAAAAATATCACCATATTCTTGCAAAACTCTATGACAGTTACGTACAAGACTTATATCAGTTATGAACTTTCTTGTGCACATACATCCCAATTTTTCTAATAGGGCATAATCTTTATAGTACACATGATTTGCTGCGACTAAATTGAATCTTTCAGGATATATAGCATCAAAGAGCACAGCAAAATCCATCCACTGCATATGATTAGAAAGTAGAATATACGGTGGCTTTAGCCCGTCCATATTAATTTTTTCGAGTTTGTGACCTTTTCTTAAAAGAGGAAGTAGTGCTTTTGATAACAATCTTGTGAGCAGTAAGGCTGTTTTAGACTGTTTTATAGGTGGTTTTGATAAGTCATATTTTTTGACATTATCAGAATAGCATACTTCTTCCATATAGCTTTTCTTGTTTGTCATAACTTTTATTTTGAAGGGTTTTCATTATAAATTTTATACGCTTCTTCTGTTGCAAACATAAGTTTTTGCACAACATCTTTCTTTGTTGGTATGCAATAGAATGAATCATCCTTGACAGAAACATCAAAGTTATCTGATTTGCCAAGCTTTTTATATAAAAATTCTGTATGCAAAGTATAAAGAGATTTTGTTGTACGCTGAACTCTGAAATCGTGACCATTATAGTGACCTGACACAATGAAACCATTTTCAAGGTCGTGTGTAACTTTGCCTTTACCAAGGTCAATGAATTCAATTCCGGGTAATGAATGGATATGAACATCGTCTTCATACTTGTATGTACCGTCAAGAAGCTCTTTGCGAACACATTCTCTTTCCCATTCATACCAATCAGGAATGTGTGAAAATTCAGTTTCACCTGTCACAGCTTTCATTTCACCCAGTTCAGTCATTTCCCACTTCCTACCGCAAGCTTCGCATGTAAGATGAATTCCTTTGCCCACAGTTTGTCCTTCTGCCATACAGTGAGGACATTTGTAAAGAACTTTATTAAGACCGTCAGCACGGAAATCTTCTGTAATTTTAATATTATTTTCTTTCTGCCACTTATAATCATCATAAGCCATTTCACGATGAATTACTTCGTTGATTTCTTCAACACTCATTTCCTGAACCTGTTCTGCTGTAAGAACCTGCTTCATTGTGGAGCGGAACGGAACTTTTCTGTATTGACGAAAATCCCAGAATGGTGCGTTAAGATAACTTCCGTGGTGAATCATAACAACAAGCGGAACCTTGTTCTTCTTGACAAGCTTGGCAACAACATCAGGAATAAGTGTAGTTGTTCCCACATTTGTATATCTTGCTTCAGGATACATATAAAGAATGTCACCATATTCGTGAAGCACCTTATGAACAGCACGGACAAGGCTTATATCAGTTGTGAATTTTCTATGACAAGCACAACCAAGCTTTTCCATAATCTTAGCCATTCCCACAAAGCCGTCAAGAGTGGCAATATTGTTGAAATTGTATTTTCGTAATGCCCTGAAACTTACAAGAAAGTCAACAAACTGTGTATGGTTTGAAAGAACAATATAAGGCGGTTTTAAGCCGTCCATATTTATTTTTTCAATTTTACTGCCCATACGGATGCAGACTTTTGAAACAACTGCGGATGCAACATAAACAAGGTTTTTATAAAACTTGTCTTGTTTTGCAGGCATTGTAGGCGGAGTATATATTTCTATGTTGTCAGGATAAACAACATAATCCTTAATCTCATTCATTTAATCACCCTTAAAGTCAGTTACAGAAAAAATCTGTAACCGATTTGTAACTATTTTATCATATTTGTTACAAATAAGCAAGTGAAACTTATTTTACAAATTGTGCAATATCTTCCGGTAAGGGTGATTCAATTTCAATAACTTCTTTTGTAACAGGGTGAGTGAATTTGCAATAACAACAATGTAAAGCCTGACGGGAAATATCGTCACGAGGTGTTCCATACATTGTATCACCAACAAGTGGTGTACCCAAGGATGAAAAATGTACTCTTATCTGATGTGTTCTGCCTGTCTGCAGGTGAATTCGGAGTAATGTCTTGCCGTCGTGGTGTGAAAGTGCTTTCCATTCAGTAATTGCAAATTCGCCTCGTTCGTCAACTGTACGATATGTCTTTATCGGGTCGGGACGATAAATAGGACGGTCGATAATGCCTTCGCCCTCATAAATCCCGTCACAAACAGCCATATATTCCTTGTAAATTTTACCGTTAAGAATACCTGTGACAAATCTGTTAAGACCACAGATAACAATTCCCGACGTTCCTCGGTCAAGACGACCGATTGAACGGAAAATTGACGATTTTCCTTGCTGCGCAAGGTGATAGGCAACTGCATTTGCAAGGGTGTCACCCTGATGATTGTGTGAGGGATGCAAAGGAAGTCCCGCAGGCTTGTCCACAATCAGCAAGTCCTCGTCTTCATAAAAAACCTTTAAGGGATAAGGTAAAGGCTCAACAGCAGATGTTTGTTCCTCTGTATCAATAGGCAGAGTAATCGACAAAATATCGCCTTTTTTCATAAGGTCAACAGTTCTTGTGTGTACACCGTTAAGCATAATTCCGTCTTCATCATGCTTTAACTTTGTAATAAGTCGTGCTGACGCTTTTGCTTCATTTCTGAGAAAATCAAGAACTCTTTTGCCGTCGTACTTTTCTTCAATTGTGAAATCTATTCGTCTTTTTGTGTTCATATTTAAGATTTCACCTTTCGTAAAATATCTGTTGTATTATATCATAAAAAGAATGCATAGACAATAACAAAATAGCTCGACAAATTGGAGTTTGTAGGGATAATTCGTAATGCGTAATTCGCAATTCGGAATTAAGCGTCTGCGACGCGATTATATCGCCTCCCTCTGACGAGGGAGGTGGCAAAATCTTTGATTTTGACGGAGGGAGAGATGGTTTTTCTGCACACTAAATCTCTCCCTCAGTCTGCTTCGCAGACAGCTCCCTCGTCAGAGGGAGCCAAAGAAAAACGCAATTAAAAGAGAGCGATAAATTATAATTTGTAAAGCAAGAGATATTCATGTCTGTTTGTATTAAAGTAAGCAATAAAACTGATATTACTTCAAATTCTACCAATATTAGATTTTTATTTCTTGCCATAAAATTACCTGTGTGTTACAATTTTTATGAAAGGAAGGTTCCTATGGCGAATTATGAATTGTCCAATAGAATATATGAATTAAGAACACAAAAGGGCTTGTCACAAAAAGAGTTGGGTGCAATTCTTGGCGTGTCAAATAAAGCTGTTTCAAAATGGGAAACAGGTACAGCTATTCCCAAAACGGAAACGCTTATAAAACTGGCTGAAGTTTTTGAAATTTCAACGGAAGAGTTGATTAACGGTGTTTGTAAAGGTGAAGAGAGTCAACCAACTAATATACAGAATGAAAAGGATATACTTGATGAAATTTCCGTTGGACAGGTAAGGGCAAGAGTGGGAAAAACGCTTGCTGAATTTCGTGCAGAAAACGGATTGTATCTTAAAGATGTAGCCGAAAAAATTGGTGTTGATGACAGCAAACTGCAAGAGATAGAAGATTCAGGTTTAGTGCCTAGTGAGATTGCAAAAAAAATAGCTGTTGCTTATGGCTTGTCTATAAATGATTTTGCAAGGCTGGTTGTTAAATCTCAAAAGGAAGCAAAATACTATTTTTTAAAAGTATCCGTGATTTATCAACTTGTTATAGGTTTTATTGCGTGTGTGCCAATGGTAATTGGTAGCGTTTTGGTGACATTAGGAACACTATTTGATTTGGATGTGCTGTTAGATATTTCAGATTACACGGGTGATATTTCAATATCTTGGAATTTAATTGTTGCTGTTATTGGTAGTATTATTCTTGGAGATTATTTAACAAAACACTCAGGATATATAGGTGATTTTCAAAAACATAAGTTTTTATATTCTGTGGTGTCAAATGGAGCAACATCATTTATTTCATCACTTTCAGTGACTATTTTGCTATTAGGTTCAGGTTACATACATGACACGTCAACAAAACTTCCAGGATTGTTATATTGGATAAGCCAAGGTGCAAATTTGGTACTTTCTTTGGTTTCGCTTGTTTTTGTAATCATAGTAATGGTCATACTTATGAACAATTCAATTGAACATAATATTGAGAAAAGAAGAAATACATTTAAAAAAATAGCAATAATTGTAACAGTATCTGTTTTAGCAGGTTATATTCTTAATTGTGTTATTGAACGTGTGATATTTGGTGTATACAATAGCTTCGAACTTGTAAAAGAGTTTTTGTTTTGTGCCGTTGATATTGTTATTGTTTGGTTGGTATATTCTATTAAAGAAAGTAATTCTAAAAAAGAAAGGCTTGCATTTACAGTTTTGCCCATTATAAGTATTTTTGAAATTCTAATTTCAGATATAATTACATTAATATCTTAATTGCATAAACGAACAAAAAGCTCGGGAAAACCGAGCTTTTTGTTTATATGGTCTTTAGCAAAGATATAATCCCCCGGTTCTACCGGGGGATAAAAAAAGCTTTAGTAAAAATAAAACGTGGCGAGCAATGGCAAGCCACGAAAAGCAGTAGAGAAAAGATTAACCTCCAAGTATAATAGTGAT
>JAFQEE010000033.1 GCA_017399175.1 Clostridia bacterium | reverse complement strand
TTTAAGAGGTGTACTTATGGCTGTTAGTTATAAAAAACTCTGGAAACTCTTGATTGACCACGATATGAAGAAAAAAGACCTTGCAAAGGTCGCTGATATCAGCAACTACACAATCACAAAAATGAGCAAGGGTGAAAACGTCACCGTCGAAACCCTCGGTAAAATCTGCGCTGCTTTAAATTGTGGTGTGGATGATATTATGGAATTTGTTGTGGAAGAATGAGTAAGGAGACTAGTTATGATAAACATTCGTAAATTAGAAACAGAATTATGGGATGCAGCAGACCTTCTGCGCGTTGACTCAAAGGTAACATCACAGGAGTATTGTATGCCCGTATTGGGTCTTATTTTTCTGCGCTATGCTTACAGCCGTTTTAAGTTTGTCGAGGCAGATATCCTTAAGGATCGTCCCGTTCGTAATGGCAGAGTTCTTCCTGTAGAGCCTGATGATTTCAAGACAAAGAGTGCGATCTTCCTTCCTGAAGAGGCACGTTATGATTATCTTCTCAATTTACCTGACGATACCGATATGGGAAAGGCTATCAATAAAGCCATGGAGCTTGTTGAAGCTCAGTCTTCACAGCTTAACGGTGTTCTTCCGAAGAATTACACCATACTTCAGAATGATCTTTTACGCGAACTTCTTCGTATTTTCAATAATAGTGCATTCAATGATATTCAGGATGATATTATCGGACGTATTTACGAGTACTTCCTCAATAAATTTGCACCTGCCGTTGCATCTGATGACGGTGTATTCTTCACGCCCAAATCATTGGTTCGAATGATCGTTAATATCATCGAGCCGAAGCACGGAACAGTTCTTGATCCTGCTTGCGGTAGTGGAGGTATGTTCGTTTCTTCTGCTGATTTCATCGAACAGTACGGTGCAAACGCTAACACAGCTATGACTTTCTACGGCCAGGAAAAGGTTGATTACAATGCAAAGCTCTGTGCTATGAATATGGCAGTCCACGGTCTTAATGCAAAGATTGTTTCTGGTAACGAAGCAAACAGCTTTTATCAGGATCATTTTTCGCTTGAGGGCAGATGTGATTATGTTATGGCGAATCCGCCCTTTAATGTTGACAAAGTTAAGTCTGAAACAACGCAGAACGCAGGCAGACTTCCGTTCGGCTTGCCGAGTGTTAACAAAAACAAAGAAATCGGTAATGCAAATTACCTTTGGATATCATACTTCTACGCATACCTGAACGAAACGGGACGTGCAGGCTTTGTTATGGCATCATCAGCCACAGATTCTCAGGGTAAAGATAAGGATATCCGTGAACAGCTCGTTAAAACAGGTGCGGTTGACGTTATGCTTTCTGTCGGTAATAACTTCTTCTACACAAAGAGCTTACCTTGCACATTGTGGTTCTTTGATAAGGCAAAGAAGGATAAAAACAAGGATAAAGTTCTCTTTATCGATGCAAGAAACTATTACACACAGGTTGACCGTACACTTAATGAGTGGTCAGAATGGCAGATGAAAAACCTGAATGCTATTGTGTGGCTTTATCGTGGGGAAACGGATAAGTATATCGAACTTATAAACGAGTATGTCGATCAAGTTGCAGAGTTCTTAAATAGGGTTGAACATATCGAAGATGTGCCGGATGGTTATAGACCGGAATATGATTTTGAAACCAATCTTGAATTGTTGGAAGCGAAATTGGTGCTCATTCGCAAAAAGGCAAAAACCGCTATTGATCAAGCCGCAAAACGAGAGAAAAAATCAGTTGAATCTGAATGGAACAAAAGAATTGCATTGGTAGAAAATACAATTTCTATTCTCAAAGAGGCAGTTTGGCTTACGGAAAAGTTTGGCGACGGAGAGTATAAGGATATTCTCGGTCTGTGCAAGTGCGCCTCGATTGAAGAAATTGAGCAGAAGGGTTGGTCACTCACACCCGGTGCTTATGTAGGCGTTGCACCTGTTGAGGATGACGGAGTTGATTTTGTTGTACGTATGGCAGAAATCCACAAAGAGCTTCTCGTTCTTCAGGCTGAATCCAACGAGCTTATGAAAACCATCTCAAAGAATATGGAGGAGATGGGGTTATGAGTTGGGAACAAAAAAGACTTGATGAGTTGGGAACTATCTCAAGAGGAAGATCAAAGCATCGACCTAGAAACGATCCGTCTTTATTCAATGGAGAATATCCTTTTATTCAGACTGCCGATGTAAAAAATGCTAATTTCTATATTACTGAGTATTCTCAATCTTATAATGATAAAGGACTATCTCAAAGCAAACTCTGGAAAAAAGGAACGTTGTGCATTACAATTGCAGCTAATATTGCTGATTCAGGAATACTCGGAATTGATGCTTGTTTTCCAGATAGTATAATGGGTTTTGTTCCATATGAAGATAAATCTGATGTTAGGTATGTGAAATATTGTTTTGATATTTTACAAAATGAATGCCAGCAGATTTCACAAGGAGCAACACAAGATAACCTTTCGTGGGAAAAATTATCAACAATAAAGTTTCCTGCACCTTCACTTGAAACTCAAAAACGTATTGCAGATATTCTTTCTACTTACGATGACCTTATTGAAAATAATCAAAAGCAAATTAAGCTGTTGGAAGAAGCGGCACAGAGACTTTATAAAGAATGGTTTGTTGATCTCCGTTTCCCCGGATACGAAAACACGCCTACCACCGATGGCATCCCCGAAGGGTGGAGCTTGACATCAATTCTTGATAATAATATTTTTGATTTTGTAAAATGCAAAATGACACCTTTTGAAGGCAATAAAATATATTATGCTACTGCCGATGTATCGGGAACAAGTATTGTGTCTGCTGGGGAAAAAATACTTTATGAAAATAAACCGTCTCGTGCATCTGTTCTGCCTGTACCATTTTCAGTTTGGTTTGCTCGTATGAGCAATTCTTATAAAATTTTGAACTGCTTTGGTGCAAATTCATGGTTAGCTGATTCTGCAGTTCTTTCTTCAGGTTTTGCTGGATTTACTTCTTTGAAAGAATACTATGGTTTTGTGTATGAAACGATTGCTTCTAAGTATTTTGACGAAGAAAAGAACCGTTATGCTACTGGCGCAACGCAAGTTTCTTTAACTAACGAAGGTTTATCTAAAATAAAGATTTTACTTCCTACGGTTGATATTATTAGAAAGTATTCAAAAACCATTGAACCAATTATGAGTAAATCAGAATTGCTGAAAAGCGAAAATTATAAACTTAAAGAGGCTCGTGATCGTTTGCTGCCGAAACTCATGAACGGTGAAATAGAGGTATAATTCTAGATAAATACATATTAGGAGGTGTAATAGTGGATGATTTTATAATTATTGATGATGAAGATATTGAGTTTGTTTGGGATACTGTCCAAGAGCAAAAAATAATATTCCACCCTACTATTGCACCTTACGGAAGTTTTAATTATGATTTATTTTCTGAAATTAAGCGAAAAAAATCTTTCATACTGTTCATAGATAGAAACATTCTTATAAGTCTTTTAAAGTTTTGTGAAAATGGTAGTTTGAAAAACAAAGGCGAATCACAACTGGTTGGTTTAATTATGGTGTGGGCGAAAATAAATAAGATTTCTATTAGCGCCGGATTAGCAGTTAAAGAACGAGCTGCACAGTTGCACTCACAAGAGGTAGGGTTAATTGAATTACAAAAATTTAGAGAAGCAGATTCAGCATTTCCCGGTCAATTGTGGTTGAAAGTAGCTGAAGGACAATTGACTGAAATACCACGTGTTAAATATTCAATGACACCTGCCCCCAATATTACAGTAGACTATTCTGACACGGGTGATCATTATGATATGGCACTTTCATCTTTGCTACATATAGTAAAACTTTACCGAGATAAATCTATAACACCAGCGGATAAATTGTTGGATTTTTTTCAATGGATGTATGACAATCTGTTAATTTGTGAGTATTTGCTAGTTTATGCCGCTATGTTATTTACAGAGCAAGATGGTATTAGAGCACCAAAAAATGCATGTTCGAATAACATTGATAAAATTGTATCTGGTTGCGAAAATCAAGCATGGGATATATCATATTTAACTAACTGGAGTACATTATATTCAAACACAGATGAGTATCAGGAAGAATTTTTATTTGCAACAAACGATATTTTATTGAAGAAAATTTTTATCAATAAACATGGCGTAGAAGGGACGAACGGACTATTCTTTGCTATATTTTCTAAAAAAGATTATAATCGAATTATGGACTACATCAAAGAAAAAATGAAAACAAGAGTAAAACCCGATTTTGGTGATAACCCAAAGAAGTATTTTCATACATTGATTAACAAAGAAAAAAACAAACTTGAAAATTCGATAGAAAGTAGTATCCATGAATAAAAAGCACATAACGTAGATAAAGACTACATTTTATATATGTATTTATACTTACCTGTGCAGATCTGTACCAGAAGGTTTTTTAGGACAAGTTTGTGGCCGTTGTTGCCAAATTTTATGAGTGGTGAATTGGAGGTATAGTATTGGAAGAAAACAATTATTTAGTTGACTCTTTTTGTGCTTCTATCGGTGCGGATGTTGTAGAATTTGCAGGAGAAACGACTGAACTTGTAATTGATTCTGCTACCGGAGAAAATGGTGTTCTCAAAGATATTCCGTTTGTAGGTATTGCAGTAAAGCTTTGCAATATTGCGAGTAAAGTTCACGAAAAGCACAGTTTATATAAGTTGAAATCTTTTATAGATACTTTCAATTCGGGTTCGATTGAGCCGGAAAAAGCGGAAGCACGCAAGAAGAATTTTCTTGCCAAAAAGAATTTTCGTAAGCACGAATTGGAATATCTTTTGATTTTGATTGAAAGATACATTGGCTATGATAAACCGAAAATGCTTGCAAAGTTATATGCGGCTTATCTGGATGATATTATTATTTGGGATGAACTCACTATGTACGCAGAGGTTATAGACCGATTCCTTCCGTTAGACTGCAACACTCTTATTTCAGATAGCAAAAAAATAACAGTTCATCGCAATATAGGCGGTGAAGCGGTGTTGCGTTTGGTTGCTTTGGGACTAATGGTTGATGTAACCGATAATAATCCATTTGTTCATCATGGCAATGGGAACATCGGTATGGATTGGGATTCTTTAATGAAAACTCAGTCCAAAGACAAGGTTTACAGCAGAACTGAATTTGGTGATAAATTGGTACAAATATTGAAATAGTTATATATTAATGCGATGAATTTATGAGTTGGAATATTTTGAAATTATACTTGTGAAGAACAGTGCAGGTAAAGTTCTGCAGGACAAGCTCATAAATAATTGGAGGTTTAAAAATGTTTGCTGCTAGTACATACGAGGAAATAGAACTTATTGAGAGACAAGTTAAAAATAGAGAAATAGTTGTTTTCTTGTTTGTAAAACCGACAAATCAGGAAGCTTTAAATATTATTAACGAATTTGAATATATACATTATAATTCTGAGAAATATTGTTCTGTCTATGCTGTTGGATATTCAAATGATTTTGAAAAAAAGAATGATATGAGTTATAGAAAAGTTGACGCAACATTTGGCTCTAATTGGTATTTTAGCATGGAAGCTTTTACTGATTTTAAAAACAGATTAGAGGAACGGATAAATTGGAACTATTCGGGAGAAGTGGAAATCTTAATTTTACAAAATAATCCAGGCAGTTGCAATTCTCTCGATTTTAGGAATTATGTTGCAATTGATGTGAACAAAGGTATTCGAGAAGGATATATGGACTCTTTCCAAGGCTTTATGGAGTCGCTTGTTCGTAGTGCAAAATTTTCAGCGACAGCTAAAGAGGCCATTGATGATATGGCTATAAATAGGATTAGCATAAAAAAGATTATAACCGACACCATTGATGATTGTAAAAGGATTCCCTTACCAATTAAAAGTATTGTTAAAGATAGATTGTTTTATCGTTGTGCTAATTCTATTTTTGATTGAGGTGTAAATGTTTTGAACAAAGATTTGTTAAACAGACAAGAATTTGTTGACCGTGTAATCAGAGTAATTGAATTACAATCAGAACAAAAGAAAACATCCTGTTTTGCTATAAACGGCAAGTGGGGTGTAGGAAAATCTTTTGTTCTTGAGATGTTGGAAGAACAGCTTGAGAAAATCCAATCTAAACAAACATCAACAGACAAATATATGATTTTTCATTACAACTGTTGGCAGTATGACTATTACGAGGAGCCTCTTGTGGCAATTGTTGCATCAATGCTTGATACAATTGATGAAAAAGAGCGATTAATTTCAGACGATACAAAGAAAAAGATTTTTGAAAAAGTTAAAGGCTTATTGAAAATTGTAGGTAGTGCTTTGCTTATAAAAGCTAGCGATGAAATCGAAGAAAAAACCGGAATAAATATAAAAGATTTGACTGAGTTTATCAGTAATTCAGAAGATATTTCGAAACAAAAGCCTGAAGATACCAATGCGTTTGACTCAAACTTTTTATTTAAAAAGACTCTGATAAAGTTACAGCAAACGATCAGAATGTTGTCAAAAGATAAAACCATCGTTTTTGTAGTTGATGAGTTAGACCGTTGTTTGCCTGAATATGCAATAAAAGTACTCGAAAGACTGCATCATGTCTTTGATAGCATTGATAATGTTCAGGTGATTTTGTCTATTGATAAATCACAGCTTGAGCATATTATAAAAAAGACTTTCGGTGAAAACACAGAAACTCAAAAATATCTTTCGAAATTTATCGATTTTGAAGTAAACCTTGATGAGGGCTCATTTTCGGATAAGGAAGAGTTTGATAACAAATTTGCTTTTTATTTGCAGAATTTTGAATATTTAAGTAAATATACCAAACCTGAACAGGTGGATGAATTTAAAGCAAAAATTTTTGGCGGAATAGATATTCGTTTATGTATTGAAATAATCGAAAAATGTAACCTTTTACATAGATTGTTAAATGCTGACGGACAAAATTCCGATTTTTCCACTATGTGTGTAGAGGTTTTATATACAATTAATAGGGTGTTGGGATTGGAAATAATTAATCCAAAACAAACATTCAGTATAAATGCGATGAACAGAAAAAAGGTTATGCCGGCAGGTATAGCATTTTTATATGATGTTTACCAAGAAGCGGCCAAGCAAGAAAATGCTTATTTCGTATCTTATGGAAAAAGCGCAATATATTTACGGGATATATATGGTTTTATACTTGCTTGTGTTAGACTGAACGAAAATGACAATTATCCATATTATCAAGGTGGATATACGATGCAAGAAATAAAAGAAGCAAAGACGTACACTATGAAGTACAACGAACTATTGAACATTATAAACTAAGGCGGTGTGCTTATGAGCTGGGAATATTCTGAAAATATACTTGTGCAGAAAAGTGCGGGAAAAGTTCTGCAGGACAAGCTTGGTTGGGATGTTGTTTATGCCTATGATACTGAAAAGTTAGGTGAAAACGGCACTCTCGGCAGAAAGAGTTACAAGGAGATTGTGCTGACACGCTATCTCCGAAAAGCATTATTTGAGAATAACGAATGGATGACGGAAGAATATGCTGATTCTGCCGTCAGGACTCTTTGCGCCTATACTGCTTCTGCAACTCTTATGCAGATAAATGAAGAAAAATATTCCCTCCTCCGCGACGGCATCCCTGTTCAGATTAAAAAATCCGATGGCACATTTGAAGAATATAAAGCAAAGGTGTTCAACTTTGCTGAGCCCGAAAAGAATCACTTTCTCGCTGTCAAAGAGCTTAAAATCCACGGTGAACTTTACCGCAGAAGAACCGATATTGTCGGCTTTGTAAACGGTATTCCTTTATTGTTCATTGAACTCAAAAAGCAGAGTGTTGATGTTCAGGATGCATACGATTGCAATTACAAGGATTATCTGGATACAATTCCTCAGCTTTTCCGTTTCAATGCTTTCCTGATGCTTTCAAACGGTCTTGAAGCAAAGGTCGGTACTCTCGGTTCAAAATATGAGTTTTTACACGAGTGGAAACGTCTTAAAGAGGACGATGTTGGTGCTGTTGACCTTGAAACTATGCTTCTCGGTATTTGTAACAAGCATAATTTTATGGATTTGTTTGAGAACTTTATTCTCTTTGATCATTCCGGCGGCAGAACAGCAAAAATCTTCGCCCGTAATCATCAGTATCTTGGTGTAAATGAAGCTGTTGAATCTTACAAGGCAAGAAAATTAAAGGAAGGCAAGCTTGGCGTTTTCTGGCACACACAGGGTAGCGGTAAAAGCTATTCTATGGTTTTTCTTGCACAGAAAATCCGTCGTAAATTTGCCGGCAGTCCGACTTTCGTTATCCTTACCGATCGTGATGAACTTAACAAGCAAATCAGCGATACATTTGAAGCTTGCGGACAGCTTTCAGGCAAATCCCGCCAATACATACCCTCAAGTGGTAAGCATCTCCACGAAATGCTCCGAGGAAATCCGAGTTTTATATTTACCTTGATACAAAAGTTCAATGACAATACCGTATCTCCGATTACGCCCGATCATGATATTATTATTCTTTCCGATGAGGCACATCGTTCACAGAACGGTATTTTCGCAGACAATATGTGCCGTCTTTTACCAACCGCTTCACGTATCGGTTTTACAGGTACACCTCTTTTTAAGTACGACAATATTACCGAGCGTACATTCGGTAGTTATGTTTCTATTTACGATTTCAAGCGTGCTGTTGATGATGGTGCAACTGTACCACTTTATTATGAAAACCGCAGTGATATGCTTAATATCACCAATCCCGAGATCAATGATGATTTGCTTGAGGCAATCGAAGCTGCAGATCTCGATATTGACCAACAGTCAAAGTTAGAGCTTGAGCTCGCAAAGGATATTCATATTATTACAGCGGAGCCTCGTCTTGATACTATTGCAAAAGATTTTGTTGAACACTATTCAGATCTGTGGACAACAGGAAAAGCTATGTTTGTATGCGTAAACAAGGTTACTTGTGTACGTATGTATAACCTTGCTCAGAAATACTGGGCAGATAAAATCAAAGAGCTTGAAGCTGAACTTAAAACAGCAACACAGCAGGAAGCACAGGAACTCCAACGTAAACTTGATTGGCTGAAAGAAACTGAAATGGCTGTTGTTGTCAGTCAGGAACAGAACGAGATTCAGTCTTTCAATAACTGGGGACTTGATATTCTGCCTCACCGTGAAAAAATGGAAAAACGTGAGCTTGACAAAGAATTCAAGGATGCAGAAAATCCGTTCAGAGTTGTTTTTGTCTGTGCGATGTGGCTTACAGGTTTTGACGTAAAATCTCTTGCAACGATTTATCTTGACAAGCCGTTAAAGGCACACACTCTTATGCAGACAATTGCCAGAGCAAACCGTGTTTGTGACGGTAAGAGTAACGGTCTTGTTGTTGACTATATAGGAGTAGTTAAGGCGCTTCGTCAGGCACTTGCAGATTACACTGCTACAAAGGGCGGTCAGGTTGTTGATGGTCCTGCTATTGATAAAGACGAGTTGATCAGAAAAATTGAGAATACGATAAAATCAATTGATGATTATCTTTCTGAGCAGAATTTCTCTCTTAAAAAATTAATTAACTCAGATGATTTTGCAAAGCTTGCCTTGGTACAGGCAGGTGCAAATGCTGTATGCACATCTGATGAAATTAAAAAGCGTTTTGAAATTCAGGCTCGTGAACTTTTCCGTATGTTTAAATATATTGAAAAAGGAGAAGTGTCCGAAGATTCAAAGTGTTATAAAAACGCTATCAGTGAAATTTACGACCTTCTTCAGACGAAGCGAAAACACGCGGATAATTCCGCGCTGATGGCACAAATCAATGAAATCGTCAGTGGATATGTAACAGTTACCAAAAGCACAGGTGAGGAAGAACGCAAGAAGTTTGATATCAGCAAAATTGATTTTGACCGCCTGAGAAAAGAATTTGAAAGAGTTCAGAATAAAAATTTGTTATTGAAGGATCTGCAACAGCTTGTTGAAGAAAGACTTCAGAGCATGCTCCGGGAAAATCCGTTGAGAATAGACTATTATGAACGCTATCAGGAAATCGTTGATGAATACAACAGAGAAAACAAGAAAGATGAAATAGCGGTTGTCTTCGAAAATCTGATGAAACTCGTCGATAGTCTTGATGAGGAACAGAAGAGATATGTTCGTGAAGGTTTTGAAAGTGATGAAGAGTTGACGATCTATGATTTACTTTGCAAAGATAAGGCTCTTTCAAAAGATGAAATAAAGATAATCAAAAAACTTTCACAGGATATGCTTAAAAAGATCAAAGTCAGAATCCATGAGCTTGACCATTGGAGAGATAAAGAAGAAACACAAGCAATGGTGAGTACTCTGATCAGAGATATCCTCTGGTCAGAATTACCCGAAAGCTATGATGACAATGCAATTTCAGATTATCGTCAGCGTATTTATGAACACGTGTTCAATAATTATCCTGCGGCATAAAGAAATATATTTGAATGCTACAAAAACAATCAGGACTTTCATTTAACTGAAAGTCCTGATTGTTTATAGTATAGATATATTGTTCAGATTTTATCGGCTATCTTTTACATAAACCGTATTTTTACCTGCGCCGAGTTTGATGATGTAACCATCAGCGGTGAGGTGTTTGAGGTGGCGTTCGACGGTGGATGCACTGAGGCTCGGACAAAGCTCGAGAATATCTCTCTTCGTGAACTTGCCGAGCTTGTTGTCGATAGCTTTTTTAACTGTATCGAGCGATGTCGGGCTGATAATCTGAATACACTCGTCAAAGTCACGGTATGCTGCGATGATCGTGCCTAACAGGTATTTAACAAAAGCGGTCGGGTCATCCTGTTGCTCGTGCCAACCGGTCTGTGAATTTTCAAGCGAAGCGTAATAGGAATCCTTACTTTTGGCAATCTTTGCTTCTAACGAAATATACTTACCGACCTCATATCCTGCACGGTACAAGAGTAGCGTTGTCAGCAGTCGGGACATACGACCGTTGCCGTCAATGAACGGATGGACACATAAGAAGTCGTGAATGAACACAGGAATAATGAGCAACGGGTCTACCTTGCCTTCACCGATAGCACGGTTGTATTCGTCGCAGATGTTCTGCATTGCTTCGGGTGTTTCGTATGGGGCGAGGGGAGTGAACAGCGTAAAACGTTTGCCGTTTTCATCTGTTGCGCTGATGTAGTTCTGCACATTTTTGAAACTACCGCCAAAATCTGAATCTGTATGGCTGAGCAAAATCTTATGCAACTGCAGAATGTAGTTCGGTGTCAGAGGGATGTATTCAAAACTCTCGTGTATGATATTGAGAGCATCACGATAACCGGCAATTTCTTTTTCATCACGGTTGCGAGGAGCCGTACGCTCGCTCATCAACTGACGCAAACGGGTTTCTGTGGTGCGGATGCCTTCAATAGAGTTTGATGCTTCTGTACTCTGCACTTTTGCAATTTCAATCAGACGCTCTAATTCCTGAGGCTGTTGCTGAATATATACACCTTGCTTGCCTTTGTATTCGTGGATGAGGGACAGGTAATTGACAATCTCATTGTCCCATGTTTTCTTTTCTAATTCTGTATAATCAAAATGACGCATTCTCGTCACCTCCACATCTTTCTCGTCAATTATATATCAAATGACGAGAAAAAGCAACCCTTGAGGGGAAAAACAAAAATATTTGCTTATAAAATACTGAAAAATAAGTTTAAGTATTTTATAAACTTGTCTCAATTATGTGTATAATATAGTATACTGCATATGTAAAAACAATATTTTTATAAACGGAGGATATATTATGGCAACCGCAGACAGGACGGAAATCATCAGTTTTCCTGCGTCTTTGGATGAATCGATTCCATCCTCAACGCAAATCAGATTGACTCCGAAATCCTGCATGACTTGTAAGGTGGACAGTACATCCGCTGCGTTTCTGCCGAAACGGGAGAGCTTGAATACAAGAACATAAAATCTCCTTTTTTGTTTTTGGATACAAAAATCCCGTTGCTTCAAATGAAACAACGGGATAATTTATTGGGATAGCTGCAACGCAGCGCAAGGGTAAAAAACTTGTTTAAAATCTTTGTTTTTTCATTAGCGGAGCTACACACACATACATTTCTGAAAGATATGTATAGAAGTGCGCCCTTTGGGATTATCTGCTTATCATCAGCTTTTCGTTATGACATAGTTTTCGTAATTTCATTTGTTACATCTCCTTTCGATTTTGGGCATAAGAAAACCGCCTCACTAAGAGTGAAACGGTTTGATAAAATATATTTTGTTTTTGTTTATACAATTAATTCAACAAATTGAATTTTTCAAAGTTTCCTAACTGATCATTTCATTGAATTGTTTTTCGTTGTTGATTGTTTTTATTTCCGGGATAACAGAATCAAACTGTTTTCTTTCTGAAAAGGTATTTTTTGACCTTCCTTCACCGGAATTGTCTGCCCAAGTGCTGAGATTTGATATACACAATTTCATAAACAAGTTAATATAAACATCAAAGTTTTCTTGCTCGCCATTAAAACTATATCCTTTAACAATCGGCTCTTTATTTTCTAAAAACAGCTCTCTTATCTCAAAAATATCCAAAAGATTCCCCTCATCATCGGTGAACCAGCAACCAAAAGATGGGTCAAAGGAGCACCATTTATCTTCTTCTGATATGTAAACCAAACAAGTGAAATGAGAACCTGTGAACTCCGAAGATACCATAGCCACAGGGAAAGCTTTTATGCCCACAGAAACAAGACAATCTGCAAAGGCTATTGCTCTGTATCGGCAGTTGATAGCACGGGTAAAAGGCTTGTCAAAGGAGTAATCCAAAATGTTAAGAGTATCGTCCTTCAAAAGCTTCATTTGCATACCGCTGTAATATGTATGCTTCGTGAGCCATTCAAGAATCTGAACGGTTTTATCAAAATCACTGTCAGCTGTTGCTATGGAAGATAAATTATATTTTTCTCTAAGCTGTGCATGAAAATCATAAGTATAAATAATTTTATCCAGATCTGTTTGTGTAAGTTCTTTATCCTGTGATGCCATATCTTTGATACATACAGGTTCTTTTAACAACTCTTTTTCATAATCAATCTCAGAAATATATTCAGCATATTTTTCACTGCTGAATTGCACTGAAACACGATCGATTAAGTCAAATCGCAGATTAACAAAAAATAGAATGATAACTATTGAACCTATAATAATCGGAATTTTAAACCTTTTCATTTTTACCCCATCTTATTATATTTTTATTTATTAAGATAATTATATCATACACAAATACAGAAAACAACCTCACATTCAATCAAACCATTTCATCAATTTTTTTGCTGTGATTTATGCCGTGCTTTTTAGCATATTCGCTCAAACTGTTTCTGCGTTCTTCCGAATACGGTGCGGTGAGTCTGAAACTCAATCTGCCTTTCTGAATTTTAAAAAGCAATCCGCCTTGTTCGTCATCGTCTGTCAGCTTGCAACATGCAGGATACTGTTCGCTGAAATCTAAAAGTCTGTTTCTCAAATCCGTATTGTGTGTCCGCACATCAATGATGTCACTTTCTTCGTTAAAGCAGATAACAGTATCTTTCTGTCGCTTGGTTAATC
>JAFQEE010000032.1 GCA_017399175.1 Clostridia bacterium | reverse complement strand
CCTACAGCAAAAGACATAAAATCAAACACAAAGCCGGATGCAATCAAAGCTGTATACAATAAAGGCAAAAAAGCCTGAGTCAAAAAGATTAGGAGGAATAAATCATGAAACTTGATAGAGTTATCGCAGTTAGAAATAACAAAACAATATACCGTGACGGAGATAAATGCGTTAAGGTATTTAATGAAAACTACTCAAAGTCTGATGTGCTTAATGAAGCACTCAATCAGGCAAGAATCGAAGAAACAGGACTTAACATTCCGAAGGTTTTAGAAGTAACTATGGTAGATGGCAAATGGGCTATCGTGTCCGAGTACATTAAAGGAAAGACACTCGCACAGCTTATGGAAGAGGACGCTGACAAAAAAGATGAATATCTGGAACTGTTTGTTAAACTTCAAATTGAAGTTCATTCTAAAAAATCTCCTTTGCTCAATAAATTAAAGGATAAGATGAACCGTAAAATCAGCGAAACCGACCTCGATGCAACCACTCGTTATGATTTGCATACAAGACTTGAAGGAATGCCTAAGCATACAAAGGTTTGCCACGGTGACTTCAATCCTTCAAACATTATTATTGCAGAAGACGGTACACCTTACATTTTAGATTGGTCACACGCAACTCAGGGTAATGCTTCAGCAGATGCAGCAAGAACATACCTCCTCTTCTGGCTTAACGGTGACATCAGCGGAGCGAAAAAATATCTTGACTTGTTCTGCGAAAAAAGCGAAACAGCAAAACAGTATGTTCAGAAATGGATGCCTATTGTTGCGGCTTCTCAGTCAGTTAAAGGTAATTCTCAAGAACGTGAATTCTTACTCTCTTGGGTAGATGTTGTAGATTACGAATAATAAAATAAATCTTAGCAGTGAAAGGATGTTTTGAAATGAAAATAACAGTATGTATTGGTAGTTCATGCCATATTAAAGGTTCTCGTCAGGTTGTAGAGCAGCTTCAGTATTTAATCGCAGAAAATAAGCTCGATGATAAAGTAGAACTCGGAGGCACATTCTGCATGGGTAAATGTCAGCAGGGCGTATGCGTAACTGTGGATGATAGCTTCCATTCTGTTACACCTGAAACAGTAGATGAGTTCTTCAAAAAAGAAGTTTTAGCGAAAGTGTGAGGATGATATGGTAATTCAAATATGCGTTGGCAGTTCTTGTCATTTAAAGGGTTCACCTGAAATTGTAGAGTTACTTACCAAAGCAGTTGAAGAACACCATCTTGAGGATGAAATAACACTTGCCGGTAGCTTTTGCATCGGCAGGTGTAATCGTCAAGGCGTCACTGTTCAGGTGGATGACGAAATCCATGTAGGTATCACCCGTGAAAATTTTAAAGACTTTTTTAATGATAAAGTGCTAGCTAGGATTGAAAATGAAAGGAAGTGACTGAAATGCCAAATTGTTTAACATTAAAAAAATCAAACTGTAAAAACTGTTATAAGTGCATTCGCCACTGTCCAGTCAAAGCAATTCGTTTTTCCGGCAATCAGGCACATATTATCGGAAATGAATGTATTTTGTGCGGACAGTGTTTTGTTGTTTGTCCGCAAAATGCAAAACAGATTGTTGATGAAACCGAAAAAGTAAAGGTGTTTTTGCAAAGCGGCGATCCCGTTGTTGTAAGCTTGGCACCATCTTTTGTTGCAAATTACGAAGGTGTGGGAATTTGTGCAATGCGTGACGCACTTCAAAAGCTTGGCTTTTATGAAGTTGAAGAAACTGCAATTGGTGCAACAATTGTTAAAAACGAGTATGAAAGAATGCTTAAAGAAGATGAGCGTGATATTATAATCACCTCCTGCTGTCATTCAATCAACTTACTTATACAAAAATACTTCCCTGCAGAGCTTGAATATCTGGCAGATGTTGTTTCTCCTATGCAGGCTCATTGCATGGATATTAAAAAGAGATTTCCAAAGGCAAAAACTGTGTTTATAGGTCCTTGCGTTGCTAAAAAAGATGAAGCAGAGCATTATGAAGGTATTGTTGATGCAGTTTTAACTTTTGAAGAGCTTACAAATTGGTTAAAGGAAGAAAACATTGAGCTGAAAACAGATATGGATTCCAACGAAGAGAGCCGTGCAAGATTTTTCCCAACAACAGGCGGAATCCTTAAAACAATGGCACAGGACACTCCCGGCTATACTTATATGGCCCTTGATGGAATCGAAAACTGTGTTGATGCGTTAAAAGACATTGAAAGCGGAAAAATACATAAATGCTTTATTGAAATGTCGGCTTGTGTAGGCAGTTGTATCGGCGGTCCTGTTATGGAAAAATATCATCGAAGCGCACCGATTAAAGATTATATTACCATAGCAAATTATGCAGGTAACAAAGACTTTGATGTGGTGCAGCCTGATAATATGGAACTGAAAAAGCAGTTTACATATATTGAGCACAGATTACAGCAGCCTTCTGAAACCGAAATTTACAATGTTCTTCGTCAAATGGGCAAGTTTAAGCCTTCCGATGAACTTAACTGTGGTTCCTGTGGATATAACACCTGCCGTGAAAAGGCTATTGCTATTTGTCAGGGCAAAGCAGAAATTTCTATGTGTCTACCATTCCTCAAGGATAAAGCTGAAAGCTTTTCTGATACTAT
>JAFQEE010000031.1 GCA_017399175.1 Clostridia bacterium | reverse complement strand
TTTATTGAAAACTATGTTAATTATTTCAATAATGAAAGATTATCTTACAAACTTAATTACAAAACCCCTGTTCAATATAGGATTGAACAAGGGTTTGAATAATTGGTGGTTTTTACTGTCTACTTTTACTTGACAATTTCACTTGGCGGGTGGATGTTTATTATATCCAATTTTATTTCTTATTACTATGCTGGCCGTAGTGGGTATGCTCTCTGTTCTTTGCTTCTTCGAGCATTTCCTGACGACGGTTGAGGACATCTTCTGTTTTTGCCTTGATGTCACCTGCAGCCTTCAATGCTTCACGAGTCATTACAGGACCAAAGAGTTCATAAATAAGAACGGCAAAAAGTGTAATGTTACGGATAAGGTTTCCTTGTTCGCCTAACTGCATTGCAGTCGCACACATTCCAAGAGCAACACCAGCCTGTGGGAAAAGTGTAATACCGAGGTATTTGCAGATGTTAGGACTGCATTTTGTTGCTTTTGCACTAACGGCAGTTCCTAAATACTTACCGAAACAACGGAATAAGATATACACAATACCAATGATTACAATCGCACCGTCAAGGAATACACTGAGTTCAAGCTCTGCACCGCTGATTACGAAGAACAACGCAAAAAGTGGTGAAGTCCATTTGTCTGATGCACCCATAAGGTCGTGAGAAAGAGGACAAAGGTTGCAGAATACCGTGCCAAGCATCATACAAACGAGAAGTGATGAGAATCCGATATGTACACGACCAATATGGAAATCGAGCATAGAAAGTGCAACTGTCAGAAAAACAAATGCAATTGTCATATTAAGACGGTTTGTTTTGGAGTTGAAAAGTTTTTCAAGTTGAGTCAACAACCAGCCCATTATTGCACCGAGAATAAGAGAAAGTACAATTTCAATCAACGGGTTAACGATGATTGAAATTAAATCAACCTCACCGCTGACAAGTGTTTTTGAAATACCGAAACAAACTGCAAATACAATAAGACCAACAGCATCGTCCAATGCAACGATTGGAAGAAGTAAACTTGTCAAAGGACCTTTTGCCTTGTATTCACGAACAACCATAAGTGTTGCAGCAGGAGCAGTTGCAGTTGCAATAGCACCTAAAGTGAGTAACTGTGGCAAAGTGAGTTTGTCAGGCATAATAAGATGTACAACCAAAAGAGCTCCATCTACAAAGAGAGTGGCTGCAAGTGCCTGAAAAATACCGATAACGGTTGCCTGTTTACCTGTTTTCTTTAATTCTTCAAGTCGGAATTCGTTGCCGATTGAAAATGCGATAAAACCTAATGCAACCTCTGAAATGAGAGATAAGTGTTCTATTTGCTCCGCTGAGTTAAAGCCTAAGCCGTCAACTCCTATTCTGCCAAGAAAATACGGACCGACCAAAACACCTGAAATCAGGTATGCAGTAACTGCAGGAAGGTGAAAACGCTTAAAGATACGAGTCATTAAAAGACCTGTCAAAAGCGCGATTGAAATTGATAATAAAACCATATATCATTACTCCTTTTTAAAACCAAACGAAATTATACTCCTGCAATAATCAAAATGCAATAGCTTTTTTATGCATTTTGTATATATTTTCATAAAAATTTTTGTGAATAATGTTTTTCAAAAATTATCCTCTTTTTATTTTTATTTGGTTATGGTATAATAAATGCAATAGTGTGGATTTGTATCCTCATTAAAAGGGTGTGAATAGTATGAAAATTGTATTGTTGACAGCATTCGGTGTTGGCGGTGCGTCTGTAATTGGTGCATTTTTTGGATTTATATTCAAGAAAATCAACCATAAATTCAGCGATATTGTATTGGCTTTTGCGGCGGGAGTTATGCTTGCAGCATCAGTTATTGGTCTTATTCTGCCGTCTTTAGAATATGGTGGTAAGTTTCCCTTACTCGTAACGATTATCGGTGTTTTCTGCGGTGCTTTGTGTGTTAATCTTATTGATAAAATTGTACCGCATCTTCACAAGTTGACCGGTGTTGATATTGAAAGGCATCCTGATAATCAGGCACAACTCAATAAGGTTTTACTTTTTGTAATTGCGATTGCAATACATAATTTGCCCGAGGGTATTGCTGCCGGTGTTGGTTTTGGTACGGGAAATATGACAGATGCACTTGTTATTGCCGGTGGTATTGCATTACAGAATATTCCCGAAGGCATGGTAATTATCGCACCTATGCTTGCGGCGGGAATGAGCCATCGAAGAACATTTTTGATTGCGATTATTACAGGTGTTGTTGAGGTGGTCGGCACTTTGCTCGGATATTTTGCAGTTTCGGTTTCAACTGCAATTCTGCCTTTTGCTCTTGCATTCGCAGGTGGCACAATGCTTTATGTAATAAGTGACGAAATGATACCTGAAACCCACGCACACGGAAGTGAACGCGGTGCAACATATTCATTGTTGGCAGGTTTTTGCTTGATGTTAGCATTTGATGTTTTATTAGGATAGGAGATATAAAAATGATAAAGTACATTGGTGTAAATGACCACAAAATTGATTTGTTTGAAGGACAGTATGATGTTCCAAACGGAATGGCATATAATTCATACATAATTGATGATGAAAAAATTGCAGTTATGGATACGGTTGATGCTAATTTTAAGGACGAATGGTTTGCAAATATCAAAAGAGAAATCGGAGATAAAGCACCCGATTATCTTATTGTTCAACATATGGAGCCTGACCATTCAGCAAATATTAACGAATTTGCAAAGACTTATCCGAATGCTACTATCGTTGCAACTGACAGAGCTTTTGTAATGATGAACAAGTTTTTCGGCACAGATTATGCCGACAGAAGAATTGTTGTAGGCGAAGGTGATACATTATCACTTGGTGAGCATACTCTTACATTTGTTTTAGCACCTATGGTTCATTGGCCTGAAGTTATGATGACTTATGACGATGTTGAAAAAACACTTTTCTCTGCTGATGGTTTTGGAAAATTCGGTGCACTTGATGTTGAGGAAGACTGGGCTTGTGAAGCAAGAAGATACTACTTCGGCATTGTTGGTAAATACGGTGTGCAGGTACAAGCAGTCCTTAAAAAGGCGGCAGGACTTGATATTCAGAGAATTTGTCCTTTGCATGGACCGATTCTTACAGAAAATCTTGGTTATTACCTTAATCTTTACGACATCTGGTCATCATACGGTGTTGAGAGTGAAGGAACATTGATTTGCTATACATCTGTTTACGGCAACACCAAAAAGGCTGTTGAAATTTTAGCAGAAGAACTTAAAAATGCAGGTTGTCCAAAGGTTGTTGTTAATGACCTTGCTCGTTGTGATATGGCAGAGGCAGTTGAAGATGCTTTCAGATACGGAAAAATCATTCTTGCCACAACAACATACAATGGTGATGTGTTCCCATTTATGAGAGAATTTGTAAACGAACTTACAGAACGCGGATACAGAAACCGTAAAATCGGTATTGTGGAAAACGGTTCATGGGCACCTGTTGTAAAGAATAAAATCACAAAGGCATTTGAACTTTGTAAGAATTTGGAATTCGCAGAAACAGTTGTCACAATTCATTCAGCGGTGAAAGATGAAAATCTTGAACAAATCAAGAAATTAGCAGAAGAAATGAAATAAATAAAGGACCTCACACGAGGTCCTTTTCATTGTATAGTAAAACCACGCGTTAGACGCGTGGTTCGGTAGAGATTAATCGGTGAAACAGGATATAGAAAATAAAAACTCCTTCGAATATAATAAAGGTGCGGTCTGCCAACTGCACAATAAAAATAACGAAGGAGTGTCAA
>JAFQEE010000030.1 GCA_017399175.1 Clostridia bacterium | reverse complement strand
GAGATTACATGACGGATAGTATCAAGGACTTCTTTGTATGTACGCTCCTTACGGTTATCATTGTTTTCGCTTTTCTGCCCTGCATTCAGTTTATATATGAGGTCATTAATATTAAATACTTCTACCATTTTTCATCAACCTCCCAACATTACCTGACTTGCAAGTTTTTGAATGGTTTTTTTATATTGTCCGTTTGCTAATTTACTGTTATAAATAAGCTTGCCGGAATTGCTCAAAGTCGGACAATTTGAAACAAATGGCAGTTCAAAATCAGGCTTTGTGTCAAGCGCATTTAAGAACGCCATCTTATCACAGCTTTTATCATAAGCATTTATGACTGTGATTGTTTTACTCCTTATATGAATCAGGTCTGTCAGATTTTCCATGGCTTTATGCCATACACAATCCTTAGCACAGACCTTGTAAACTCTTACAATCTTATTTGACATTGTAAGACCAATGCTTGAAACCGGGTTGTTCAGTTCCTCGCTGCCATCTATAATTATGTAGTCAAAACGGATTGTACTGTCTTCTATCAAATCCTTAACTGTATCCGCGGATATGGCCGTAAGAAGCATTCCGTCAAACACATTTGGAGGAGAAAGAATAAATAGGTTAGGATTATCAGTCGCCTCAAACATATTCTTTGTATTACATCCGTTTGAGATGGCCTTATATATCCCCTTTTCAGGTTCAACTCTCTTTCCGAATATGCCCTGGAGTTCACCATAAGAAAGTTTTGAAGAAATTATGCCAACCATAAGATCTCTGTCAGCTAATGCTGCTGCAAGATTTGCGGCAACTGTTGTTTTACCACTTCCGTTGGCACCCCAGACTGTTACGATTTTTGCGTTCATTTCACAGCACCTCTCTTAACAAATACTGCATGGACTTTACCGGAATACTCTGCCTGAATAAGTTTTTCTGCCTGAACCTGATTTGCGATAAGAGTTACTGTTGAAGCAAGATGTTCTGCCTCTTCATTATTTTCAACATCTTCAAGCTTTTCAGCATTTTCATTCTCAATGCTATAAACCTCCAGTGCTTTTAATTCCTCATACACAACAACGGCATCATTTGCATATCCAACGATAGAAATAATATCTCCGGATTTTAAATGATTACCAACAGCTGATGCAACAGAATCTAATGATACAGTAACGAGCATATTGCCCTGACTCATAACCTTATCAAGTTTTTGGTTTGCAGCATAGTCAGAAAGTTTTGACGAAAGGATTAAATCATCAGGAGTAATATCGCAAGATGCGTATTTACCAACGATTTTATCCTTTTCTTTTATAATACTCTGCGGTAATCCGTAGCTTCCAACTTCTTTTTCAACAAGCATTGATTCCTCAATCTTCGTTCCTTCAGCAACAGCGTTTTTCACCGCATAAATCTTTTCGGTATTACTTTTACTCTTACTTATTGAAGGAAGAAAAAAGAATGCCAGGATTGCCGCTATGACAATACAAATAACCCCAACTACAATTTTGTTTTGAAATATCTTCATTTATCCTCGT
>JAFQEE010000029.1 GCA_017399175.1 Clostridia bacterium | reverse complement strand
TTTCGTACTATTACTCAAGAGGATGTTGACTATGTTGTCAACCTCTTGAACAACCGACCAAGAAAATGTCTTGGTTGGCGTACTCCTGCTGAAGTTTTTTATGGGAAAAGTGTTGCACTTGCTTGACAATCCACCGTGGCAAAATCTTTGATTTTGACGGAGGGAGAGATAGGTTTAACTGTTCACTAAATCTCTCCCTCAGTCTGCTTCGCAGACAGCTCCCTCGTCAGAGGGAGCCAAGAATACACAATCAGTTTATCTCGACAACCTCCAATTTACCAATCAATAAACAAAGCCAACACAAAAACTGTGTTGGCTTTGTTGCTGTCAATGACTTTATTCAACTGTTATAGTTTGTTTGATTTTTTCGCCTTTCTTGGCATATGGGCTGTATGCAACGATTTTAACTTTATATTCACCACTTGAAAGCTGACCCAAATTTACTGTAACATCGTCGTCAGTAGCACGGACATATTCCGAAATTACAGTTCCGGAATAAACAGTTTTTGACTTTCTTGTTACTTTGATTTTATAGTTTTCTGCTGGGTAATAGCCTTCAGCTTCAGGGAATGTGATTATAGTATCTCCGTTTTCATCAACATAAGAGGTTACAGTTGCACCTTCAGGGAATTCGGGAACAGTATCAAGTGCCTTTTGCTGTCTCCAAGTGTAAGTTCTCTTTGAAGTTTTGCTTAAATCTGTGAAATAATAGTCAATATTATCGAAGAACATTCTGTTTTCGATGTCGTAAAGTCGCATACTTACATTACCGTTTGCGTCAACTTCAACAAGCCAAGCACCACCTGAATTACCGGGAGCATCCTTATCGCCCTCAATATAGTTAAGATTACCCATAAATGCAGATAAAGAGCCACAACCTACTGCTGTGAATTCGCCTTGCCAAACACTTCTCGGGTCGCTTGCTGCATAATGAGAATGACCTGAGAAATTAACAACCTGTGGATATTTGCTCAAAACAGCTCTTGTGTCAACATCACCCCAGTTTACACTACCGTAAACCGTAAGGGCAGGGTGTGGGTGCTGATAAACGAAAACAGGCTTGTCGGGGTCTTCGGCTGTGGCATTTTTAAGTCTTTCGTCAAGCCATTTTGTTTTACCACTAAAAGTCTTACCGTTATCGTCATATGAAACACCGATAAAGTGATAACCGTTAATCACAATGTCAGTATCAACATCTTGTTTTATGTATTCGCGAAAAACATCGTAGCCTACGGTTGCATCAACATCACGATAGTCAATGAACTCGTGATTACCAAGTATGGTAAGTACTTGAGTTTCATCCTTCTTATTTTCGTTAATAATTTTGGTGTATACCTGGTATTCCTTTTCTGCACCGCCACCTGTAAAGTCACCTGCAACAAGCACAGCATCAAGATTTTTGTATTCGCAACCCTCTGCATATTCATACATATCAGTAAAGAGATTTGCAAATCGCTTTGCTGCCTGCTGATTTTCGTCACCGTCAAGGTGAATGTCAGAGCACACGACAAAACGAACAACAGGGGTAAAATCGTCAGGAGTACCTGTCGCACCGTCAGAGTTTAAGCTACTGCCTAAACCTGTGAAAGTGAATGTAATGCCAAGCACTACAGAAAGCATTTTGAAAACTAATTGTGAAATAAAATTTGTCATAATTTTCCGCTCCTTTTTGTAATACATATTATTATATCAAATTAATATGAAAATTCAATTCTTTTATTAAATTGTGTTTGTTAGCAAGCAAATTTTGCCTTTTTTCTTGACGGAATTAATTGGTAATGATATGATATATACGATAATTTATTGTGATGAAAATTAAGGTGTTTTATCGCAAAAATCAAAAAGAAGAAGGGGAAATATTATGAAAAGATTTATTGCAATTGTTCTCTCACTTACACTTTTCATGGGAATCTTTGCTCCTACCACTGCATTTGCTGCAAGTGATAAGGATGCAGAAGTAGAGGCTAAACTTCGCCTCATCGTTCCTGAAAATTGGGAAATGGATATCGGAGATTCAAGAACAGTTGACTATGCAATGCAAGGAACAGAAAAGAGAATGCTCACTTGGACTGCAGAACCTGCTGATGTTGCAAAAGTTGACGAATGGGGTCGTGTTACAGCACTCAAAGAGGGTAAAGCTGTAATCACTGCTACTACTTCAGAAGGTCTTACAGACAGCATTACACTTAATGTTGTGACAGAGCCAACAAAAATTGCTGACAAAGCAGAAAAAGTTGACTACACACTTGGTGCAGTAGCTGAAGGTGATAATCTTCAAAAAGTTGTCACAAGATATGAACTTGATGATAAAGATGTCCCTGCTGATGTAAAAGACAAAGCAAAATATGAAAAAGCACAGTCAGCAACAACAAAAGACGGTGCTGTATGGACAATCACAGATTACGGTGTTCTTCGTGTTGATGAAAAAGCAACAAATGAAAGAGATAAAGAACAGCGTTTCATGGGTGACAGATATTTCTATGCTGCTGATACAGGCAAAGGCAAAGTGCTCGCTATTTTTGCTGATAGCGAAAACGGTATTTGGACAGTAATGGAAGAAGGCTATTCTCATATCGAAATGCTCGATATCAACGGTACTGAAAAGGCTGAAGCTTTAAATGAGCAGACATGGGAATATGTTGCAAGACGCGGTATGGTTTCAAATGCTTACTTCATTGACGGTGAATGGAAACCTGAAGAAAGTGATAACGATGGTCTTTGGACATCAATGTATGCAGGCGGTGAACTTATGCGTTATGCAACGCTCAAGAATGACCCAAATGCAACACCTGAACAGATTGAAGATGCAAGAAAGACAGCAACTCTTTCAACAGAAGCAGTTCTTTTCCTTACATATATTTCAATGCGTCAGGGTACTGTGGAATCTTATAACCGTGCACAGAGAAGCGGTACAGTTGTTGAGCTTGAAACAGGTAAATATTATACAAGTGAAGCTACTCTTATCGGTGGTGACTATTCACAGGATGTTCCGTTCTTAAGTCCTGCTAAAATGTTCGATAATATGTATTCACTTTATTTAGATAAAGCTAAACGCACTTATGTTCAGCTTCCTGAAGAAAACCTTAAGCTTTATAACACAGAAGGTTGGGCTAATCCTCTTGAAACTGATGGCGAATACGCAATGCGTACAAGAAACCTTGAAGGCTTCTGGTCAAGAACATACTCATTCAGGGATGAAAACAATGACTATGACTCATTTGCTTATTGGTCACATAACGGTGACGGAACAGCAACAGGTCTTTCAACAAAGACATATGATGACGGAAGCGACTTCCTTCTTCACGGTGAAAACTATCGTGGTCTTAAGGTTGATGCATCAGGCGAAATCCCTGAAAGACTCTGGAATGACCTTATTCCTGAAGGTAAGACTATAGAAGATATTGTTTATAAAGGTGATACAAGCTCTGACGAAATTATCGGTCACGTATTCCTTTATAAGCTCGCTTATGATATTCTTGGTCCTGAAGACCCCGAACTTGCTGCTCTTATTGAAAACACAATGGATAAGTTCGCACAGCACCTTGTAGATAACTCATACAATATGGTTGACGGTTCAGGTCAGCCTACAACTTGGGCAAAATTCTCAAGAACATATTTCCACAACGGTCAGGTTCTTGGTGGTGCACCGCTTAACGCTCTTGTTCTTCTTACAGTATTCAAAGTTGCAGCACATGTTACAGGCTATCAGAAGTGGGAAGACGAATACAGAATGGCAGCTTTTGACGAACAGTATCAGTATGCTGAAATTATGACTCAGGAGCTTGAAAGATATCAGCTTTCAATTCTTGAATATGTAAACAGCGTAACTCCTATTTTAGGTCGTATTCTCCGTCACGTAGTGGGAACAAAGTTGTTTGATTGTGCTTACAAGTTGATTCTCAACCATTCTGACGAAGAAATGGCTATGCTTGGTTTCTATACTCTCTTCCAGCTTGAGGACGACGAAGAACTTCTTAAGTATTACAGAGAAGCACTCGACGATTGGTGGTTCTCAATGCAGAATAGCGAAAATCCTCTTTGGTATTATGTATATCAGCTTGCATATCCAAACGAGGAAAAGACAGATGCTTACGGTAACAGTCTTATCGAAACTGCATCATGGTCACTTTCTCGTCATCCAATGGATTTAAGAAGATATCTTGCAACAAACGAAAATCGTGATGATGTTTATGAATTTGACCTTGATGATGTTGGTATCGGCGGAACAAATGAGATTTCATTTGACCCTGATGCATACACACCTAAATTCTGGAATTCAAACAGCAAGATTCTTAAGACAGCTGGTATGATTTTAGGTATTACTAAGCTTGAACAGACTGTTGCAGCACCTGACGAAAGAGCATTCCATAAGTACAACGGTTCATCATATGACCTTGACGATGCTCATAATATTTATGAAATGGAAGGTTCAACAACATATTCACTTCCATACTGGATGGGCAGATACCACGGTATGCTTGAAGGCTGAAATTCAAATGTATAAATAAAATTAAGATTAAATCCTAATTTATTGATAAATAATCCCCGGCGAGCAATCGTTGGGGATTTCTTATGTTGTTTTGATAATAATATGAATTCTGTTTCGATAAATTATAATTTGTAGGGAAGAGTTATTCACGCGTAGTGGCAGGCTTCCACGCCTGCATCCGCTCCCTCTTTGAGGGAGCTGTCGAACGAAGTGAGACTGAGGGAGTTACTCCCCCAGTCACTCGCAAAGCTCGTGACAGCCCCCTCGGAGATGGGGCGTCAAGGTGTTCTATCTGCTCGATAACCTCCAATTTACAAATACATTTTTGATAAATATGCGTTATCAGTTTGACAACAGCTTTATTTGGTAGTAAAATTATTATGTATTATTTTAGGAGGATTGAATATGAAAAAGGTGATTGCAATTCTTTTGAGCATAATTCTTGTTTTCTCATCATCTGTTATTGCTTTTGCAGGTGTATCGGGAGAAAATGATGTGCTTAGATTTGACGAAAACGGTGAGTTCAAGATTTTTAATCTTTGTGATATTCAGGATGATTTTCCTATGAATGAAACTACCGTCGTATTTATTAAAGATATGATTAAGCTTCATAGTCCTGATTTGGTTGTTCTTGGTGGTGATAACACAACCGCACCAAAGGAAACCAAAGCTGATGCAATTAAAGAAATCTGCGATATCTTTGTTGAAAGCAAAACATATTTCACATTCGTTTTTGGTAATCATGATGATGAGCAGGGTGTTTCCCGTGAAGAACTTTTTAAGATGTATAAACTTTATGGCGGAAAATATTGCCTTGCTTACGATGCAGTTCCTGAACTTTCAGGTGTGGGCACTCACAATCTTACAGTTAAAAGCTCTGATGGTAACAAGATAGCATACAATCTTTATATGTTCGACTCGAATTCATATGTTTATGATGAAGATGGTAATAAACTTGGATATGATTGTGTTCACAAGGACCAGATAGAATGGTATAAAAACACATCTGCAAATATTAAAGCGGCTAATGGCGGAGAAATAGTAAAAGCTATGGCCTTCCAACATATAATCGTTCAGGATATTTATGAAATGATGTTCTACGAGTTTCCATTTGCTCTTGGTAAGGCAACTGTGAACTTTGACGGACAAACATACACATATTTACCATATGTATATAACATCAAGGATGGTTTTCTTCTTGAGGCACCTTGTCCGGGTTACTACAATTACGGACAGTTTGATGCTTTTGTAGAAACCGGTGATGTTGTTGCAGTTTTTTCAGGACATGACCACCCTAATTCTTTTACTGTTGAAAAGGATGGAGTTGATATCGTAAACACTCCTACTTGTTCTCTCGGAACTTATGGTGACCCTGCAACAAGAGGTATCCGTATGTTGACAATTAATGAAGCTGATACATCAGTTTATGAGTCCGAAATGCTGACACTTTCTGAATATGTTCTGAAAGATGGGGAACATCTTACTGAATACGGTGATTATACAAAAGGTGATGCCGTTCTTGGTATTTTGGAATCAGTGTTCTTTAAACTTTATTTCCAGATTACTGATATAGTTTATCTTCTTACAGGCGTTAAAATGTAAGTAATTTAAAATATGCGAAAGGGGATTTATAAAATGAAAAAAATTATTGCAGTTCTTCTTGCAGTTATTATGGTGGTGTCTGTGGCATTGATTCCTGCATCTGCAAATGAAAAAACTAATGAAGTTGTTACTGTTTCTGATATGGAAAGTGTTTTCGCAGACGGTGAAAACAGCCTTATCGTTTTTGTAACAGGCATCGGACAAAGCTATTCTTATCTTTTTGATGAAAGTTATACAGAGGAAGGTGCTTTCGAAAAAGGCACTCTTCAGGATTATGAAAATTATGCTCCACTTATTGCAGAAGGCAAATACAGTTCAAGATGGAACCTTTTCAACTCAATGGATGAAGCATTTTCAGATATGTCAACTATCGGGGCTATCATCAATATTGTCAAGGACCTTATGGTTTCAACATTCACAAGAAATTGCTCAATTAAGGAAGATGATGTAAAGACACTTCTTCGCAATCTTTTTAAATTCAACCTTGTTGATGAAAACGGTAATTCTGACCCAAGAGTTGTAACTCCAAGATATACAATGCCTGTTTCCGAATACCCTTGGGCAGAGGGTGAAGACGGTGAAATGCGTAGTGAAGCAAGAGAACGCTTCTTCTCATCTATTCCTTGTGAAGATATTGCAAAAGAAAAGTTTGGTGAAAATTACGAAGATTATCTTTATTGCTTCAACTACTGTGCTTTCTCTTACACTTCAAAGAATGTAGAGGGACTTCACGAATTTATTGAAACAATCCTTGCAAATAATAAAGTGGGAGCTAAGGATGTTGTTCTTGTTCCTATGAGTATGGGTGCATCCATTACAACAGCTTATATTGATGCATACCCAACAAAAGCAGAAAATCATCTCAGAAGAGTTATCGGTATTGTTGGCGCTTGGGATGGTACAGAAATTATTGCCGATATGCTTACTCAGAGCTATTGCGAACCAATGTCAGCAGACCTTTTCTATAACGGAATTATCGGTGACCTTGTTGGTGAGCCTTGGGGTTATCTTGTAAATGTTGCACTTCGTATGGCTCCTAAACAGGTTCTCCGTGATTTTATTGATTTGGCAATAAGAGGTTTGGCAACAGAACTTTTTGGCACAACTCCATCACTCAGTAATATGGCTCCTATGGCAAGATATGAAGAAGTTATGGCAACAGGCTTTATTACATCTGATGTTGTAAAAAAAGAAGTTGACGATTTCTATGCAGCAAAATCAAGACTTCACCAGAATATTGCAAATCTTCAGGCTGAAGGTGTAACATTCTCATTTATCGCAGGCTACGGTCTTCCATTTGGTGCTTGTACACCTGACTACAGCTTCTTCGGATTTATGAAGAACAGTCCTATAACAAACTCTGACGAAATTATTAACATTGATTCAACTGCTCCGGGAACAACTTTCGTTCCTTACGGAACACAATTTGAAGATACAAATGGCAGAGAACTCTCTCCTGACGGTTCACTTGATATTTCAACATGCCTTTATAAGGATTCAACATGGTATTTCTATGAGCAGAAGCACGAGCTTGAACACAACAATACAGCTCTTTCGCTTGCACTTAACCTTGCAACAGGTTATGTAACAACAGTTGACAGCTGTTCTGACCCTGACGGAGAATACTATTATCCGCAGTTCAATGGTGCAAGAAACTTAAAGCCTCTTAAGTGGTATAAAGAGGACCTCCAGAGATATTGCGAAGAAACAGGTTATGTGCTCACTGCAGAGCAAGAAGCAATTCTCGCAGAAGCAGATGCTATGACAAAGAACACAGTCAATAATGTTGAAAATGATGAAGCAGTAATGGATAAGGTTCACGATATGCTTGTTGAAATCGGTGTTTATGAGCCTGAAGCAGAACCAAGCACCTTAGATAACATTCTTAACTTTGGACTTAAAGGTCTTAACGATGTTGTGTATCTCATATTCGGTGCAAAGGGCTTTGTTGATTTCAGAATCCATGTTCCACAATAAAAATATAATCATTCCCCATCAATTCGATGGGGATATTTTTTACAAATAAGATGTCAAATTTCACAAAAAACTATTGAAAAAGTATAAATTTTTGGTAAAATATAATTATAGTTTAAAACTATAAAAAGGAGAGAAAAAAATGGACAAATTCTTTAAAATCACAGAACGCGGTTCGAATGTCAAAACCGAGATTATTGCGGGTCTTACAACATTCTTCGCAATGGCTTACATTATTGTTGTAAATCCAAATCAGATTGTTGGCTTCAGTTTTGATGTTCCGGGCGTATCAAAAATCTGGAATGCGGTTTATATCGCATCAATTCTTGCAGCAGTAATCGGTACATTACTTTATGCATTTTATGCAAAATTACCTTTTGCACAGGCTTGCGGTATGGGTCTTAACTCGTTTTTCTTTACATCATTTGTTCTTCCACAGATTATATCAGGTGGGGATGTAATCAAGGGTTATCAGGCAGGTCTTGTTATTATTTTGATTTCAGGTGTCATCTTCCTGATTCTTTCTTTAACAGGTGCTCGTAGTTATATTGCTAAGGCGATGCCTGAATGTATTAAAAAGGCAATTCCTGCAGGTATTGGTTTGTTTATTGCTTTCATCGGTTTCCAGAATGTTGGTATTATTCAGGCTAATCAATATACATTAGTTCAGTTTGTAAAAATCAATGGTGCAAAATGGGCAGATATTGCTCCTGCAATTATTGCACTTGTAGGTTTCATTATTATTGCAATCCTTACAAAACTTAAAGTTAAGGGTGCTGTTCTTCTTGGTATTCTTGCAACTACTGTTATTTACTATCTTGCAACATGGCAGTTACCAAGCTTTGACCTTACTTCAGTTGCACAGCCATTCAAGGATTTTGCTGAAATCGGTATTACAGGTGTATTCCAGGCCGAATCTTGGAAAAATGCTTTTTCAGGCGAAATGATTGGTAGCATTTTCTCAGTTATTATGCTTATAGTAACATTCTGCCTTGTTGATATGTTTGATACAATCGGTACACTTTATGGTGCTGCTTCTGAGGCTAATATGCTTGACGAAAATGGTGACCCTGTTGATATTGATAAGTCAATGGCATGCGATTCAATTGCAACTCTTTCAGGTGCTGTTTGCGGTACATCAACAGTAACAACATTCGTTGAGTGTGCATCAGGTGTTGCAGCCGGTGGTAGAACAGGTCTTACAAGTTTAGTAACATCACTTTGCTTTGTTCTCTGCTTGTTCTTATCTCCTGTTGCAAGTATTATTCCTGCAGCCGCTACTGCTCCTGCACTTATTTTCGTTGGTGTTTTAATGCTTAAAAACTTCTCCAAAGTTGATATGGAAGATATGAGAAGTGCTGTTCCTGCATTCTTGACACTCGTAATGATGCCACTTACTTATTCAATAGCAAACGGTATCGGTATTGGTGCTATTTCTTATGTTCTCATCACATTGTTTACAGGTAAATTCACAAAGAAGGATATTGCTGTAACAGTTATTGCAATTCTCTTTGCTTGTAAATTTGTATTCGGTGCAATCTAAAATAAATACTGAATAAGAAATTCCCCATCGAGCAATCGGTGGGGATATTTTACAATTACGATGAAGATAGGATTTGGGATAGATTATACAGCCGTATGTTTCTTTGACTTCTGTATTTGGTTATTGAAAAATATACATATATATGATATAATAAAACAAGATTTTAAATGTTATAGGGGTAGAGTATGAAACAAGAAATACTTGAAAAATTGTGGCAACATGAGTTAAAAATTTTAGATGAGATTGACAGAATTTGTAAAAAACACAATATTACATATTTTATTATGTGGGGTACGCTCATTGGCGCAGTAAGACATAAAGGCTTTATACCATGGGATGATGATATAGATATAAATATGCCTATGAAGGATTATAAAAAGTTTTTAAAGGTCGCACCTAAGGAATTGTCAGATGAATTTTTCTTGCAAACAAGTAAAACAGATAAATATCATCCTGCCTATTTTGCAAAGGTGAGATTGAACAATACAGCTTTTTATAGCAAAGAAGATACTAATATCAAAAAGCATCATGGTATTTTTGTTGATATAATTCCATTATATGATTATAAGAGGTATCCATCCATATTCTCAAAAATAAAAATGAAAATAGGTGAGAGATTAACCTTAGCGGTAGCATGTAAAAGAGAAAATAAAAATGCTGGTAATCGTTTTCTCAAAATGTTGCCTGATGGAATTCTTTACAGATTGAGAGACATCTTTCGCAATAGTCATGGCGATATGTTTTATTCATGGGGATTTTATTTTGAAAGAGAAGATTTTTTGCCAGCTATTGAATTAGAGTTTTGTGGAAAAATGTATTCGGCACCCAAAAATTATGATAATGTATTGAAAATTACTTATGGCGATTATATGCAACTTCCACCAGAAGATAAGCGAGTAGCCCATAATCCTGGTAGAATTAGTTTTGACTTATCAAAACCAGATGAAGAATTAAATTAATAAGGAAATGTAAAAATGCTTACAAAACAAGAATTTGATTTATTGCGTGATATTTACGAAGATGTGAATAATGAGCAAGATTTAACATTGTTAAAAGAAAAAAAATATATCGATGAAAACGATAAGCCTACTAAAACAGGTATAGACGAATTAAGTAAATACAAGGTGGATAATGCAATTATATTGGCTGCAGGTATGAGTAGCCGATTTGTACCTGTTTCATTTGAAAAGCCGAAAGGCTTGATTGCCGTAAAAGGTGATGTTTTAATAGAAAGAATTATCAAACAATTGCAGGAGAAAAATGTAAAGGATATTGTTGTAGTTGTTGGATATATGATGGAGAAGTTCTTGTATTTAAGAGAAAAATTTGGCGTGACATTAGTTGTAAACGATGAATTTGCAACTAAGAACACTCATTCTAGTATATACCATGCTAGACAGTATTTGGGAAATACATATATATGTTGTTCTGATAATTATTATCCAGAAAATCCATTCCACGAATATGAGTACAGAGCTTATTATTGCTCTGTATATTTAGAAGGAATCAGTTATGTTGAACGTGCATTTACATTTGATGAAACGGGATTGATTTATGATACCAACAAACCATCAAACAATCAGTGGATTATGTTTGGACATGCATATTATGACCATGAATTCACCAGAGACTTTGTACCGATTTTGGAGAGCTATTATGGTAGAGATGGTGTAGAAAATTTGTATTGGGAAAATGTGTATGCAGAAAATCTTGACAAACTTTCTATGTACATAAAACAGTGCCAAGATGGTGAGATTTTAGAGTTTGATAGTATGGATGAGTTAAAAGTCTTTGACCCGGACTTTATTGCTCATAATAATATAAAGATTTTTGAAAATATCTGTAGTGTTTTGAATTGTAGTATACAAGATATTAAAGATATTGAAGTGATAAAAAAAGGTCTTAATAATCGTTCGTTCAAATTTTTGGTTAATGATAATTATTATATATACCGACATCCTGGTAATACAGCATCAGCCGTAATTGACCGCAAAAAAGAAGCTGTATCACTAAATATAGCAAAAAAACTGGGAATAGATGATACATTAATCCATGTAGATGATGTAGAAGGATGGAAAATTTCAAAGTTTGTTGATGTAAAAGAAACTTTTAATTTTGAGAATCTTCAGCACATCAAATTACTTGCTGGTAGTTTAAAAGTATTGCATGATTCAAATATAAAAGTTGGTTTTTCATTTAATTATTATGATGAAGCAAAAAAACTTATTGACTTTGTCAGAGTTGTTGATAATAGTGCGCATGGAAGACTTGTGCAGGCACAAGAAAAGGTTAAACCTATTGTTACCTTCTTAGAAAATGACTCCTGGCAGACATCACTTTGTCATAATGATATTTATGAACCCAATTTGTTAATCACCGAAGACAAACTTGAGTTGATTGACTGGGAATTTGCAGGAGATAGTGATATAGGGTTTGATATATGCAAACTATTTTCTTTGAATTCTCCGGATTTCAGTGAGATAGATAAATGGCTTTGTATGTATTATGGTCGCGAAACAACAAAAGAGGAAAAACTACATTTGTTCTCGTGTGCATCAATTATTTATTACTATTGGTTTGTTTGGTCTGTATATGAGGGTAAGATTTCAGGAAAAGCATCTTCCTATATGATGGAGTGGTATGATAAAATGAATTATTATGCAGATATAACATTGAAACATATTGAAAGTGGAGAATAAGTGTATGGAATATGGTATTGCTATTGGTATAGGTCTGTGGTTTGTTTTATGTGGTATAGTATCATATATACATGTAGGAAAATCATTTAAAAGAAAAAACGAGAATGAGGAAGAATAATGTATTTGTTTGGAATTATTGTAGGCTTTATAATTTATATTATTTTGAGTTTTATAATTAGTCGCAAGGTGAAAAACGCTAATGAGTTTTTTGTGGCTGGGCGAAATGCACCAACAATTTTAATCACAGGTTCATTAGTAGCTTCATTTATAGGCGTTGGATTATTTATGGGTGATGTAGGGGAATCTTATAGTGGTTTTTTTGCACCAATCATTGTGGCTGTAGGAGTTTTATCGGTTGGTTATGTTGTTGGTTCAGTTTTCTTTGGTCGTTATTTAAGACGAAGTAATTGTACAACTTTACCCGAATACTTTGGCAAACGTTTTGATTCAAGACCAATGAAAAATCTTGCGATAATCACTGGTACATTTATTATGCTTGTGTACATCCTTTCATGTGTTCAGGGAATAGGAACTCTTATGAGTTCGCTTACTGGGTTATCATATGAAATGTGTGTTGTGATTTCAGTTATTGTTTTTACATTAATTGCAGTGTTTTCTGGTGCAAAAGGTGTGTTGATTACTGATACATTAATGTTTGGTGTATTCTCTTTTGCTTCTATTATAGGTGCAATTGTTATTGCAAAGGAAGCAGGCGGTTGGACAACCACAGTTAGTGAAATGGCTAACTATGAAATCATACCGGATATATTAGCAGGTAGTGGTAACCTGGATTATTTTTATCCATCAGGTGCCGAAAATATGATTTGGGCAGTAGGATATGGTATAGCATGGATGGCTGTTTTGATGGTAGCACCATGGCAATCAAGCCGATATCTTATGGCTAAAAATGAACACACTGTTGTGCGTTCCGGAATTATTGCATCTGCAAGTGTATTTATAATTGAATTCTTGATGTGTATGGCTGGTGTATTCACCAATAAAATTAATCCTGATTTGGAAAACCCTTCAAATGCGCTTGTTTGGGCTTCCATGAATATAATGCCTAAGTTTTTGGGAATCATAGTATTATCAGGTGTTCTTGCTTCTGCAATTTCTTCTGCTACGACATTCTTGTCGTTGATTGGTTCCAACATTACAATGGATATACTCAATGTCAAGGACGAAAGAAAACAATTGTTATTTGGAAGATTAACAATTGTTATAGTTGCAACTATTATTTGTTTTATTTGTGTTATACAACCACCACAAATATTCTGGATTACATATCTTGGTGCAACAATTGTTGCATGTTCATGGTTGCCGGTGTCAATTGCAAGTGTTTGGAGTAAAAGAGTTACGAGAACAGGGGCGTTTCTTAGCATGTTGTTTGGTTTTGTTGTGTCATCTGCTATGAAAATATATGTTTCAGTAAATTCGATTTCACTTCCAATTTATTTTGACCCATTCTTTGTAGGCCTTTTTGTAAGTGTACTTTTTCTCGTGTTGGGTTCATTGTTTACAAAGGTAACTGAAAAAGAAATTGATGAGCGGAAAAAGTTGTTTATCTTACCACCGGGAGAAGATAACCCGGTTGAAATAAGAAAAACAAAAATGATGATAGGATTAACTATTCCACTTGGAATAGTTGTTACAATTCTTTTATTAGTACTTTGGGTTATTCCATACAATAAAGGACTTTCCTAATTTTTATTGTTTATATAATTATAACTCCTCTTGAATTATCTCAAGGGGAGTTATCTTTTTATTGCAATTTAGTGTTGTTTGAATTATACTTTATTTATTAAAGGTGGTGTTTGTATGCTGAAAAAACCGAATGTTTTATTTATTGTGACTGATGACCAACGATTTGACACAATTCATGCCTTGGGAAACAAAGAAATTGTTACGCCGAATCTTGATAAGCTTGCAAAACGAGGAACATCCTTTGTTCGTGCTCATATAGCAGGGGGGACTTGTGGTGCTGTTTGTATGCCAAGCCGTGCTATGGTGATGTCAGGACGCAATCCCTTTCATCTTGAAGAATTAGGTGGTAATATTCCGCCTGAGCACAAAACTCTTGCTGAAACCTTTAAAAATAACGGATATGAAACCATTGGTCTTGGCAAATGGCACAATGGTTGTCCTGCGTATGCACGAAGCTTTACTCAGGGTGCAAAGATTTTCTTTGGTGGAATGTGGGACCATTGGAATGTGCCTACATGCAGATATGACCCGACGGGTAAATATGATAATGTAATCAATTTTGTAGTTGATTTTTATAATGACAATCATCCTCAATCACAGCATTGTGACGAGTTTGACCCGGGGAAGCATTCAAGCACATTACTTACGGATGCAGCTATTGATTTGCTTAATAAAAATGCAGGCGGAGAAAAACCATTTTTTATGTATCTGGCATATTTAGCACCCCACGACCCTCGCACTATGCCTGATGAATTCCGTCAGATGTATGATGCTGAAAAAATCACATTACCACCAAATTTTCAGGAGATTATTGATACCAATTATCCGCTTATGGTACATCGTGATGAGCACCTTGCATCATATCCACGACAAAAAGATGAAATCAAACGCCATATTGCAGAGTATTTTGCTATGATTACTCACTTGGACTTCGAAATTGGCAGATTACTCGATGCTTTACACGAATCAGGTGAAGAAGATAACACGATTATTGTGTTTACAGGGGACAACGGTCTTGCTGTTGGTCAGCACGGTTGGTTGGGCAAAGAGGATATTTATGAACACGGTGTGCGTATTCCTCTTATTATGGCAGGTCCTGAAATAGCAAAGAATATGCGAAATGATGCCTATGTGTATCTTTATGATATTTTCCCTACACTTTGTGAAAAGATTGGTATTGAAATACCCGAATCCGTAGACGGAAAAAGCTTTGCACATCTTCTTGACGGTGAACACGGTGACAAATTCCGTGATGAATTGTATCTTATATTTGATAAGTTTGTCCGTGGTGTAAAGGATGATAATTACAAACTGATTGAGTATCGCAACGGTGATAATGATGAAGACAAGTGGACATTTTTGTATGATATAAAAAATGACCCTTGGGAAACCAAAAACCTTGCAGATAACGATGAATACAAAGAGAAAATTGTTGAAATGCGAGAAAAGATACTCAAGCACCGCGATGATTGGGAAGAACAGTCACATCCATGGGGAATTGACTACTGGCAAAGATTTTAACAGAAAAGGAATGAGTTTATGTATAATATTGATTTTGGTAAAAGCGGAATACAAGTACCTACTATTGCGGTAGGCTGTATGCGTATAAGCGATATGAGTGAAAAGGAAGTATCTGCATTTGTTAATACTGCTTTGAGCTTTGGTGCAAACTTTTTTGACCACGCTGATATTTACGGTGGAGGAAAAAGTGAAGAAGTTTTCGGTAAAGCGATTAAATCATTAAACAGAGAAGATTTAATCATTCAGACAAAGTGCGGTATTCGTAAAGGTATGTTTGATTTTTCATATGACCATATTGTGAATTCTGTTGACGGCAGTCTTAAACGACTTGGGATAGAGTACCTTGATGTTTTGCTTCTTCACCGTCCTGATGCACTTATGGAGCCTGAAGAAGTGGCAAAGACATTTGACTATCTTAAATCATCGGGAAAAGTTCGTCATTTCGGTGTTTCAAATCAAAATCCGTATCAGATGCAACTCTTACAGAATGCGATGGATATGCCGCTTTGTGCAAATCAGTTACAGTTTGGTGTTATGCATACACCAATGATTCAGTCAGGTATAAATGTGAATATGTATAATGAGTCGGGAGTTAATCGTGACGGTGGTGTGCTTGATTTTTGCAGACTTAACAAGATTACAATTCAACCTTGGTCACCAATGCAGTACGGATTTTTCAAAGGTTGCTTTATTGATAATGAAAAATTCCCTGAACTCAATGAAGCCTTACAGAGAATAGGGGATAAATACGGCGTATCAAAAACGACAATGGCATTTGCGTGGATTCTTCGTCATCCTGCAAAAATGCAACCTGTTACAGGCACAACAAATCTTACACGACTTTCTGATTGCTTAAAGGCAAGTGATATTCAGATAACTCGTGAAGAATGGTATGAAATTTATCGTGCCGCAGGTAACATTCTTCCTTAATATGATAGAAAAAAGAGGTAATACGGACAAAATCCGTGTTACCTCTTTAATATTATAAATCCTGATATCTTTTATTGAATTCAGCGCGTCGTTCGGTAGAGATTCGCATCATACTACGCATTTCTTCGCGGTCGTTGTTTTTAACGCATTCATACAATCGATTAAATGTGTTTCTGTATTTTTCCATTTCTTTAAGTAATGCTTCACGGTTGGATAAAAACAACTCGCTCCACATATCATCATTGATATTTGCGATTCTTGTCAAATCTCTGAATGAGTCACCTGTATAGAAAACAAGACCGGGATTGTCATTAGCACACATAAGTGAAACGGCTATACAGTGAGTAAGCTGTGAAAGAAAAGCAATCATTTCGTCGTGCTTTTCGGGATTCAGAACAGAAACTCGTGCAAATCCAAGAATTTCTCCAAGCTCTTTACATATTTCAATTGCACCAAAGGTGTTTTTATCAGTAGGTACTACAATGTAATTTGCATCTTTGAAGATTGAATCGTCACTGTTACGGACACCGCTTACTTCACGACCTGCCATAGGATGTGCAGCAATAAACTCCACTCCGGGTTTCAGTAAAGATTGTATTTCATAGACGATACAGCCTTTAACACCGGTAACATCGGTCAGAATTGTTCCTTCTTTGATAAGGTCACCGTATGTCTTTATCCATTCAATAAATGTATGAGGATATAAAGCAAAAACTATTATATCAGCATTTTCAACAAGTTCTTTATCCACATCAGTACTGCCACAGTCAATAATTCCCTGACTTACAGCATAATCAACATCATCCTGCTCTTTTGTTATGGCAGAAACATAATAACCCTTTTTCTTTAATGCCATTGCATAGCATCCGCCGAGCAAGCCTAACCCGACAATCAGAAACTTTTTTGATTTATCTATCTTTTTCATTAAATGTGTACTTCCTTTTCAAACGAACCGGCAATTTTCAGGTTGGAGCAACATTCCTTTAACTGAGTCAGCATAGCCTTGCCCTGTTCGCTGTTTATGTTGCCTTCACCCTCAACATAGAAGAAATAATCCCATACCAATTCCTTTGTAGGACGACTCTTTAACGCTTTAAGGTTAAATCCGTGCTGTCCGATAACAGAAATTGCCTCGCCGAGAGAGCCTGCTGTATTTTTAACGGTAAATAACATAATAAAGCGTTCGTCCAACGGTGTGGGGTTTCTGTTGGAGCGTGAAAAAACTGCGAAACGGGTAGTGTTTGCTCCGCTGTCGTTAATTTTTTCAGAAAGAACCTGTAATCCGAATTGTTCAGCCGCCTTTACACTGCCGATTGCCGCAATTGATTTATCGTTCATCTCTGCAACTGATTTAGCTGCAATAGCTGTATTAACTGCATTTTCAGTTTCAAAGCTGTGCTTTTCGATATATGTAGCACATTGTCCCAATGCTTGCGGATGACTGATGACTTTTCTTACATCAGAAAGGGAAGCACCCTTTACACCAAGAAGATTCTGAACAACCTCTGCTTCATAAACGCCGTTTATATAAAGTGAACCAAAGAACGCAAGGTCCAGAACATTACCTACATCACCGTTAAAGCTGTTTTCAATAGGAAGAACAACACAATCACATTCTCCCTTTTCAACAGCACGATAGGCCGTCTTGAAATCGGCATACGGTAAGCATCTTGCAGAAGGGAATATGCGTTGTGCTGCAATATTGGCAAAAGCACCTTCTACACCGCTGTAAGCAACGGTCATACCTTCAAGAAGTCTGTGTTGCAAATTTTTTGAAAGCTTGATGTTTTTCTTCAGGAAATTCACGTAGTATGATTTGTAATCTTCATTTTGTATGTATTGGGAATTACGCTCAATTATTTCATTTTCTCTTGCAAAGTCATCAACAGGTAAGCCGTTTTTCTGTTTATATGCTGCAACTGTTTTCGCTGCATCCATACGCATTTCAAACAGTCGCGCCATTTCCTTATCAACTTTGTTAATTGTTTCTCTTGCTTTTTGAAGTTCACTCATTGGATTGACTCCTAATCAATTAAAGTTTGTCTGCAATATCGAAGATTAATTGTTCTGTTTTCTCCCAACCAAGACAAGGGTCGGTGATGGATTTACCGAAAATATGCTCTCCGATTGACTGTGCACCGTCTTCAAGGTAGCTTTCAATCATTAACCCTTTTACAAGACGTTTGATATCACCGTTCTGATTACGACTGTGAACAATATCCTTTGCAATACGAATCTGTTCAAGATATTTTTTGCCTGAATTGTTGTGATTTGTATCAACAATAACAGATGGATTAACGAGTCCTGATTTCGCATACAGTTCATTTACCTGAAGAAGGTCTTCATAATGATAATTAGATACATTTTTTCCTGCGTAGTCGATATATCCGCGTAAGATAGCGTGAGCCAGAGGATTACCCTCGCTTGTAACCTCCCAACCACGATAGAGGAAGGTGTGGCTTGATTGTGCAGCAGTAATTGAATTCATCATAACGGAAAGGTCACCGCCTGTTGGGTTTTTCATACCTACAGGAGCATCAATTCCGCTTGCGGTCAGTCTGTGCTGTTGATTTTCAACTGAACGGGCACCAACTGCAACATAGGAAAGAAGGTCGGAAAGATAACGGTAGTTTTCCGGATAGAGCATTTCATCGGCACATGAGAAATCATAATCACGCAATGCTGCCAGATGCAATTCACGGATTGCAACAATTCCCTTATACATATCAGGCTTTCCGTCAGGGTCAGGCTGGTGAAGCATTCCCTTATACCCCTGACCTGTTGTTCGCGGTTTATTTGTATAGATACGAGGAATCATAATGATTTTGTCTGAAACCTGTTCCTCCACCTTGCGAAGACGGGAAATGTATTCAAGGACAGGCTCGTTGCGGTCAGCAGAGCAAGGTCCGATAATTAAAATAAATTTATCAGAAGTACCCTCAAACACCTTGCTGATTTCTTCGTCACGCTGTGCTTTAACCTTAATCATATTCTCAGTTAAAGCAAATTCTTTTTTTACTTCCTGTGGAATAGGAATTTTTCTGTGGAAATTCATTCGCATTTTGATTTCCTCCGCTTTCTGTCAAAAAATAAAATCCGCATATGTTCAATGCAAAAAGCACAACACCTGCGGACTGTTCGTCATATTTAATCCAAGAAAATTATTTCTCAGACATCACAGAAGACGAGCAGCCCTTTTTAAAATAATAAAAGTAAAAAGAAAATATATTATTTTTCATTGTAGCTGCCTCCTTGTGATTTATGTCAATCACTATAACATACTAAAGCGGTAAAGTCAATAGTTTTTAAAAATATTTTTAGAATAATAATATTACTATTAATACAAGGCTTGATAAAATGACTTTAAACTATTGATTTTGCTTGTATGAATTGATAAAATAATTAAAAAAGAACCACCAAAGTTGCTTTCGAACTACACTGATAAAAACAAATAAAAGGGGAGTATGAATTAATGGATTTACATATTATTACAGACCTTTTTGAAGCACTTACCATATTCTGCTTCGGTCTTTCGTGGCCTATCTCAATCCGTAAATCACTTGTTTCAAGAACTGCAAAGGGAAAGAGTCTTTTCTTTGAGGTCTTCCTGCTTATCGGTTATGCTTTCGGTATTGCCCGTAAAACAATACAGGTTGTGGCACTTGGTTATCCTCTTGAGGGTACAGGTAAATTAGGAATGTTTATATTCGTCCTCAGTTTCTTCTTCTATGTTCTTAACTTTATTGAAATTTCTATTGATGTTGCACTTTATTTCCGCAACACAAAATTGGATAAATTAAGAGATTCGGGTAAAGAAGTTTAATTTTGATATAACTTACAAAAAAAGCGTTGCAAGAGGGGAAAAACCCAACTGCAACGCTTATATTATTTGCTTATTTTGCTTTGCTTTCGCAATACAAGCATCTGTAAACTCGGTTTTCTTTATCAGATAAAACAAAAATGTGATTAAGACCTTGTTCCACAGTTGTAATGCAACGAGGATTCTTGCATTTAATGATATTTTCAATTCGTTCAGGAATATCAATGCTCTGTCTTTTAGCAAGTTTTCCGTCTTTTATAATATTAACAGTAACACCGGGGTCAACATAGCCTAACGCATCAAAATCAAGGTCAATTACTTTATCAATTTTAATGATGTCCTTTTTTCCCATTTTTACGCTTTCAGCATTCTTAATAAGTGCTACCTGACAATCAAGCTTGTCAAGACCCAAGAAATTATAGAGTGTCATTCCAAGACCTGCTGTAATATGGTCAAGTACAATTCCGTCTTTAATTTGTCCGATAATCATTTTACTTAACCTCCAATAATTTCATAATAAGAGCCATTCTGATAAACTTACCATTGTTAACCTGTCTGAAATAGCAAGCACGAGGGTCTTTATCAACAGCAACTGAGATTTCATTAACTCTTGGTAACGGATGCATAATTGTAAGGTCGGATTTTGCTGTTTCGAGCTTTTGTGGTGTAAGAATGTAACTATCCTTAAGACGAATGTAATCTTGCTCATTAAATAAACGCTCACGCTGAACTCTTGTCATATAAAGAATATCAAGCTCGGGCATTGCATTTTCAAGTGAAGTTGTTTCAACATATTCAAGATTTTTTGCTTCAAGTTCTGTCTGTTTAATATACTCCGGAACTTTTAATTCTTCAGGAGATATGAGAACAAACTTAACATTTTTGTATCTTGACATTGCACCAATAAGAGAATGTACAGTTCTGCCGAATTTAAGGTCACCACAGAAACCGATAGTCAGATTATCAAATCTGCCCTTTTCGCGGTGAATTGTAAGCAAATCAGTAAGTGTCTGTGTCGGATGGTTATGACCACCGTCACCTGCATTTATAACAGGAATATCAGTATTCATAGATGCAACCATCGGTGCACCTTCTTTTGGATGACGCATAGCAATAATATCAGCATAATATCCCACTGTACGGATTGTGTCGGCAACACTTTCACCTTTTGCAGATGATGAACTTTGAGCTTCAGAAAATCCGAGAACATTACCGCCTAAATTGAACATTGCTGACTCAAAACTGAGTCTTGTTCTTGTAGATGGCTCAAAGAAAAGAGTTGCAAGAATTTTGCCTTTACACTTTTCTGAATATTTTGATGGATTATCAATAATATCATTTGCAACAGCAATAAGTTCATCTATTTCAGAAACAGAAAGTTCCTGAATATCAATAAGACTTCTCATAATTTACTTTCCTTTTTATTTAGCACCGTTTACTTCAAGGTACTTTTTAATTCTTTCAACATTTTCACGGTTTGCTTCGTCTTCTTCAAGATATTCAATAATGTCATAAACATCAACTACTGAATATACAGGGAAACCGAACTGTTCTTCAATTTCCTGCATAGCACCTTTTTCAGTCTGCCCTTTTTCTTTACGGTCAACCATAATGAAGGTAGCAATAACCTTTGTGTCTTCAAGGTTTTTAAGGATTTCCATTGATTCACGGATAGCAGTACCTGCAGTGATTACATCCTCAATAATAACGATTTCTTCACCTGCTTGTGGAATATATCCAACGAATGTACCACCTTCACCGTGGTCCTTTACTTCCTTACGGTTAAAGAAGAACGGAACATTAAGACCATTTTTTGAAAGAGCAACTGCTGCTGAAATTGAAAGGGAAATACCCTTGTAAGCAGGTCCGTAAAGAACAGCGTTCTTCTTGCCAAGTTTATCAAAATAAGCCTTTGCATAGAATTCACCCATCTTTGTAATCTGGTCACCTGTCTTAATCATACCTGCATTAACGAAATATGGGATTTTACGGCCTGATTTTGCTGTGAAGTCACCAAACTTCAAAACTCCTGCGTCCTGCAAGAATTCAATAAACTCTCTTTTATATGCTTCCATAATTCTATCTCCAATCTGATTTTAATTAGTCGCAAAATTCTGCTACACAACGCTCATAAGCAGCAACAGGGTCAGCTGCAGCAGTAATCGGTCTGCCGACAACAATGTAGTCTGAACCGATTTCCTTAGCAGCAGCAGGAGTCATAACACGCTTCTGGTCACCGATATCACCGTCAGCAAAACGAACACCCGGAGTGATTGTAAGGAAATTTTTACCGCAACGGTCGTGCACCTTGCCGGCCTCAAGAGGTGAGCATACGATACCGTCAAGACCTGCATTCTTTGCTGTTTCAGCATAGTGCATAACAACTTCATCAATAGGATGATTGATAAGAATATCGCGTTCCATAGTTTCTTGGTCAGTTGATGTAAGCTGTGTAACTGCAATAAGGAGAGGACGAGTACCGTCAGGACGGGTAAGTCCTTCAATAGCACCCTGCATCATAGCAGTTGCACCTGCAGCGTGAAGGTTAGTGATGTCAACATCAAGGTTTGAAAGAACAGCCATAGCCTTCTTTACTGTGTTAGGAATGTCGTGAAGCTTAAGGTCAAGGAAAATCTTATGACCTCTTGATTTGATTTCTTTAACGATTGACGGACCTTCTGCATAGAAAAGCTCCATACCGATTTTTACGAATGGTTTGCGAGTACAATCCGAGAACTTGTCAAGGAATGCAAATGTTGCTTCAGCAGAAGCAAAGTCACATGCTACAATTACATCTTTACCCATTATTTTACGCCTCCAATAATATCTTTAAGATTATTAATACCGTATTTTTCCATTACCTCAGGCAGGTCGCGGATAATATCACGACAAGCATAAGGATTTACCAAGTTAGCAGCACCAACTTCAACAGCAGTAGCACCTGCCAACATCATTTCGATTACATCTTCAGCAGTTGAAACACCACCCATACCAATGACGGGAATGTTAACTGCATTTGCTACCTGATAAACCATTCTCACAGCCACAGGGAAAATTGCAGGGCCTGAAAAACCGCCCATTTTGTTAGCAATCACAGGCTGACGAGTGCGAAGATTTATGCGCATGCCGAGAAGAGTGTTGATAAGGCTGATACCGTCAGCACCTGCTTCTTCACAAGCCTTTGCAATTGAAACAATATCTGTAACATTAGGAGAAAGCTTGATAATTACAGGCTTTGTGGTAACTGCTTTAACAGCCTTTGTAACTTCAGCAGCAGCCTCAGGCTGAGTACCGAAGCTCATACCGCCACCGTGTACATTAGGACAGGAAACATTGACTTCAAGCCAGCCGACCTGTTCCTCTTTATCAAGTTTTTCGCAGGTATAAGCATAGTCTTCTATTGAAAAGCCTGATACATTTGCCATAACAGGCTTGTTAAAGCAAGCTTTAAGCTTTGGTAATTCTTCAGAAATAACCTTGTCCACACCGGGATTCTGAAGACCTACTGCATTAATCATACCGCTGTAGCATTCTGCAATTCTTGGTGTAGGATTACCAAAGCGAGGGTCACGGGTTGTACCCTTGAATGAGAATGTGCCAAGCTTGTTAATATCATAAAGCTCTGCAAACTCATATCCGAAACCAAAAGTACCTGAAGCAGGAATTATAGGATTAGAAAGTTCAATACCGCAAAGATTAACATTTAAGCTTCCCATAAAATTTCCTCCTTCTTCATAACAGGGCCTTCCTTACAGATTCGCTTGTAGCCTGTAAGAGTTTTACATGAGCAACCCATACAAGCACCAAAGCCACAGCCCATACGTTCTTCAAAGCTCATCTGACCTGATGTTACAGATGCTTTATGAACTGCTTTAAGCATAGGCTCAGGACCGCAAGTATAGAAATATGTGTAATCCATATTTTCAAGGACAGTTGTAACAAAGCCTTTTACACCGTAGCTTCCGTCTACGGTTGTTACAGTTACATCACAACCAAGAGCCTTGAATTCGTTTTCATAGAATATTTCGTTGGCTGTATTAAAGCCGAGAATAACCTTTACTTCTTTGCCCTGCTCCCTTAATTTCTTTGCAAGGTTATACATAGGAGGTACACCAACACCACCGCCGAGAAGAACAGGCTTTTCACCTGCACAGTCAAGGTCGTATCCGTTGCCAAGACCTGTAAGGATGTCAAGCTTTGTGCCGGATGACATTAAAGACATAGCCTCTGTCCCTTTGCCCACAACCTTATAAACAAGTGTGAGTGTTTCCTCGTCATAATCGCAGACGGAGATAGGACGGCGTAAAAACATTCCGTCAAGCTGAATGTTTACGAACTGACCGCAGTTAGTGATGTCAGATGTATCACCCACAAGGACCATTTTATATACAGAATCCGTAAGTGCTTCATTACTACGGATTTCAAAAATACTCTGTTTCATAGTTTCTCCTTTACCTTAGGGGAATGGTATATATTCATCGGAAGGGGAGAAAGATAAACTTCTCCCCTTATTATTATGAATCAATTGTTGAAATTGTAAGTGTAGTTTCTTCAAGAACATCAAGAAGAGCATCTACAGTATCAAGAGAAGTGAACATTGTCACATTATACTCTGTTGCAACCTGACGAAGCTGAGCGCCGTCATTTGTATTGTGTGAACCCGGGTCTTTTGTGTTAATGAAGTAAGCAATATGTCCCTGACGCAATGCATCCGGAATTTCGTTACTGCCTTCGCTGATTTTAGCAAGCACATGAGTGCGGATTCCGTGATTTTTAAGGAATGTTGCAGTACCTGCAGTAGCCTGAATGTTAAAGCCGAGCTGGTAGAATCTTCTGATAAGAGGAAGTGCTTCTTCCTTATCCTTATCTGCGATAGTGCAGAATACAGTACCGTAATTCTGAAGGTGCATACCTGAAGCCTGAAGTGCTTTATAAACTGCGCGAGTTCTTGTGTTGTCATAACCGATTGCTTCACCGGTAGATTTCATTTCAGGTGAAAGGTAAGCATCAAGACCGCGAATCTTATTGAATGAGAATACAGGAGCTTTAACATACCAACGGTCTTTTTCTTCAGGATAGATGTCAAAGAAGCCTTGTTCCTTAAGACTCTTGCCAAGGATAACTTCAGTTGCAATATCAGCAAGTGAGTAGCCTGTAGCCTTTGAAAGGAAAGGAACAGTACGGGATGAACGAGGGTTAACCTCGATAATATAAACATCATCGTGGTCGTCTACAATAAACTGAATGTTGAAAAGACCTACAATGCCGATTCCAAGACCAAGTTTTTTAGCATACTGAAGGATAATACCCTTAACCTTGTTTGAGATTGAGAAAGGAGGATAAACTGAAATTGAGTCACCTGAGTGAACACCTGTACGCTCAACAAGTTCCATAATACCCGGAACAAATACATCTCTGCCATCACAGATAGCGTCAATTTCAACTTCGCGTCCCTGAATATATTTATCTACAAGAACAGGCTTGTCTTCGTCAATTTCAACAGCAGTTTTAAGGTAATGACGAAGCTGTTCTTCATTTGCAACAATCTGCATTGCACGACCGCCAAGAACGAATGAAGGACGAACAAGAACAGGATATCCTATTTCAGCAGCTGCTGCGATACCGTCTTCCATATTTGTTACAGCCTTACCTTTTGCACGAGGAATGTTAAGCTCGTTAAGAAGATTTTCAAATGCATTTCTGTCCTCTGCACGGTCAATAGCAGCACAGTCTGTACCGATAATCTTAACACCGCGGTCATGAAGAGGCTGTGCAAGGTTAATCGCAGTCTGACCACCAAGAGAAGCGATAACACCTTCCGGTTTTTCAAACTCAACTATGTTCATAACATCTTCAGGAGTAAGAGGTTCAAAGTAAAGCTTGTCAGCAGTTGTATAGTCAGTTGAAACAGTTTCAGGGTTGTTATTAATAATAATAGCCTCATAACCTGCATTTTTAATAGTCATAACAGCGTGAACAGTTGAATAGTCAAATTCAACACCCTGACCGATACGGATAGGACCTGCACCAAGAACGATAATCTTTTTCTTGTCAGTCAAGCGTGATGTGTTTTCACCTGTGTATGAAGAATAGAAGTAAGGAATGTATGCGTTTGTATGGCAAGTATCAACCATTTTGAAAACAGGGAAAAGGTTGTTTTCCTTACGCATATTGTAAACATCCATTTCCTTGCAGTTCCAAAGACGAGCGATATATTTGTCGCTAAAGCCCATCTTTTTAGCGGTAGTAAGAGTTTCAACATCTTTATTAACGCGAAGAGTTTCTTCCATATCAATAATGTTTTTAATAGCTTCAAGGAAAAATGGAGTAATCATAGTGATTTCGTGAATCTTTTCAACAGAAACACCGTGATAGAGAAGTTCTGCAATCGCGAAAATGTTGTCAGAACGGAATTCCTTGATATATTCAAGAAGTTCATCAACGCTCATATTATCGAATTTTGAAAGGTAAAGGTGGTTAGCACCGATTTCAAGAGAACGGATACCTTTAAGAAGAGCTTCTTCAAGATTTGAACCGATACCCATGACTTCACCTGTGGCCTTCATCTGAGTACCAAGTTTGTTGGTAGCAGAAGCAAACTTATCAAATGGAAAACGAGGTAATTTTGCGATAACATAGTCAAGTTTTGGTTCAAAAGCAGCATTTGTATTTGCAATCTGAATATCTTCAAGAGCCATACCAACAGCAATCTTTGCTGTAACACGAGCAATCGGATAACCTGAAGCCTTTGATGCAAGTGCAGATGAACGAGAAACTCGAGGGTTAACTTCGATAAGGTAATATTCTGAAGAGTTAGGATTGAGAGCGAACTGAACATTACAACCGCCTTCAATCTTAAGCTCTTTGATAAGCTTGATGGCTGAATCGTTGAGCATCTTTTCGTCTTCTTTGCTGAGTGTCATAATAGGTGCTACAACGCAAGAGTCACCTGTATGAACACCAACAGGGTCGATATTTTCCATACCACAGATTGTGATAGCGTGGTCGTTTGTGTCACGCATAACTTCAAATTCGATTTCTTTATAACCCTTAACAGATTTTTCAATAAGAACTTGATGAACAGGGGAAAGGTTAAATGCATTAACACCGATTTCCATAAGTTCTTCATCGTTGTATGCAAAGCCGCCACCTGTACCACCAAGAGTGAAAGCAGGACGAAGAACAACAGGATAACCGATACGGTTAGCTGCTGCTTTTGCTTCTTCTAAAGAGTATGTGATTTCTGAAGGAATAACAGGTTCGCCGATAGATTCGCAAAGTTCTTTGAACATTTCACGGTCTTCTGCACGTTCAATAGATGCACTTGAAGTACCAAGAAGTTCAACACAGCATTCTTTAAGAATACCTTTTTTCTCAAGCTGCATAGCAAGGTTAAGACCTGTCTGACCGCCGATACCGGGAATAATAGCATCAGGACGCTCGTGGCGAATGATTTTTGCCACATATTCAAGAGTCAAAGGTTCCATATATACCTTATCAGCAATAATAGTGTCAGTCATAATAGTTGCAGGGTTAGAGTTGCAAAGAACAACCTCATAGCCCTCTTCCTTAAGTGCAAGACAAGCCTGAGTACCTGCATAGTCAAATTCGGCAGCCTGTCCGATAACGATAGGGCCTGAGCCGATAATAAGAATTTTTTTGATGTCTGTTCTTTTAGCCATTAGTTATTTCCTCCTGAAATTCTCATAATATATTAAATCAATTTGATAAAATTACTTTTTATATACGATTTTTCCGTCACATACGGTAGCAAGGCATCGACCGTTGACTTTCCAACCCTCAAAAGGTGTTGCTTTACCCATAGAAATAAATTCTGCAGGGTCAACTGTGTATTCATCTTGTAAATCCCATATGGAGTAGTCACAACCAAGCGGGATTTCAAAGCGTTTTCTTGGGTTGATAACCATAAGCTCCACAAGTCGTTCCATAGTAATAATGCCGGTTTTTACAAGATATGTGTACATAATCGGGAATGCTGTTTCAATACCGACTACGCCGAAAGCACTTTTTTCAAGACCTTTTGACTTTTCTTCAGCGGAGTGAGGTGCGTGGTCAGTAGCAATCATATCAATAGTACCGTCAATGATTCCTTTAACAAGAGCATCTCTGTCCTCTTTATTTCTTAAAGGTGGATTCATTTTAAATCTGCCATCTTCCTGAAGCATTGAATCGTCCATTACAAGGTAATGGGGTCCTGTTTCACAAGTTATATCTACACCCTCTGCCTTTGCCTTACGGATAATATCTACACTTTCTTTGGTGGATATGTGGCAAACATGATATTTCACACCGATTTCTTTTACAAGTTCGATATCCCTTGCAATCTGAACCCACTCACTTTCAGAGCAGATTCCGCGATGTCCGTGACGGGCTGCATATTCGCCATCGTGAATATAACCGCCACGAAGCAGCTCATTTACTTCGCAGTGAGCAACAATAGGCTTGTTCAATGCTTTGGCTCTTTTCATAGCTTCCCGCATCATTTCGTCGGACTGAACACCTCTGCCGTCATCAGAAAAGCCGACAACATCAGGTGCCATACCATTCAAATCAGCAAGTTCCTCACCCTTTTGACCTACTGTTATAGAGCCATAGGGATAAACATGAATACACGCTGAATCTTCAATTATATTTCTTTGAATTATCAAATTCTCTGTACTGTCAGGTACAGGATTTAAGTTCGGCATAGTGCAGACAGCAGTATATCCGCCTCTTGCAGATGCAAGACTTCCTGAAGCAATGGTTTCTTTATAAAAAAAACCTGGCTCCCTGAAATGCACATGCACATCACAGAAACCAGGAAAAACCACACAACGGGAAAAATCAATACCTGAAAAATCAAAATTAGAAATAGAAATACCAATATCGTCAACAAAATGAGAATCTAAGGAAGCAGAAATAATACTTATTTTAGTTTTCGCAGTCATATTAATCTCCTTTCTACTTAAAAAAATGTCCCGCTCAAAATAATGGCAAGACTAATAAGTTGTATGTCAATATAAGGTATTCATTTATTGGAATAATTATATCATACAACACTTAACCTGTCAATCAAAAATATCAGTAAAATATATAAATATTTCATATTATTTTCTTGTTTAATTTGAATAATAAAATACTACTAATAGTCTTTGTCACAAAGCATAAAAATAAAACGAAAAACACCTATTTTTCAATGAGTGCTTTCTATTTGTTACTTTTTGATGTAATTTTTCATTTTAGATAGCCTGAATATAATTTTTAAATTAATAGAATAATTGACCTGTTTTGCCTTTTTGTGGCACATCAAAAGTATTGACAAAAACCAAACATATGGTATAATAATTTCAATATCGTATTCAATGGAACCAGCTGACTGCAGAGGATTTTGGTTCCATATTTTTTTAAAGGAAACAATACTATAATTCAGAATAAACCAAAAAGGAGAAGACTTTATGGAAATACAATTACAGGAACTTATTGACCAGATTAAAAAAGATGGTGTGGAAGTAGCAGAAACAGAAGCAAAATCTATTGTCGATTCTGCAAAGGCAGAAGCTGAAAAAATTATTGCAGATGCAAAAGCACAGGCAGACAAAATTCTCAACGATGCTAAAGCCGAGAATGAGAGAATGGTAAAGTCAAGTGACGATGCTATCCGTCAGGCAGGAAGAAATCTTCTCATTTCTTTCAGAGAAAGCGTAACAAGAGAGTTAAAGACAATTATTGGTGAAACAGTTGATTCAGTTTATTCTGCTGATTCATTGACACAGCTTGTTGTAAATTTTGTTGAAAGCTGGGCAAACAAACCTGATGTGGAAGATATTGAAGTGATTTTAAACAGTAACGATGTACAGTTGCTTGAAAAAACAGCATTGTCTTCTCTTAAAGAAAAAATTTCAAAGGGCGTTACTCTTAAAGCTAATGATAATTTTGACGGTGGATTCCGTATTGCAGTTAATAACGGCGGTGCATATTACGATTACTCTACGGAGGCTGTTGTGGATATGATGTCAAATTATCTCAGTCCAAAGGTTGTTAAACTTTTGAAAGAGGCGGAATAATTATGTCGGAATATTATTTGATATCACAGTTACCGTCTTTGGACGGAATCAGTGAAAATATGCCGTTACCTATTACAGAAGAACGATTTTTTGAGTTGTGTAATGAACTTTCAGGCAAAAAGATACAGAATGAAATCAGTAAAATTACACTTTTACCGTCAAAAGTATATGAAAAATCAAGTTCGTCATTAATTGAAAACTGGAACAACGGTGAACGTAATTTGCGTCTTGCACTTGCAAAGGTGAGAGCAGACAAAATGAAAAAGTCATTTGATATTGAAAATAATGTATTGTCAAGTGAACTTTTAAAGGTAGCAAATACTGCCATAGAGATTGAAAGTCCTATGGAAGCAGAAAAATTCCTTAATTCTTATCGTTTAGAATTTTTAGAAACTTTAAGACCAATGGATAATTTTTCAGAGGAATTTGTCTATTATTACGGATTAAAATTAAAGTTGATTTCACATATAAGACAGTTTGACACAAACGCAGGTGAAATCGCATACAGAAATATTTACAACTCCATTATGAATGGAGATAGGTTGGAGGCTATATAATGACCGAAAATACAGGAAAGGTTGTAAGCATAAACGGTAACCTTGTGTCAGTTGAATTCAACGGCAATGTTTCAATGAATGAAATATGCTTTGTTAAAGTTGGTGACACAACACTTAAAAGTGAGGTTATCCGTATAAGAGGAAATATCGCTCAAATTCAGGTTTATGAAATGACAGATGGTATCAAGTGTGGCGACGAGGTTGAATTCACAGGTGATATGTTGTCAGCAGAGCTTGGTCCGGGTTTGCTCGGTCAGGTGTATGACGGTCTTCAGAATCCGTTGCCTGTATTGGCTGAGCAGGCAGGCTGGTTCTTGGAACGTGGAATTTATGCCGATGGACTTAATGCTGAAAAGAAATGGGAGTTCACACCAGTTGCTAAAGTAGGGGATACCTTGCGTGCAGGCGAATATATCGGTACAGTTCCTGAAGGACCATTTACCCATAAGATTTTCGTTCCCTTTTATCTTCTTGGAAAATATACATTAAAATCAATCGCACCAAAAGGCGAATACACAGTAAAAGAAACAGTTGCTGTTTTAACAGATGAACGCGGTCGTGATATTCCTGTTACTATGTCATTCAAATGGCCTGTAAAACGAGCTGTTAAATGTTATAGTGAAAGATTAGCACCTGTTGAAACAATGGAAACAAAGGTGCGTCTTATTGACTCTTTCTTTCCTGTGGCAAAGGGTGGAACATACTGTACTCCGGGACCGTTCGGTGCAGGTAAAACAGTTTTACAGCATACAACTTCAAAATATGCCGATGTTGATATTGTTATTATTGCTGCTTGTGGTGAGCGTGCAGGTGAAGTCGTTGAAACATTGACTGAATTCCCTGAGCTTACTGACCCTAAAACAGGTCGTTCACTTATGGAACGAACAATTATTATCTGTAATACATCTTCTATGCCTGTTGCTTCCCGTGAAGCATCAGTTTATACATCTGTAACTCTTGCAGAGTATTACAGACAAATGGGACTTAATGTTCTTCTTCTTGCTGACTCAACATCCCGTTGGGCACAGGCACTCCGAGAAATGTCAGGACGACTTGAAGAAATCCCCGGTGAAGAGGCATTCCCTGCATATCTTGAATCATATATTGCAGCATTCTATGAACGAGCAGGTTATGTCCGTTTACCTGACGGAAGCACAGGCTCTGTTACAATCGGTGGTACTGTTTCACCTGCAGGCGGTAACTTTGAAGAACCTGTAACACAGGCAACACTTAAAGTTGTCGGTGCATTCCACGGTTTGTCCCGTGAGCGTTCAGACGCGAGAAAATACCCTGCTATTGACCCGCTTATTTCATGGTCAAAATACAAAAGTGTTATTGATAGCAAAAAGTCTGAATATTGCAAAAAAATTCTTCACCACGGAAACGAAATCGGTTCTATGATGAAAGTTGTCGGTGAAGAAGGAACAAGCATTTCCGACTATATTATTTACCTTAAAGCAGAAATGCTTGACGCAGTTTATCTTCAGCAGAACTCATTTGATTTAACAGATGCAAACTGCACGACAATGCGTCAGCGTTATGTTACCGATAAACTCATTAATGTTTTAGGCAGTGAATATGAAATAGATAACAAAGACAATGCTCGTAGTTTCCTTAACCGTATGCGTCAAAAATTCATTGACTGGAACTATACAGAATTCCAAAGTGATGCATTTAAAAAGGTTGAAGAAGAAATAGACGCTTTGTATAAAGAAAAGAACGGTAATTTAGGCTCTGAGGCAGAGCAATTATTAAAGGACGGTGAGTGAGAATGAATAAAGTTTTTAATCGAATTGAATCAATCACCGGTAACGTTATTACCGTAAGAGCAAACAATGTTCAATATAAAGAATTGGCACAGATTAACACTCGTTTCGGTAAATCACTTGCACAGGTTAATAAAATCGAGGGTGACATTGTATCCCTTCAGGTTTTTGCAGGTGGTCAGGGTGTTTCAACAGGTGACGAGGTTCGCTTTTTAGGTCGCGAAATGCGAGTTTCATTCAGCGAAGATTTGTTAGGTCGTATTTTTAATGGTTCAGGTGAACCAAGAGATAAAGGCCCTGCACTCACAGAAAATATGAAGCCTGTTGGCGGACCATCAGTTAACCCTACTAAACGAATTCTTGCAAACCGAATGATGAGAACAAATATCCCTATGATAGATATGTTCAATACATTGGTTGTTTCACAGAAATTGCCTATTTTCTCAATTTCCGGTGAACCATACAACCAGCTTCTTGCTCGAATTGCAATGCAGGCGGAGGCAGATGTTATTGTACTTGGTGGTATGGGACTTAAATATGACGATTTCCTTTATTTCAAGGATGAACTTTCAGCGGGTGGAGCACTCAGCAAAACTGTTATGTTTATTCATACTGCATCTGACCCTACTGTTGAATGTATGATGATTCCTGATATGGTACTGGCTGTTGCCGAGCAGTTTGCTTTGCAGGATAAGGATGTATTGGTATTGCTTACCGATATGACTAACTTTGCCGACGCTATGAAAGAAATTGCAATTACTCAGGAACAGGTTCCGTCTAACCGTGGTTATCCGGGTGACCTTTATTCACAGTTGGCTGCACGTTACGAAAAGGCAGTTGACTTTGCAAATTCAGGTTCAGTTACAGTTCTTGCGGTTACCACCATGCCGGGTGATGATGTTACACATCCTGTTCCCGATAATACAGGTTATATTACTGAAGGACAGTATTATCTTAAAGGTGGTCGTATTGAACCATTCGGTTCTCTTTCACGACTTAAACAGAATGTTAACGGCAAAACACGAAAAGACCATCGTGCCCTTATGGATGCCATGATTCGTATGTATTCCTCATATAAGGAAACATTGGAAAAGAAAAATATGGGCTTTTCAATGAGTAAATGGGACGAAAAACTCCTTAAATACGGTAATCTTTTCGAAAACAAGATGATGGACTTGTCGGTTAACTTGTCACTTGAACAATCCCTTGATTTAGGTTGGGAAATTTTAGCAGATTGTTTCCAGAAAGACGAAACCGGTATAAAGTCAGACCTTACTGATGAATTCTGGCCTAAGTAAGGAGGACTGTAGTTTTGGCAAAAATCAAATTAACAAAAAATGAGTTAAAGGTACAAAAAGATGCTCTTAAAATGTACCAAAGATATTTGCCTACTCTGACACTTAAAAAACAACAACTTCAAGCAGAAATTCGTACAATAGAAGCTAAAGCGAAAGCAGTAAGAGAAGAAAAAGAAAAACTTGAAAAAGATTTTAGAGATTGGATTGCTGTTTTTAGTGAAAAGGATGTATTCCCTGACGGGATAATCAATGTCAGCAATATCCGTAAAGGAAAAGGAAATATTGCAGGTGTTGCTATTCCCACATATGAGGGTGCAGACTTTTCAAGAGGGGACTATGACTTGTACGAAACACCTTTGTGGGTTGATATTGCTGCAAATCATATGGAAAGAGCAATGTCACTTGATTTAGAGGCAGAAGTGTTAGATGAACAAGTAAGACTTTTGGGTGCAGAACTTCTTGCAACCAGTCAAAGAGTCAACTTGTTTGAAAAGGTAAAAATTCCTGAAACAGAGAAAAATATCAAAAAAATATCGATTTATATGGCGGACCAACAGGTTAGTGCCGTAGTTCGTTCAAAGATATCAAAACGAAAAATAGCACAGCGTAATGCTGAATCTTCAGAAACGGAGGTTTACGCATTATGATAGTTCCTATGAAAAAAGTTTCTCTCATAATTATGGGAGATAAAAAAACAGAAACACTTAAAAAACTTCGAAAACTCGGAATGATGCACATAGAAATCACCGAGGGCTCGGGTGAACGCTTAAACGAACTTAAAGAACAGATTTCCTTGCTTGAAAGTGCAATTTTCACACTTGGAAACAAGAAAGGTGCAGAGGGTGAAGTATTAACTCTTGCTGATTCGTTGAATATTGCAAAAGAAATATCTTCTTTGACTGATGAAAAGAAGAACTGTCAGGCAGAAGTGATTACCCTTAATACAGAGCTTGAACGACTTAAAAGCTGGGGTGAACTTGAACCCGAAAGCGTCAAGGAATTATTGGGAAAAGGCGTTGATATTTCATTTTATGAAATGCCTGAAAAAGAATACAATTCTTTGGGCGAGAGTGTAAAAACCGTTAAGTTAGGTGAAAATAAAAATTCTGTAAAATGTATGTTGATTAAATCGGGATTTGACGGTGAGGATGAGCTTGTTTCATCACTTAACACATACAAGTTAGAATTACCACAGATGTCAACCGAAGAAATGCGACAAAGAATTTCTGACCTTGGTGACAACATTAAATCAATAGACGAAAAAATCATTTCTTACAGTAATTACACAAACGCACTTAAAAATGCAGTCAAGGCTTGTGAAAAGGAAATTGAATTTGAAGTTTATTCAACGGGTATGACAGACGAAAAACTGTCAGATGATAACAAAAATATTTCAGTTGCATATTTCAAAGGATATGTTGAAACAGAAAATCTTGACAGGTTAAAAGAAACTGCCAAAGCAAATTCATGGGGACTTCTTGTGGAAGAGCCTTGCGAAGAAGACGATGTGCCCACAAAACTTAAAAACAATAAGTTTGTAAGTCTTATTTATCCGTTAACTGACTTCTTAGGTGCAGTTCCCGGATATTTTGAGTATGACATTTCAGGTTGGTTCTTGGCATTTATCCTTATTTTCTTCGGTATTATTTTTGGTGATGGCGGATACGGTTTGATTATATGTTCCGTTGTTGCTATACCGATTATAAAATCGCTCGTCGCAAAGAAAACAGTTTCACCAATGTTTTTGTTGATAGGTCTTTTCGGGTTATCAACGATTTTATGGGGAACTCTTACCTGTACTTGGTTCGGACTTTCCCCTGAACAAATACCACAGTGGCTTCAGAATTTGTCAATTCCTGTAATTTCAAATGTCTATGAAGACAGAATATGGCATCCGTTCTGGACACAAGGTGAAGTGGGACTTACCACAGCACAGAATTTACAGATTTTCTGTTTCTCGTTGGCACTTATACAGTTGACGATAGCACATATAAAGGGTGCAATCAGAAACAAGAGTTCACTTAAAATGCTTGGTGATATTGGTTCAATTTTACAGCTTTTTGGAATTTACTATCTTGTATTAAGCCTTGTAGTAAATCCTGAAGTGTTTAGTTTCGGACTCGTAATAAGTGGTATTCCTGTGGGTACTGTTGCTATTGCACTTATAGGATTAGGCTTTGTATTAAGCTTTGTGTTTTCAAATTATGAAGGAAACATTGTAAAATCTGTTCTTGCAAGTCTTAAAAATATAGTTTCCGTCTTGCTCGGCGTAGTTAATGTTTTCTCGGATATAGTTTCCTATATACGCCTTTGGGCTGTCGGACTGGCAGGTGCTGCTATTGCAGCCACCGTAAACGAATTGGCAGGACCACTACTTGGAAACTTCTTGTTTATGATTATTGCGATTATTCTTCTTGTATTCGGTCACGGACTTAATATGATACTGAATGTCTTGTCTGTTATCGTTCACGGTATAAGACTGAATACATTGGAATTTTCATCGCATCTTGATATGTCCTGGAGTGGACACAAATTCAAACCATTTAATGAACAAACAGATTAAATAACGAAGGAGAATGATTATGAATTTCGGATTATTAGGAACATCTTTGGCTATGGGTATTGCTGCGATTGGTTCAGCAATTGGTATCGGTATTGCAGGTCAGGCATCAATCGGTGCTTGGAAAAAATGTTATATGAGTAATAAGGCAGCACCATTCATTCTTACAGTTTTTGCAGGTGCACCTCTTACACAGACGATTTACGGTTTCCTTTTGATGCAACAGATGAAAGGTTCAGATGCAGACCCTGCATTCTTAATCGGTCTTGGTATTGCATCAGGTCTTGCAATGGCTTTCTCAGCAGTATTCCAAGGTAAAGCAGGTGCAGCAGGTGCAGACGCATTGGCTGAAACAGGAAAAGGCTTCTCACAGTACATCACAGTTGTTGGTCTTTGCGAAACAGTTGCTTTGTTCGCACTCGTTTTCAGCATGGTAGCACTCGGATAAATATAAATTATATATTCAAAAAGCGTTGCAAAAGGGGAGTGACATTCCCAACTGCAACGCTTTTATTTTTATTGATTTTTGTTTTGTATAAGTGTTATAATGATTTCGATAAATTATAATTTATCGCTCTCTTTTAATTGCGTTTTTCTTTGGCTCCCTCTGACGAGGGAGCCGGGATATAATCGCAACGCAGTTCCTTAATTCCGAATTACGCATTACGAATTATCCCTATAAACTCCAATTCTTTGAGGTGATAAGATAAAATGGCAATAACAATAAATATTTACTATTCAGGAACAAACGGAAATGCGCGAAAATTCGCAGAAGAAATGATTTCAAGTGGTATTGTTGACAAAATCCGTGCCGAAGAAGGCAATTTGAAATATGAATACTTTTTCCCGATGAATGATAATGAAACTGTCCTTTTAATTGATAGTTGGGAGAATCAAAAAGCACTCGACATACACCACAAATCACCGATGATGGAAAAAATAATTGACTTGCGTGAAAAGTACGATTTGCATATGAGAGTTGAGCGATATGTATCTGCTGAGCCTGACAATTCAACCGACGAAAAGTATATTAGAAAGTAGGAGAAAACTATGAACAGACCTTATATTATCTGTCATATGGTAACATCCCTTGACGGAAAGGTTACAGGTGATTTCTTGTTTAGTCCCGAATGTGAGGATGCAACAGAAATTTACTATGATATTAACCGAAAACTTAAATGTAATGGGTTTATCTGTGGTCGTGTTACTATGGAGAAAGCAGTTTTACACAAGGATATTATCCTGATTTATCTGATTATGAGCCTGTGCGTCACGATGTAGGTCATAAAATGGATTTTATGCTTGATTTAGAAGATATGACAGGATTTTATGCAGTTGCATTTGACCCAAAAGGAAAATTAGGTTGGAAATCAAATAAAATCATTGACCCTGACGGTTACCCGGGTTATGACGGAGCACAAATTATTGAGGTGCTTACTGAACAAGTTGACGAAAGATATTTAGGTTATCTTGAAAGCCTTGATATTCCATATATATTTGCAGGCGAAACTGAAATCGATGTGAATTTTGCATTGTTCAAGCTTAAAAATATTATTGGTTGTGAAACTTTGCTTTTAGAGGGTGGAAGCATCATAAATGGTTCATTCCAACGAGCAGAGGTCATTGACGAATTAAGCCTTGTTGTAGCACCAATCATAGCGAATAAAGATGATAAGCCGTTATTTATGGATAGCATCACTTCAAATTTTGAACTGACCAAAGCCGAAAATATTAACGGAAATCTTGTTTTGAATTATAAGAAAAGTCCCACAGCATTACGTTGAACACAATCACCTAACTATCATAGTTCATGAAGAATTGAAATGTGTGCAACTTGAACTGAAACGCAGAATGATATGGCAATGCAACGCTTTTATTTATTGATTTTTGCTTTGTATAAGTGTTATAATGATTATATTAAATAGGCATATGTTATTAATGTTTGTGGAGATGGGACAATGAAAAAACGAATTAAAACAGTAATTTCATTGATGTTGGTGATTATTATGGCAATATGGGTTATATTACCTTTATTAAGACCTAAATACAGCGGAGTGAATTATAATCCCGCAGACAGTCGGAACAAAACAGATAAAACAATTAAGTTCAATTCAAACGGAAAACTCAAAATTTTGCATATTACTGACACTCATCTCAATCTTAACCATAACTTTGACCCTACAATCTGGTTGCTTGAGAAAGCGTGTGACACAGAAAAACCTGATATCGTTGTGATAACAGGCGACAATGTTGTGAATTGCGATAATGCAGAAGATACAATGAAAATGATAAATGCATTGATGAATATTTTTGATGAGAGAAATATTCCGGTTGCAGTAACATTTGGTAATCACGATTCAGAGCAGGGTGCAATGTCACGAGAAGATTTGATGGCACATTACAACACATTCTCTTGCTCAGTTTCAGTTGATGACGGCGAAGCACTTTCAGGCTGTGGTACATATAATATTCCTGTGCTTTCATCCGATGGTGAAAAAGTGAAATTCAATCTCTGGGTTTTTGATTCAGGTGATTATGACGAAGAAGGAAGATACAGCTGTGTAAAGCCTGACCAGATTGAGTGGTACAAGAGAGCCTCTGACAAACTCAAGGCAGAGAATAACGGTGAAGTAGTAAATTCTCTTGCATTTCAGCATATAATTGTGGGCGAAATTTATGATGTACTCAAAAAGTCGGATTCGTGGAAACCTTATGCATTCAAGCACCTTTACAATAAAGAAGAGTATTATATGTTTGACCCTGACCGTGTGAATTACGGTACAATAAGAGAATACCCTTGTCCCGGTTATGAAAATTATGGTCAGTTTGATGCAATGGTAGAAAAAGGCGATGTCCTCGGCATTTTTACAGGTCACGACCACACTAATGCCTTTGCAGTAGAGCATAAAGGGATTGATATTGTCAACTCTTTGAGTACTCGTTACATAGGACTTGCTCATTCCACACAATGTGGTTATCGCATAATAGAGGTTGACGAAAATGACACTTCAACTTACAAAACACGGGTAGCCCGTATATATGATATGTTCAATTTCGAAACCGTAAAAGAAGAAAAACAGAACGGAGATAAATTCACATACAGAATGGCTTGTGAATTTGCAGTAAAAGGCAAAATTCAAAAAACTGCAAGTAACATTTACCGTAAAATTACAGAAACATTTACAGACAGACAAGTAACTTATCCAGATTGAAAATTGAAAATTAAAAGATAGCAAAAAAAGCGTTGCAAAAGGGAGTGATTTCCCAACTGCAACGCTTTTATTTTTATTAAGTATTTACATCAAACCTAACTTAAATTTGATATTTGAGATTCTCTTTTTATTGTTTATAGCCTTCAAATTCTTTGATGATGTATCGGGCTTAAATTCAAGATTATCGCCGTTGATTTCGTTAATTACACCACTGTTTGATATGCTGAATACTGTGTATTTAAGATGTGCTGCTTCATCTTCATAGAAAACCGCAAAATTACCATCTGCTAATTCTGTAAGACAAGAATAACCATAAAAGCCTTGTGTCAGATGGTATGTAGTAATCCAGTTAACATCACCGTTACTTTCGGTAAGACCAACACGAAGTACACCATCGGCTCTTGATAAAAGGCTACCACCGGCAGAGCAGAGAATAACTTGCTTACCATCAATTCTCTTTGATGTTTCAATAAGTGAAACCATACAGTTTTTAGTACCCTCAAGGGAACGGTCGGCACGGAAATCAGTCCAGGTTTCGCCACCGTCAAAACTATCAGAATATGCGATATAATTACTTAAATTTCTCGCATACATACGAAGTGCCTTATAATTTTCTCCTTCGATTTTCACAAGTTGTGCCTCGCTTGTTTTCTGAAGACCGGCTTTAATTCTGATTTTATTACTTCTGTGCCATGTTGCACCATTGTCATCAGTATAAATGGCACTTGCATTTTCAAAAATAGGGTCTTTGAAAAGACCATTGTTATCATAAACACAGAAAAGAATTCTCTCCTTACCGTCGTGATTTACAACAATACCTCTACCGGGACCAACACCTAAAAACGACTCTTTATCATTTTTAACCTGGTCAGAGAGAATTTGCGGATGGCTCCAGGTTTTTCCGTTATCGTCACTATATCGCATCCAGAGATATGTTGTTCTGTAGCATTTTAACTCTGCACAACTGTAAAAAATATTTTGCTGAATTGTAATGCCATCTGCACCTTTTTGTTCTGCATAAAGTGGCTCTTTATTTTTATATATACGGAATTCACGGTCAACAGAATATTCTGTGGTTTGTTTGTCTCTTTTTGTGAAAACAGGAGCAAAATCACCGTTAAAATCACCAATGAAATATTCGAAAGTACTTAATTTATCGTCATTCTTACCCTTTGTTAACAGCATACGCTTTTTGCCGTCAATTTCACAGTATCCGGTACCTGTTTTACATTGAAGATAACCACACTCCGATGGTTGAGCGTCTGCAACTATAAAAATTCTGCCTGTGCTTGATTGAGCAATAGCTGAATCGATGAATGACGCACTATCTTTTGATGTAACGGTATCTGCATAATCATCAAAGTAATTGACCATTACATACTCCCAATCGGTATAACCATCTTTCGAAATTGCAACGGCAATATCAATATTATTGGGTGAGTCAGAGCCGTGAGCATAACGGATGTCAGCACCTGCCATAACACTTCCGTCATTGAGTGTATAAAGGGCAGGGATACGATTACGCTCGGAGCAATATTCTTTGTTATCAAAGATTTGTTCATAAAAGATTTTTGAAGTCATAACATTCTCCTTGTTCTAACTTGATTATTTGTTATTTATAATACCAAAATCAATGCGTGTTGTAAATATTTTCATACAAAACACTTAAAAAAATGATACAGAAAAGCATATATAATACTTATTTGTATTGCCTATTGTTTTCGTACAGTAAAAATGTTATAATATTTTCCATAGAATTTGTCTATAAAATATTCTTTTATGAATAAGGAGAAAAAAGAAATTGGAAAAAGTCAGAAGTCTTATTAATAATATAAAACAGCATTGGAACACACCTGCTCAGGGCAATTATGTTCCATATAAAGAAGTTGCTACAATAGGTATTGCAGGTTTTGGTGTCAATTGGACTGCATATCTTGCCCACACAATAGTACTGAGTGCGTCAAACTTTTTAGTTGGTGCAAGTATCGGACTTCAACCGATTGATTTGCAGATTATGCTTATTATTGCAAATATTGTTGGTATGCCTATTGCCTTTTTCAGAGGTTGGTTATTTGATAACCATAAAATGCCCGGTGGCAAATTTATTCCTATAATGCTTCGTACACCTATTCCTATTGTTGCATTATCAACCTTGTTTGTGTGGTTGCCTTATGAAAATTGGCAATACAGCACCAAAGTAATTGTTGTTTGGTTTATGTATATGTTGGTACAGTTTTTCCTTTGCTTTTATAGTGAAGGTTGGGCTTTCTTCCAACAAGTCGTAACACCTAATGCACAGGAACGTGCAAATGTAATGAGTATTTTCCAGATTCTCTATTCATTGGCACCATCACTTACAGGTCTTGTAATACCTACAATTGCGGGCTTTACTTTCGGTATGAATAATATCTGGACATATCGTATTATTTACCCTGCATTTACCCTTGTAGGTCTTGTTATTCTCCTTGTTTTCTTCCCTAAACTTAAAGAACGAATTATTCTACCTAAAAGACCGGTTGAATATGTAAGTATTATTGATTCTCTACGCGAGGTTGCGAAAAACAAATATTTTTGGATAATTAATTCTGCGGGTTGGATTGGATTTCTTGAAGGCTCGTACGGTGTGATTTTAAGTTGGTCTTTTGTTTATGCATTCAATGGCGAAAAACAAGCATATATGGGACTTGCAAACACAATTATAGGTAATGCTGCTCTATGGTCAATGGCATTGGCACCATTCCTTATTAAGTGGATGGGCAAACGAAATCTTCTTATAGCACATAATCTTATAAATATTGTGCTTATGATTTGTCTGGTTCCTTTCTATGAAAACCTGCTTATCGTCTGCGTTATTTTCTATCTCAACACATTTGTAAATACATTCCAGAATGTTTATATGGCAAATATCAATGCGGATATGCGCGACTATCATCAATGGAAAACAGGTGTACGAGTTGACGGACTTTTCGGACCATTAGGTCTTATCGGCACAGTCTTAGGTTTCTTTACAGGACTTGTGATTCCTGCCGTTTATGAAAAAATGGGACTTAAAGATAATTACGATGTGCTTTATAACGATGAGATGAGAAACAATCTTTTCGATGTTCTCATTATTTGTTCAATAGTTGGTGCGGTTCTTAACCTTATTCCATACCTTTTCTACGATTTGACAGAGGAAAAACATCGTGGCTATGTTAATGTTCTTAAAATCCGTGCTATGTTTGAAGATTACGGAAACGGTGAACTTGAAGATGAACAACTTGTTGATGCAATGAGAATCATTAAAGGTGCAAAAGGCAACCTTGAAAAGAAGGTTATAGATAAAACTGTATTGAAACTTGCTAAAAAGCAAAAAGATAAAGAAGCAATTCAAAAAGCAAAAGCAGAGATTAAAGAAATCAGAAAGTATAACGAGTTTGTAAGTGGCTTGCCGATTGTTAAGGAAGAACTTGAGAAATTTAATACTGAAAGATACAGAGCAAAGCTTATTTCTGCGAGGGAAACTGTTTCTTTAGGTGAGGTTTATCTTTATTCTGATTGGAAAGCAGAAAAGAAACTTGCAAAAAGACTTCCAAAAAAGACAAAGGAAGAAAAACTTATTCGTGCGGATGCATTTACTCTTGTCCGTGAGAAAAAAAGAAGTGCAAAGCTTTTAAGAAAACACGGAAAAGAAAATCTTATAATGCCGGACGAAAGAATTCCTGAAGAAATCAAAAATCGTGAAATCAATACCTCAAAAGAACGCCGTCAGGCAAAAAAAGAACTCAAAGCATATACAAAAGGGGTTTCAGTTTATCGCAGAATCACAAAACCATACAATGATGCAAGAAATCTTATAATTCAGGCTGAAAATTATGTAAAACTTGATGAAATTGAAAGCCTTTATGAAGATGTAAAAGCAAGATATGAATAGGCTGTGAAAGATGTTTTTTATAAGTGACGCGTGCTGAAATAAAGATTCAAAAAATATTTTTCTTTAAGTTTTTACTATTGTGTTCATCTCATTCATATGATTATTTTTTATTTGAATTACAGGAGTTTTTCAGGTTAACAACTAAATATCAATTAAAAAAGCGTTGCAAGAGGGAAGTAAGATTTCCCAAATGCAACGCTTGTGCTTTTTAAATGGCTTAAAAACTATTTGTCATTTATCTTTTTAACATCAGTTGTTAAGTTTTTGTTCACTCTTTTACGAAGAAGCCATAACAATGTTTTTCGTATAGGGAACAAAACTCTCCAACAAAAACTCCATGTTCGCATAGCAAAACTATCCGCGGAGTATTTCTTTTCTTTGCGAATATAGGTAGTTACTCTACCGACGATGCAATCAGTAGAAAAATTACCGTCATAAAAGCAGTTGTTGTCGCCTGCTGCACGGAAATTGCCGTTTTTTACGAACATTATGCGGTGAAGAAGGTACTTTTCACGAATAGGACAATATAAAACTGTATCACCGGGTTGGATTTTTTTGTCGCCATATGAAGAAATGATTACACGGTCTCTTCCGTGTCTTAGAACAGGCCACATACTGTTGCCGGTAACAGTAAACTCTACATCATAACCGTCAGACAGCATATTTTCTACTGCACCAAAAAAATCAGAAGCCGGCAATTGAGTCATATCTGTGTGCTTCATATTAATCTCTCCAGACAATCGTATAGCGTATCTACTGCGTCTGTGCAAGGAGTACACTCTAACGATATAATGGGTATCTGTTGTAAAAATTCGTCCAACAAAGACAACGCACAGTCAGTCAGTTCCTCGTTCCAGTCAGGATACATAACATGTGGTAACACTTGTGCCAATATCTCACGATTTTCAATAAGGCAAGCACGGTTTTCGTTACCTCTTTTGAGAATTACCAATGCCTTTAACGGTACACTGCGGTTAATGTTTTCTCCACCCGTGCCACACCAAGGAGTGCCAAAGCCTATCCAATTACCATTTTCTTTATAGCATGAGCTGCGGTCAGAATTAAGTATCAAGGCGTTTTTGTTATCACGCCACAGTCTTGCATGTGTAGTTTTTCCTTCTTCTGAAGGAGCAGAAATAATAAAGCCTTTTGAGGAATACTCCATAAGTACTCCATGAAAAGTAATAACCCCTCGGTGTAATAAAAGATAAAAAACGATAAAGGTAAGACTTTCAAATGCAGCCATACCATAGCTTTCGCTTTTGTCAACCGTGAGGTGCACATTTTCACCCTTGGCATCTACAATAAACTGCAAGCTTACCTCACCATTCTCTGTATCTTCCTGTTGCCACAGCATACTGCCATCCGGCAAAGCAAAGGTTCGGCGTACAATATAAAGAGAACGCTCGGTTTTTACACATTTTCCACTAGGGTTAATGATGCCGGGCGTATAACTTATGGTAATATCAGGTTCGGTTTGCGCTACGGTATATGCATCTGCTTTCCATAGTGCAAAGGGATATATATTATTGAACGGAAAGTCGCGTAACAAAAGCGTTACGGGACCGATTTTATAAAACTTTTTCATATTTAACTCCAGGAAGGGTCAACTGAAGACGAGAAAGGCGAGCCTTTAAAAGGTTCGGCACTGTTTCCTGCGGTAGCTTTTGCTTGGGCAATGATTTTTTCCATATATGCATCAAACGAAGCTATCTCTCCAGGTGTTAAGTTTGCTTCTGAATAGTCAATATCAAATAAAGTACCGCCGTCACAACCCCTGCTGCTTGTAATTTGAAGTATAGCATAACCACGGCCGGGAACATTGTAGTAAAAATTCTTACCATTTTTAGCATATGCCCAGCATATATCGGCAACAGCCTGCCCGGATACGATAGGAACAGGTCGCATATTCGGTTTTTCGTAAGTTTTCTTCATCTCAACCTTCAACGCCTTTTTTCATTGCTTTTGAAAAATCACAAATATACTTCGGCACTCCGTTTAAACTGCCGCATTCGGCCATTCTTACAGCCGGACATACTTTACAAAGATTTTTGTATTCACATTTGACGCATTCTTCCGGTTCATCCGGCAAATGCACTTCAAAGGGGTAGTTTTCCCAAGCAACAGAAAAACCTTCTTTGATAGTATCGGTGTAAAATACTCCCAGCATCTGACAACCAATAAGCTTTCCGTCAAATGTTATGGTGTAGCTGTCCATACCTGCATCACAACCCAACAAAGTCATCTTTTCTTCGGTTGTGTTACATTCGTGAGATTTTTCACTCACTCTAATGCGAACTTTATCTTTAAGGGAGTCGGGAATCATTTCTTCAATTTTCGATACGGTACGACCAATTGATAAGTTTACCGAATCTTCAGCAGAAAGACGACACTCCTGAACAGGCATACAACCGCCTCTGACAGGAGAAAATACGATGAGAGTGTTTGTCACACATTCACCAAAGCCTTCAATCAAATGGCAAATTGCATCTAAATCTTCAACATTATCTTTAATAAGCGTCATTCGGTATTCAATAACTGAAGGCAGGGTGCGAAGCTGTTTAATACCTTCAATGGCTCGGTCAAAACCGTTCGCTACACCGCAAACCTTTTTGTAGGAATCATTGTTTGCACCATACAGCGTTATACCGATACGGTGAGGAGGAAATTCCCGTAAGGTCTGCATGACCTTTTCTGTAATCATTGTTGCATTGGTATATAGTGTGATGATAAAGCCTTGCTCGTATATGCCGCGATATATTTCGCAAAAATCTTTTCTGAGCATAGGCTCGCCACCGGTAATAAGCAGGTTGATTGTTCCGGCATTTGCCACTTGACGCGCCATATCAATCCATTGTTGCGTGTTCAGTTCTTCATGTTCAAGGATGGTATTTTCGCTGTCCTTTCTGCGAAACATACACATTTTACAGTGCAAATTACATCGTAATGTTAATTCGAAAGTACCGTTTATAGGATAACGAGGGGGCATAGAATCAAGAGTTATCAAATCTATTCCTCCTCCACCATTCCTTTATCGCTAAGCATATGTATAAATTCGGTTACATCAGCTTTTGCCTCTGCAAGCGATACTTCAAACTCTTCAGCGACAGCTTCGCCGAGTTCTTGTATGCTACGTGGTTCTTTTAACATATCCCACAAGAAAGAAGCAGTAGGATTAAGTAAAATATAGCCGTTAAAATTAGCAATACCTGAACCGACGGAAATAAGAACATCTTCATTTGCTACTTTTCGGTGTATAAATCCGCTTTTTGCACGAAAAAGTTTATCTGAAAAATTCATCCTAATTCCCTACCTTATAAAATAACATATATAAAAGAAGAATTCAAGTATTAACCCGATGTTTAACACATAAAATGTCGAAAAAGTGTATTAACTGTCCATTATAAATTCTTGAATTTCTTTTTGGTTGAGTAGTTTTATGCTCTCGTCGCTGATACGGTATACTCGATGACAAGCAGTGAGTACTGAAGGACGATGAGTGGTAACAATACAGGTGCGCTCTCCGCGAAATTCGGATATATTGCGAAGAAGGGCTTTTTCTGTTTTTACATCCAACGCACTAGTTGCTTCATCAAAAAGAAGTATGGGTGCATTGTTCAGCAGGGCTCTTGCAATCGAAATTCGTTGCACCTGACCTTCTGATAGCCCACCGCCTCTTTCACCGAGATAGGTATACATACCTTGGGGCAGTTCGTTTATGAAATCAAGAGCATAAGCAGTACGTAGAACTTCTTCCAATTCTGCGTCAGTGGCGTCAGGTTTCATAATGCGAAGGTTTTCTGCTATGGTTCCTGAAAACAGTGTGTTACCTTGAGGTACATATGAGAATAACCGTCTTGTAGCAGGTGAAACAGACATTACCGTATTATTTTTGGTGTCACAAACATACACTTTTCCTTTTTTCACTTCAACAATTCCCAACAGTATTCTGAGCATAGTGGTTTTTCCGCCACCCGATTCACCAACTAAAGCAACTATCTGACCGGGCTCAGCTTCCATTTCAGCATGCTTAAAAACGGTGTTTCCTGATACATATGAGAATTCCATATCCTCGGCATGAATATGAACCGAGCAACTGCCACTGCTGAGCGTTTGATTAACCTCTGCGAGAGGTTCACAGTCCTCAGCAGGTAATTCTGTCAAAGCCATTACTCGTCCGGCTGCTGTGGCAGCACTTATGGTTGTTGGCACAAGGCCCACTAAAGCACTGAATGCTCCTGACAGCACCGCTGAAAGGTGTAAAAACATTGTCATCTCACCATAGGTAATATGTCCTTTCCACAAGCGAAAAACACAAAAGAAGTATGTGATGGCGGTAATGATTACTGCTACGGTACTCAAAAAAGATGATGTGAGAATTGAAAATTTATTATGTTCAAGAACAGCATCTTTTTGTTGCTGCTGTATTTCGTTCAGCTTCTTGCTGTATGCATCAACAACGCCGAAACTTTTAATGGATTGTACATTATTAAAAGCTTCTGCATGAAAAGATGTCATATCTGAGGCGATAACGCGCATTCTTTCATTATGCTTACGCATTTTTTTCGTCAAAAATGCAGAAGTGAAAAGAGTAATTGGTGCACTCGCTAAAGCAATCAATGCCAAGGTGTAGTCATAATACATTATCAGTAAAAATGTACCTACAAACTGAATAAGGTTTACGACAAATGTGGGAACCCAACCTAAAATGCTTGAAGCTACAGTATCTGCATCACGTCCCGAGCGGGTGAGCAGGTCACCGGAATGGAAGCCCATGACCGGTTCCCAACAGGCATTCATTATTTTTCCAAAAATATCTGCGCGTATTTGTTGATTAACCTTAAGCTGCACTCTTGTGTTGATATTTCCGGTAATAGCATTCAATACAATTTTAGCTAACTGCATGGCAATATATGTTCCCGCAGCCAATAAAATCAAGCCTTCCTGGTGTCCGGTAACGATATCGATGATGTTCTTACTGATAACACTTGAACATAAAGTTGCACCTATGCCTAACAGTCCTAAAAGAACATACCAAACTATTGCCCAGGTGTATTTCTTACTAAGTTGAAAAATCCATTTCAGCTCTTTAGCAATCTCTGCAACAGTACCGTTTTTTATCTTTTGAATCAACTTATTCATTGTTATTTATGTCCTCATAATCCGCATTTTGCGATTTATCGTAATGTCTGTAAGCAAATTTGCCATACTTGCTATATCTGTCATAACCGTATTTGCCGTAACTGCCGTATTGACCGTAATAACCATAGCCATATTTACCGTGGCTATATTTTCCGTATCCGTATTTTCCATAGCCCTCAGCAGTCTGTTTTACCCCGTTGAGAATATATCCTAAAATTTTGCTGTCAATCTGTCCAAGACTCTCTACAGCATTTATAATGCTCTTAATGGGAGCGTAATCCTGACGAACCACATAAATGATGCCGTCTGCATATTCTTGATATAAGGCCACATCGGACATGGCTTCACATGGGGGTGTATCAATAAAAATACAATCAACCGACATACTTAAATTATTAACAAAGTTTCTCATCTCATTTGAGTTGATGAGTACAGTGGGCTGTTTTACCGGAATACTGTTACCTACAAGACAAAGCTCGTTTTTGGTGACCTTGAACATAACATCTTCTATAGGCACCTCACCTTTAATTGCCTTTTCAAGAGGAAGTGTCTTTTTCTTTAATCCGACACGACGGTAAAGTGTAGGATTACGCAGGTCACCGTCAATAATTACTGTTTTTTTACCCCAACTTTCAAATGCCTCTGCCAAAGCAAGACTGATAGTGGACTTACCTTCTGAAGGTGCAGTACTTGTAACTAAAAATACCTTTAACCCATCCTTTTTCATTATATCATCAAGCTTGCGGGCGATACCGTGTATATTTTCACGAAACTCGCTCTCTCTGTGTGTGATGCCGACATCGTCATTATTATGCTTTTTTATATCTGTAACGGGAACCACACCAAGCCAAGGCATATTAAGGTATTTTTCCAAATCTCCCGGCTTTTGTACAGTATTATGAAAAAATGACAGGAGCACAAATATGCCTGCACTGAGTACAAGCCCCATTCCGGCACCGATAATTGCATCCTTTATTAAATTCGGCGCACCATTGGGAGTGTTTACAATTACGGCTTCTTCTACCATGTCTACATCAAGGTCACCAATAACATAACGGGCAGTTTCTTCAAAAATTGACATAACTGCATTTAAAAGTTTGCCTGCTTCTTCAGGAGTAGATGCATATGTACTTAATTCAAAAAGGTTTGAACCGGGAATACAGCTGGCAACAATGTTGTTTGCAGCAACTTGTGTGTCGATTTCCTCCCTTACCTTGTCTGTAAGAAGGTCACTACCCAAAATGTAAGTAAAAGTTTTTTCTAGCTGTTCTGCTAAATCTTTATCATAATATATTCCGTGAAGAGAATTTAAATCACCTGCATTGGAATTGTTTATTACTTTAACCGAAAAAGAACAATAAGCCCTGTAAACAGGCGTGTATCCGGCTTTGCTTATCAGGGGGAGGGATATACCAAAGATTAAGGTTAACACAATCGCAAGCCACCACATACGTTTAAAAACTGCTAAAGTGTTTTGTATAATAGCACTGACATTTAAAACATTTGACGCTTCTTTATGAGGGGTGGTATCGCTCATCATTTATCTCCTTTTTTGCTATCAGATTTTTCAAATAATTGCAGAAGGTGTGAAGTGTGGCTGTGGCGATAATTATTGAGAACATATCCCATATATTCAGCATGCTCCGCATCAAGTTCTTCTGCAACATCACGAAGAATATTATAAGGAACCCAATCTTGACGGACTACCATAACAACTGAATCTGCATACTGCAGAATCATACCCGTGTCTGCTGCGACAGTGAACGGAGAACTGTCTAAAATAATGTAATCCACCTTTTTTTGTAATTCTGAAATGAATGTTCGTGCATCTTCGCTGGTTAAAAATCTGTCAGGATGTCGGAAAGGCTTACTGCAATAAATAACTTCTAAATTTTTGTCACCGGTACCTAATTCGGCAGGTATTCCGTTATTCAAACAGTCGTATATATCGTACATATTGTGCATATCCGATTGTTCGGAAAAAATGGCTTGTATTGAAGGGTGTCGTAAGTCAAAATCAACCAAAGCAACACGATGACCGTGCTTTTTCATATATAACGCAAGGTTAGAGGCGATGGTGGATTTTCCTTCATTTTCCGCACAACTGGTTATTAATAGCACGTTGTGATTGTTTTTGCGCATTTTGTGAAAGATTTTATGTGACACCTGCAACATTGCTTCTGCATAACGAAAACCTGTAGCCATATTGGTTATGAGAAGGGGAGCCTTATTGAATCTTTTCTTGTTTAGAATAATTTTACTCTTTTTAACTCTTGGTAAAACACCTAAAGGAGATTCGCCCAGACGACGCTTTGCACAATCGCGTGTCTTGACAGTTTTTCTCATTAATGAAAGAAAGCTAATCATTAATATTGTGGCAAATGCAGCAGCACATCCGCCCAAAACAAGTGTTCTGGTTATATTTGGCGGATTAATAGGTGCTGTAACAACTTGAGGTGCCTTCAGGGTGTCCAATACCACACCACCAAAAAGATATTCAGAAACCTCACCGTAATTATTCATCAATGACAGCATTACAGAATGTGCTTTTCCCGGAGAGTCAGCCACTACGCTCACACAAAGAATATTAGTGCCTTCTGCTACACTAGCGTTTACTGTAAAAGCCAAACCCGGCTCATTGAGGTCTTCACGAATTGTTCTCTTTAACACATCGCTGGTGAAAACTTCGCTAAAAATTTCTGCCATTTCACTTGCAGTGTTTAAGGATGCATAAAAGCTAACATATGAACCGTTACTGCGCGGTGACACAACAAAGGTTGCTTCAGATGTATACTGTGGTTTATATACGATATTTTCATATGTGAATATGCCCATACAAACGGTTGCTGTTGCTAAAATCACTACCCATATGTTTAAAAGAATATCTTTCAGAATTATCGGAATATGCAACTCGTCCGAGTAAAATACGATTTTCTCTTCCATTACCTTCTCATGCCTCAACTATAACTGTCAAATATGTTACACCGGTTATTCCGTCGCTGTTGGTGAATTCCAAAAGTATTTGACCTGAGCCTTCTTTGGAAAAATCCACCTGATTGCTGACCTTTATATCTGCAATGTTCATTTCGTTACCTTTACTATCAGTAACACTGCTTACATATGTCAATGGGTCAACGCTCTGACCCTTTTTTGTGTAAACCAAATATTTATCTAAAGTGATTACGGGAGCATCTGCTGAATAATCTATAACATTAAGCGGTACGCGAACTCGAATTTCGTCACCATAGTTTGTGACTGCAGCTAATTCTACCTCATAAATACCGGGCACGCTGGCCACAACATTTGATGCTTCAAGTTTTAATTTGTGACTGATGTCACCATCAATGCAATCAAATAAGCATATCCCGTCAAAAGCAGAGATATTCTCTGCGGTGTAATAAAGCATAGGCTTGTCAAAGTGAAGACGAGGTGCAGTGTAGTCATCATAATATAAGGTTCTTTGGTATCTGCCTAAATTGTTTTCTTTATCAAAAACAACGAAGTTTACCTGACAAACTCCAATTTCAGAAAATCGCGAAATGCGTTCCAGAATTATTTGGTCGGTTATATCACCATCTCTATCGTCAATGGCGCTAATACCATCAAACAAAATCTCTTGGTTATCATTTACGCTCATATGAATTTCATCATACTCAGCGGTAATGACAGGCGAGGTAACATCCCGTGTGGAGATTGTGTGTACTGTGTATGCTACACCACCGACCGATATTAAAAATAACAAGACAACTGCTAAACGTAGATATCTCATTTTATTACTCCTTTAGCCATATTGTAAAAGAATCAACCACTTTGCTTTATATAACATAATTAAGCACATACTTTAACATCCTATTATATCATAACTGTTTTGCAAATTCAACCTTGTTAATTGCATGATATTCATAGAAAAACTAAGATATTTGATACAATTCGAAGTTTTTATTGATAATGTTGCGATAGTGGCATTCAGCACCTGAAAATCTGCCACAGTGATAACAGACAAGACCATTGTCTGGCTTGATGTTCTGTGGCTTTATCATTTCTCACGCGTGAAGAAAGAGAAAATAAAAAAGCGTTGCAAAAGGGGAATGACATTCCCAATTGCAACGCTCCAATTTTTTATATGGCTTAAAAACTATATAAAACAACAATACCACTATTGACTTAATTTGTATCAATAGTGGTATCTAATTTGGCATTGATTACGCTATTTGATACAATTTGTCGTTTTTGTATCAAGCGTTGCAAAGTTTAATTGTGAGATGAGTTATTCAAGCATATCATTTTCCTTGAGTGTTTGCAGAAATTCCTCAATATCACCTTGTGCAGTTACAGCATCAATTGAAAAGTTCTCGGTAACTGCCTTAACAAGCTGCGAGAGTGTGCATTCGGCCTGAAGCTTTTCCCAAATGAGTCCGCTTACAGGGTTGAGAATAATAATATTTGCCGAATTAAGCTCGGGTGCAAAAGGAATTGCCAAAAATTCACCCTCAATTTCTCTCAAAACATATCCTGACTTAATTTTAAAGGTTTCGTTGGTCATAAAAATCACCTTTCATCTATGATGTTGCTACCAATATTAACATATTTTTGAGAAAATAGCAAATCAAATTAATAATTAAAATCTTTTTATATTTACAATTGACAATCATGTTAAAGTGTGTTAAAATTAATCGAATATAAAGAGTGGGAGATTAGTCGATGTTACGGAATTATTCTATATGCGGAAGGGGATTAAGGATTAGCGCTCCTTTCTTTCCCGCAAATTCCGAGAATTGGGAAAAATTCCTTGTAAAATCTGCGAAATCAGATATAACTGCAGAGTGCAAAATCTCCGAAAAATTACCTGAAATAAAGGGTGAATGGTCAAAAAGAGACCAAAGTGATTACTGTATTGCTGAGAATGTGCTTTATAAACGCATATATATGGGTTGTGCTGACGGTGCGGTTATAAAGACTGCTCTGAATGATTTTTCAAAAAAAGAAATAACCTTTGATGAAAGCAGCTTTAAAACTCTTATGGATGAGCGTTATATGTGGAGCACAATCGGTCTTGCCGAGTCTCTTTTGTTCCTCGATTCACTATTGATGCACGCTTCTTATATAGAGGTTGATGGTGAGGCAATCTTGTTTACTGCACCGTGCGGAACAGGTAAAAGTACTCAGGCGGAGCTTTGGCGAAAGTTTGCAGGAGCAACGGTAATAAACGGTGACAAAGCAGGAGTCAGCTGTATTGACGGAAGGTTTTATGCTTGCGGAGTACCTTTTTGCGGAACAAGCGGAATATGTGAGAATAAAACTCTGCCACTTAAAGCGATAGTTGAACTGGGTCAAAGCAAACAGAATACTGTCACAAGGCTGACGGGAATTAGTGGCTTGCAGGCGGTGTTGGGTAATACATATATAGATATGCAGACTCCCGGAGTGCCTGTGGGGTGTGTTGAGCTGATAAACAGAATTCTCAGTTCGGTTGGTGTTTATCATCTTGATTGTACTCCTGATAAACGGGCAGTTAAGGCTTTGAAATTAGCATTGAAAAACGAATAACAGTGATTGTTTATGGAAAACGCATACAATTTATTTATAAATAAGCTTTTTATGAAAGCCGATTTGGGCAAAATTCCTCTTGCGGGTACCTTTGAGCTGACCTCAAGATGCACTCTTGATTGTAAAATGTGCTACATACATAAAGGTATTTGCAATAAGGAGGCGCAAAGTAAGGAAAAATCTACCGAATGGTGGCTGAACCTTGCGGAGGAATGTAAAAAAAGAGGTACTCTGAATTTATTGCTGACGGGTGGTGAGCCACTTGTCAGGAATGATTTTAAAGAGATTTACCTTAAACTTCGTGAAATGGGCTTTCTCTTGAATATAAATACCAACGCCACATTGATTGACGATGAGTATATAGAATTTTTCAGAGTGTATCCTCCACAGAGATTGAATATAACTCTCTATGGTTGCTCCGAAAGGACTTATGAAGAACTTTGCGGAGATGGTAGCGCTTATGAAAAGGTTAAATACGCTGTTGAGGGCTTGAAAAAAAACGGTGTGAACATTCGGTTTAATTACACAGTAACACCGCTTAATAAGGACGACTTGAGCAAGGCAAGAGCATATGCAGGAGCCTTGGGTATCGAAATGAAGACCGTCACCTATATTTTTGAGCCTGTAAGGGCAAGCGGTGAGGCATTCAGGTTGAGTCCGGAGGAGGCTGCAAGGGTTGATTTTGAAAACAAACTGCAAAGCCTTACTGAAGAAAGACTTGCTGAAATAGTCAAATCAGGAAAAAAAGGTGAGCAGAGCCGTAGAAGAGAGTTCTTGACAGATGAATGTGAAGGAATTTCCTGCAGAGCAGGGTTAAGCTCATTTTGGGTTACCTATGACGGGAAAATGACACCTTGCGGAATGATGACACAGCCGTCTGTGGAAATTGAGGATTTCAACACTGCCTGGGAGTATATGAACAGGGCTCGTGAGGAAATAAAAATGCCGAGAGAATGTAAGGACTGTGAGTATCGTAAAAATTGCGATATCTGTGCCGCAGTTTCTCTTGCAGAAACAGGGGATTTTTCAAAAGTACCCGAATACGCTTGCCGAAAGGCGAGGGCTTATTACAGACAGGTGCAAAATCTTGTTACGAAAAGCCAAAAATAAGGAATTAAGCAAATTCAGAAATTGGATTTGTTAAATATTTTCATTTGAAAAAATGGAGGTAATGAATATGAAAAAGAACAAAATATTCAGAAAGGCTATGTCGTTGTTGCTTTCATTGGCAATCCTTATGGGAACATTAGCAATTGCTATTCCTATGATGAAGGTTAATGTTTCTGCTATTACAACAAGTGATGGTGAAACAATTACACAGACACAAATTGTTACAAGTAACCGTGATGTAACATACGGCAACTACGCAGCCCAATATTTGAATGGCGCCGGTGAGGCTACCGATATGGTTATCCCCGGTCTTGCTGCATCAGAGGACTATGTTGTTCAGGGTATATCATATTACCCGGCAAAGGACTGGATGGTTGTTACCGCATACTATAATGCAGGTGATGACGAAACACCAAAATCCAGTAAGATGTTCTGTCTTGATGCAAAAACAGGTAATTTCGTAGCAATGTTCTCATTCCTTAATGTTGACGGTACTGTAAACACTGACCATGGTGGCGGTATTGCCTTTTCAGAGAACAATATCTACTACTCATGCGGTGATAAGGACAGAAAAATTGCTTATGCTCCACTTTCTGCCCTTGACGATATCGAAACAGGTGAACACAAGGAAATACAGCTTGCAGGTGAAGCTGTATTCACCGAAACCGGTTCTGTAACAAGCAGCAGTAAAACTGCATATACAGCTTATGTTTGCTATGACCAGGGTTATCTCTGGATGGGTAACTTCTATGACCGTGGCGCAAGCCTTGCAGGTATTACTATAGCTGCAGCCGATTATAATGTTCCTGCTACAGCAGGCTACAACTCAATGGTTTACGGTTATAAGCTTCAGGGCTCAAACTCCCAGGAAGAGTGGAATAATCTTATAAACGGAACAGCTGACTGTAAGGGTTCACCATCGCAAGCCATAGCTCTTGATAATAACATCAAAGATGTTCAGTATGCGGTTGTTGACAACGGTAAGCTTTACCTTAGCTGCTCATACGGTTCAGGTTCAGGTAACTCTGTTTCCTTCGGCTTTGGCGCAACAAGTAAGCTTATCACAGCAGATATTGACCTTTCTGCACAGCCTGCAATAGATATAGAAATCAGTATAAGCGAAGATAACAATACAAAAAAGACTATTAAGGCACATAAGGTAAGCGAATATGAAACCTACGATATGATGCCGATGTCAGAAGGTCTTTGCTTTGTTAACGGCTTGATTTTCTGTACATTTGAGGGTGCTTCCAACAAGTATTTGAATGAAAGCAGTGGCTTGACTTCTATCGGTAACTGTGAAAAGCCTGTTGACGTTATCTGGAAAATTAACCCTTATGCACTTGAAAACAGAGTTGAGGTTGCAGATACACCGGCTACTCATTATGAAAAGGTAAACAGCCTTTCTGAAATCGAGAACGGTGAAGAATATCTTATCGTTTATGAATCACCTGTAAAGGACCCTGTTACTCAGAAAAATATCCTTTACGCAATTGATGCTAACGGCGGTTATAAGGGCTTCAGACTTTCTAAGAACAGCATCGGTGCAGGCTCAGGTTACACAGGTGCAATTGCTCACCCTATTACACAGTATTCAATTGAAGACGGTAAGCTTTATCTCGGTAATGCCGAAAAGGATGATGTAAAGAATCTTCGTTGGGAGATTAACAGTCTTAGCGGAAGTTCATACAGCATGCAGTCTCCTGATTACTATTTCGTTAATCAGCCTAACCTCTATTTTGACGCTTCAACAATTTCAATGGCAACAAATACCGTTCGCGGAAATAATATGAGAATTCAGGAATCAGGCGACGGTGAAGGCGGATTCTGGATTTCCAACAACGAAACATATTTCCTCTGGTGTAATGACGGTACAACAGAAAGCTATAATACCGCATACAATAATTATTATGCAAACAGCACAATTCCTATGTACTCAGGTGTTACCGAACAGCCGGGTACCCTCCATACAGATGCTTTGAATATGTCAGGCTCAAATGTCCTTGGCGGTGCTGTTATAACAGGTGCCGAAAGCTTCTACGCACACGGTATATTCAACATTTACAAGCGTATTGTTGATAAGACTGCTTCAACCTATGAAAGCCGTGTTTACACAGATATGAAGGCAGAGCTTCAGGCTGACGGTACATACACAATTGACCTTGAAACCTATGCTATTTCTCCAAACCACTATCAGTATGTCGGCGACAGACCTACAGACTATATTATCGTAATGGATAGGTCTCAATCTGTTGCTTATACAGAGACTACTGACTGTAATACTACTACTAAATCCGGAACATACGACGGTACAGCCCTCAGACAGTGGGCAGCAACAGATTCAATAAATGTCGCTGAATTGTGCGAGGAAGATGATACAAAAACTCCGGCATCAGGTTCAGCCGGTGTTAACGGTTATGCATTCTCAGACCCTGATAACCAGATATATATGTTGCACACTGACGGTAAGTATTATAGAGTTTATATTGCGGTTAACACATTATCATTAAACAATTTCGGCAATCCAAACAAGCAGTATTATTGGGCTTATTATGTCGCTGACGACGGACTTTATTATGTTTTACAGTCAGCCGGCGAAAGCAGTACCGGAGCAAGTTATGTTCACGACCCGATAACAAGAGACCAGTTCTACAGTAATGTTGATAATGCAGTTGCTCAATCAGGTATTTCTTCAAGTACAAATAACGGTACCCGTCGTGAGGCTGCACTTTACACAGGTGTGCACTATACTTACACCTGCGGTGTATGTGACCTGAATGTAACAACTCGTATAGATACAATCAAGGCAAAAGCAGCAGAGCTTGTCGGTGAGATTGCAGCACAGGGTTCCGATAACAGAATTGCAATTACATATTACGGTGCTTCAGCTTCTTACCTCGGTACAAACGGATGGTCATCATCAGGCTTTACAGATGCTTTCTGGAACGCAGGCGCAAATGCTTCAAATCTTAAAACACAGATTGCTAATATTTCAGATGTTAGTAATGATGCACAGACTGATAATTCAGGTATGGAGCTTGCATTTGCTGATAACATTATCAATGCTTCAGGTGTTGATTATACTGCTGACGGTGACAGAAACTGTGTAATTATTTTTATGTCAGACGGTGTTCCCGGTGCAGATGATAAATCAAACACAACAACTGCCGCAAATAATGTTATTGCAAAATCACTTGAAGCTAAAAACAAGGGTGCATTCGTATATAGTATTATTGTCGGTGAAGACGGAGCTAACTTTGACAAGCACAAATATATGGAAGCAGTTTCTTCAAAGTATCCCGGAGCAACAAGCTTAACTGATTTAGGCGGTTCAAACATTGACGGTGCAAAATATACCTCAAACCTCGGAGATATTACAGTTGAAAACTTTATGGATTTTGCTCCGATTATTGGTCGTGAGTTTGCTAAAAACGAGGCTGTAGGTCTTGCAAACCTTGATGCAAGCTCAATCCTTTGTGAAGAACTCAGTACTGCATTTAAGGGTATCGTTGATGAAAACGGTAACCTTGCAGACGGTATTAAAGTAAGCTACAAGCTCGTTCCGGGTTCATATGATAAGGTTGAACGCTTCGCATTCGATGAATCTTCAGCAGTAAGCGGTTCTGCTACCGGACTTTCAGTAAGCTATGATGCTTCTAACTCACATAAATTGACTGTAAGCGGATATGACTATTCTGAGGAATATATTTCAAAGAATAAGTCAGGTAGAAAGCTCCAGATTAGAATTGAAGGCGTGCTTGCTGACGAAGAGGCTGACATTACAAATACTTCAATCAATAATGCATCTACAACAGCTATTTATCAGACTGAGGGTGAATACAACTCAGCCGATACCTTCAAGTACTTCCCGACAGAATACTTTAATATCCCGACATACACTTATGTTCTCGACTATGATTTACCGATGTATGACTCGGATATCAACGGTACACTCTGCTCCGTTGACGGCGGTCTTAACAGACAGTCAACATATAAGACATCTCGCGAAACAGACAATGTAGCACTTAACTTTGTTAACGGTAACCTTGATATGACTTATGAGCTTGTATCAGGTTCATATACAAACGAAGAAAACCGTTCATTCTGTCTTATCAAGCGTGATGACGGAACATACGACTGGTTCAGAATCAATATTGTTCCTGCTTCTACCGTACTTTTCGAAGAAAACAGATTTACTGCTTCTTCATTAGGTTCTCTCGCTAAATCCAACTGGAAATCTGAGGGTTCAACTATTGCAACCGGTGGTCAGTCACTTTCAGGTGAAAACGACCGTTACGGTTACGATTCAGCTTATGCAAATAATGGCGACAGTTACTCTAACGGTACTGTATTAAAGGCAACTGTTAATTCAAGCACAAAGCGTAGCGAAACAATGACATTCAGCTATACAGGTACAGGCTTCGACCTTATGGCAGTCTGCGGTGCAAACACAGGTGTTCAGCTTGTAAACATCAAGAAAGCTGACGGTACAATCGAAAAGGTATTTATGGTTGATACATATTATGTTGATACTGAAAACTATGACGGTGCTCTTCTCAAGCAGGTTCCTATCGTAAGCTACACAAATGAAGGCGGATACGGTGATTACACTGTTGAAGTTACAGCAGCTTACCTTTCAAATGCTCAGGGTATTACAGGCGGTCGTTCAAGTCTGTTCAATAAGACATACACAGCACAGAACCTCTTAAAAGATATGGGTATCAATATGCCGTTAAATGAGGTTGAGTTCGTTTGGTATAACGACAATTCAATTCTCAACGGTGGTACAGGTCCTGTTGCTGATAATTCTTCAGCAAATCGTGGAACTGCAACTGCTGCAGATGTTGCACTTGACTGCTATATCGACGGCATTCGTATTTACAATCCTCTTGGTAACGATTCTTCACTTTACATTAACTCTGAAAAGGGTGCTAAATACTATAACATAGTTAATGAACTTGCTTCAGGCGAAAACGGTGTTATTACAGGTGGCGACGGCTTGTTTGCATATGTTGTTGGTGAGCTTAGTGCTGATGAAGATGGTAATATTCCTACACTTTCATTCGGCAACTATCAGTCAGTAGGTCCTCAGAATGAGATTTACTTACAGTCAGCAACTGGCGGTGATGATTCTCATGCTGTAGCATTCAATGTAGCTGTACCAAATGCTGATTCAAGAGTTATGATTAGCCTTCGTGCAGTTGATGGTGCTACTACAGCTAAGGTTGCTTCAGGTGACGAGGCTATTGAGTTTGCAATAAATACAGCTACTGAGCAGTATTTTGACATTACTCCATATCTTACTATTAACGCTTCAACAGGTATGGCTAATGTTATTATTACAAATAATGGCACAGGTCTCCTCAGTGTTAATAACCTTAAGCTTGTTGATGCAACTGCGCAGGTAGTTACAAGTGAAGATTTACCTGTTATGGCAAGGTCGTTCTCATTGACTCCAAGAACAGTTGACCCTAACTCATACAACTACAATGCTATAACCGGCGGAGATACACAGCAGCCTGATGTTGATGAACCGGGTAATGATAACACAGATGTTGAAGTTCCTGTTATTGTGGACAACATCTTCACAAGAATCATTGCATTCTTCAAAAACCTTTTTGCTTTTATTTTCAAAATATTTTAAGGAGATTTTGGTAATATGAAAAAATATTTAAAACCAACGCTCGTATTTGCTGCAGCTTCTGTTGGTACTCCAAGTTCTTGCTTAGCGCAGGTTGATATGGAGCTTATTGCCGACATTCTCGGTGAAGGATTCGATGCAGACAAAATTTTTGGTATGAATGAAGCTTGTGAAATGCATGTTCCAATTGATTACTACTGTAAATATACTTCAGTTGAATTGGGTGCAGTTCAGGGATTCCTTTCATAACAACTAATTAAAAATAGCTTCGTGGTAATTATTTATCACGAAGCTTTTTTATGGTCTTTAGCAAAGATATAATCCCCCGGTTCTACCGGGGGATAAAAAAAGCTTTAGTAAAAATAAAACGTGGCGAGCAATGGCAAGCCACGAAAAGCAGTAGAGAAAAGATTAACCTCCAAGTATAATAGTGATGGTTT